>NZ_FNSM01000001.1:2638500-2944500 GCF_900105415.1 Streptomyces sp. TLI_105 | reverse complement strand
GACCCCGGCCGGCGGCACCCCGATGCACAACGGGACCCCTGCCGGCGGCACGCCGATGTACAACGGGACTCCGGCCGGCGGTACGCCGATGTACGACGGCACGCCCGCCGCGGGCACTCCGATGTACGACGGCACTCCCGCCGCCGGCACGCCCCTGTACGACGGGACCCCGGCCGCCGGCACGCCCGCCCACCGCGGCCCGGGCCGCCCGGGCGGTCAGGGCGCTCCCGGCGCCCCGGCGGCGCCCACCGGCCCCACCACGGGACCGGTCACCGGCACCGCCTCCCTCGGCGGCCCCGGCGCCCCCCGCCCCTTCGGCGGCAACCAGGGTGCGGGCTCCCCGTTCGCCCCCGGTGGCGGCGCGCCCCGCATGTCCGACGACACCGCGATCCTGACGCCCCAGCAGCCCGCCCCGGCGCCCAGGCCCGGGCCGGGCGCGACGGGCGACCACGGCGCCCACATCTCCGGGGACACGCTCACCAGCGGCATCCCCGTGGTCCCGCCGACGGCGGCCCGCCCGAACCTGACCCCGCGCATCGAGGAGCACGCGAGCCCGGCCCCCGCGCCGGCGCCGCGCCAGACAGCGGCGGCCGGCCGCGCCCCGGCGAAGAAGGGCCGCTCCAAGCTGGTCCTCGCCGCCGCCGGAATCCTGGGCATCGTCGGCGTCGCCTACGGCGCGGGACTGCTCCTCAACCACTCCGACGTCCCCAAGGGCACCACGGTGCTCGGCGTGGACATCGGCGGCGGCACGAAGGAGGAGGCCGTCGAGAAGCTGGACGCGGTGTTCGGCAAGCGGGCCACCACCCCGCTCCAGCTCGGCGTCGGCGGCAAGAAGGTCCAGCTGGCCCCGGACAAGGCGGGCCTGGCGCTCGACAGCCAGGAGACCGTCCGCGCGGCGGCCGGCAGCGACTACAACCCGGTCTCGGTCATCGGCTCCCTCTTCGGCGAGGAGCGGGTCGCGAAGCCGGTGTTCCCCGTCGACAAGGAGAAGCTCGCCGTCGCCCTGACGGACCTGGCCGGCAGCTCCGCGTCGGCGACCGAGGGCACGATCCTCTTCGCCCCGAACAAGGTGACCCCGGTCGAGGGCAAGCCCGGCCAGGGCCTGGACGTCCAGCGCTCGATGATCTCCGTCCAGGACGCCTTCCGCGCCCAGGTCGAGACCGGCCAGAACAAGCTGGTCGAGCTGCCGGTCACCACCCGCCGTCCGACGGTCAGCAAGGCCGAGCTGGACCGGGCGATGAAGGAGTTCGCGAAGCCCGCCATGTCCGGCCTGATCAGGATCCAGGCGGGCGGCAGGCACATCGACTTCGGCCCGGCGCGGTCGCTGCCGCAGATCCTCTCCATGAAGGCCGTCGACGGCCGGCTGGTCGAGGTCTACGACAAGAAGGCGATCGAGCGGCTCCTCGACGGAGCCTTCGACGGCGTCATGATCACCAAGGGCGACGGCACCAAGCACCAGGTCTCCGCCGACGACGTGGCCTTCGTGATGCGCGACGCCCTGAGGGGCAAGACCCTCGCGGAGCGCACGAAGACGATCGACCTCACCGGCGAGGGCTGACCGCCCCGCGCCCCCACTCCGAGCCCCCGCCCCGCCCAGGGACGGGGGCTCGCGCGTACGACCGGCGCGCAGGACAGGACCCGGCGACCGCCCTCAGTTGAGCCGTGCCCGTGCCGCCTGGGCCCGGCGGCGGATCGTCGTCGCCGAGTCCGGGTCCACCGCGTCCATCACCTGGGCGTACGCCTCCATCTCCACCGCCCCCGTGAGGAACTCCCCGCGCTGGACGAGCAGCTCGGCCCGTTCGTAGCGGAGTCTCGCCGGGTGGGAGGGGAGGAGCAGGGCGAGTTCCACGGCCCACAGGGCCACGTCGGAGCGCTCGGGGCGGGGGGCCGCCCAGGCGCGGATGTTGTTGAGGATCCGCAGGACGATCGCGCCGGGCTCGGCGGGGCGGAGCATCGAGCGGTCCAGCGCCTCGCCCGTCGCGCTCGCCACCAGGAGCTCGGCGTCCGCGCCCGTCATCGCCCGGCCGCCCGCGAACGGGTCGGCGAGGTGCAGGTCGGCCGGGTCGCCGAAGCCGACGACGAAGTGGCCGGGCAGTCCGAGCCCGTACACCGGGGCACCGGCCCGGCGGGCGACCTCCATCCAGACGACGGAGAGCAGGATGGGCAGGCCCCGGCGGCGCCGGAGCACCTCGTGCAGCAGCGAGGACTCCAGGCGCTGGTAGTCGGCCGGCACGCCCTCGAAGCCCTCGTGGCGGCCGAGGAGCGCGGCGAGTTCGACGGCCCAGTCGCCGGTGAGCCGGGTCGCGTACGGGACGAGCCCGGCGAGCCGGTCGAGTTCGATCTCGGCCTCGTCGAGGACGCGCCGGGTGACGGAGGGGTCGGCCACCGCGCCGATCAGCAGGCAGAGCCGGGCGAGGTCGGGCCGCTCGGCGCGGGCCTCCTCGGCGAACTCCCGCCGCCAGTCGTCCCGGTCCGGCTCCTCGGACGCGCCCGCCGGCCCGCCCGGTGGTGGTACGTCCTCCGTCACGCCTCGACCCATCGGTAGTGGTGGTAGTGGTGGTGGGGCGCGAAGCCCATCCCGTCGTACAGCGCCCGCGCGGCGTCGTTGTCCGCCTCCACCTGGAGCCAGGCCGCCGACGCGCCCTCGTCGAGCGCCTGCCGGGCGAGCGCCGTCATGACCGACGTCGC
This sequence comes from Streptomyces sp. TLI_105, assembly GCF_900105415.1. Classification (GTDB taxonomy): domain Bacteria; phylum Actinomycetota; class Actinomycetes; order Streptomycetales; family Streptomycetaceae; genus Streptomyces. Next base: position 2,941,812 of record NZ_FNSM01000001.1, on the reverse strand, counting down.
CAGGCCCCGGCGGCGCCGGCCGGGGTCGACCTCGACCGCCATGAAGCCGGCCCAGCGGCCGTCGACCACGCAGCGTCCGATCGCCGCCGGCACCCCTTCCGTGCCCTCGACGGACGCGAACCACACGCTCGGACCGGACGCGAGGACGGACCGGACGGCCGGACTCGCCTCCTCGAAGCGCTGGTAGCGGTGCAGCCAGGCCTCGTCGACCGTCCGGGAGAGGCGTACGGCGGAGACGTCGGCGTCCAGGTCGCCGATCGGGGCCAGCGCCCCGATCCGTACCTCGGCGGAGACCTCGCGCCGCCAGCCGTGCCGGTCGAGGGCGGCGCACAGCAGCTCTTGGGTGCCCTCGGCGCCGGTGGCGGCCTGGACGTACGCGGGAAGCTTCCGGGCCGCGTACCACGCGCGCGCGTGCGCCAGGGCCTCGGCGACCGGCAGCCCCGGATCGCCGAGCGCGAGGACCGAGTTGGCGCGCCGGGTGAATCCGTCGGAGGCCCGCAGGGTCCACTCGCCGAGGGGCTCGCTCTCGACCGGCTGCCACGCGCGCGCGGTGGCGCGGGCGAGTTCCGCGAAGGTGGCGGAGGGACCGCGGCGGCGGGCGGGGGCGGCCGGGACGACCTTCCCCGCGGCCAGCGCGGATTCCGGGATGCGGACGCTCTCGCCGTTCTTTCGTGTGATCAGCAGCACATGGTTGTCCCATGATGTGAGAACCCCGACCGCGTCGGTGAACTTCTCACCCGACTGCGCCGAGTCCGTCACGTACCGAACGGAGACACGTTTTCCCACGTCAGCGCTGGTGATTCGCACTTCAAGACGCCCTCCGCCGGTGATTTCCACAGCTTCTCCGCCCCTCCTGTTCGGATCGCCCCCAAGAACGGAGATACTAGGTGCGGGCATCGACGACGCCGCGCTCCCGCGCAGACCAGCCCTATCGAGGAGGAACGACAGCGTGACCTACGTCATCGCGCAGCCTTGTGTCGACGTCAAGGACAAGGCGTGCATCGAGGAGTGCCCCGTCGACTGCATCTACGAGGGCAAGCGGTCCTTGTACATCCACCCGGACGAATGCGTCGACTGCGGGGCCTGTGAGCCGGTCTGCCCGGTCGAGGCGATCTTCTACGAGGACGACACCCCGGAGGAGTGGAAGGACTACTACAAGGCGAACGTCGAGTTCTTCGACGAGCTCGGTTCGCCCGGTGGTGCCTCCAAGCTCGGCGAGATCGAGCGCGACCACCCCTTCATCGCCGCCCTGCCGCCGCAGAACGGCTGATCGTTCGCCCTCGGTCCCGTACGGCCTCGCCGCCGTGCGGGACCGAAGCGTTTTCCGTACGCACGAGGAAGTGAGCCAACCCGTGAGCGCAGTCTCTTCGCGCCTTCCCGTCTTCCCCTGGGACAAGCTGGAGCCGTACAAGAAGACGGCCCTGACCCACCCGGACGGAATCGTGGACCTGTCCGTCGGCACGCCCGTGGACCCGGTCCCCGCGCTGATCCAGGAGGCCCTGGTCGCGGCCGCCGACTCGCCGGGCTATCCCACGGTGTGGGGCACGAAGGAACTGCGGGACGCGCTCACCGGCTGGTGCGAGCGGCGCCTGGGCGCGGTGGACTTCGCCCACGAGAACGTGCTCCCGGTGGTCGGCTCCAAGGAGCTGGTGGCCTGGCTGCCGACGCAGTTGGGGCTCGGCGCGGGCGACGTGGTCGCCTACCCGCGGCTTGCGTACCCGACGTACGAGGTGGGGGCGCGGCTCTGCGGCGCGACGCCCGTCGTCTACGACGACCCCACGGAGCTCGACCCGGCCGGCCTGAGGCTCCTCTGGCTCAACTCCCCGTCCAACCCGACCGGCAAGGTCCTCGCCAAGGACGAGCTGACCCGGATCGTGGCCTGGGCGCGCGAGCACGGCGTCCTCGTCTTCTCGGACGAGTGCTACCTGGAGCTGGGCTGGGAGGCCGACCCGGTCTCGGTCCTGCACCCGGACGTCTGCGGCGGTTCTTACGAGGGGATCGTCGCGGTCCACTCGCTGTCCAAGCGCTCCAACCTGGCGGGCTACCGGGCCGCGTTCATCGCGGGCGACGCGGCCGTCCTGGGCGAGCTGCTCCAGATCCGCAAGCACGGCGGCATGATGACCGCCGCCCCGGTGCAGGCGGCGACGGTCGCGGCGCTCGGCGACGACGCGCACGTGGCCGAGCAGCGGGAGCGGTACGCGGCCCGGCGCACGGCGCTGCGGGCGGCCCTGGAGGCGCACGGCTTCCGGATCGAGCACAGCGAGGCGAGCCTGTACCTGTGGGCGACCCGGGGCGAGCCGTGCTGGGAGACGGTGGCGTACCTGGCGGAGAAGGGCATCCTGGTGGCGCCCGGCGACTTCTACGGCGAGGCCGGGGAGCGGTTCGTGCGGGTGGCGTTCACGGCGACGGACGAGCGGGTCGAGGCCGCGGTCAAGCGCCTGGGCTGAGCGAGTGCCGGAGGGCCCGAGGAGCAGGTGCTCCCCGGGCCCTCCGTGCGTCCTGGTGCGGGTCAGCCGATCGGCAGGCCGCCGAGGGTCTGGCCGGTCGGCAGGCCGCCGAGGCCACCGCCCAGGGCGCCGCCGGTGGGGCCCTCGGCGCTCTCGGCGGCGGCGCCGGCGGTCTGGCCGACGACCTCGCCCGTGCTGCCCGCCGTCTTGCCGACGACCTCCTGGGCGGCGGGGGTGGCGGTCTTGCCGGCCGTGCCGAGGGTCTTGCCCGCGGCCGGGACGGCGGTGCCGACGGCCTTGCTGCCGGTCCCGCCGACCACGCCGGTCGCGGTCTGCGAGGCGCTGTCGACGGCGCTGCCCGCCCCGGCGGCGTCCAGGGCGGTCACGCCGCCGAGGGCACCGGCCGGCGCGAGGCTGTTGTCCAGAGCGCTCGCGGAGCCGGCCGCACCGACCACGGGGGCTGCTCCGGCCGCGACGATGAGGGCGGCACGGGCGATCCGGCGGGTCAGGGAGAGGGACATGGTGCTCCTTCGACGAAGAGGACGATTACGCGGTGACAACCGGCCCTGGGGCGGGGGAGGTTTCGGCGACCGAAGGTAAAGAGTTGGCAATGCGTCGTATTGTCGGGTGGGGAGGAAAACGGACGAACGTGTCATTGTGAGGGGCTCTGCCGAACCGTCACTTCCCTTGTGTGCCAAGGGGTGCGAGGGGGAGGGGTGACGGCTGGGAAAGGCGCCGCGAAGCCCCCGCCAATTCCTCCCGCCCCGACCCCGGCCCGTGCCACGACCGGGTGACGCCCCGCACGGGTGCGCGACACGATCGAGCCGCGTGTGGCAGGCCCGGCCGCCTCCGGCGCGGCCGTGTGAGCGGCCGCGTGCGCCGCCGCCCCGGCGCCCACCGCACCGGCCGCGCCCGGAAAGCCGCCCCGGCGGCTACCGGGCGGGTCGTACGCGACGGCCCCGCCGCTCCGGCCGGCGCGCGGCTGCTGCGCGAGTCGGGTGCGGCGGGACCGTCACCGCCGACTGCCCAGTCGCATACGGCCGCCTCGCAGGCCCTTGCGCCGCCCGCACGCGGGCAGGTCGCCGTCCGGGCGGTCGCCGCGTGAGCCCGTACGCGTGCGGGTGTCGTTCCGGGGGTCGGAGCGCCGGCCGTGGTCGGGCGGGCTGCCGCCCCGTCGGCCCTTGTGTCAGCCGTACGCGGAAAGGCGCGCCGTTCCGGCGGTCCCCGCGTGAGCCCGCACCCCTGTGTGCGCCGTTCTGGCAGCCGGTGCGCCGGTCGTACGCGGGCGGGCCGCCGCCCCGCGGCCACTGCGCCGGTCGTACGCGGGAAGGTCGCCGCCCTGCGGCTACTGCGCCAGTCGCATGCGGACCGACGTGCCGGTGCCGGTCGGTGAGGACTTCGACCAGCCTCCGTCCGCCTCGCCCGCGCGCCAGACGCGGTCGCCGAACGAGACCTCCCTGATGCGCAGCGTGTCCGCCCTCGCCACCGCCCACTGCGCCAGCTCCCAGCCGCGCCGCTCGTCCGAGCCGGCCCCCGGCGCGCTCCCCGCGCCCGTCGCCCCCCGGACCGGCACCACGAGCACCGGCGGCTCCGAGGCAGAGCGGCCCGCGCTCGGGCCGCCCGTCACGGCCTTCGGCGCCGCCTTCTCGCCGAACGACCGCACCAGCTCCCGGCGCACCTGCTCCGGATCGCCCGGCCGGCCCTTCGCCGCGCTCGCCGTACAGATCAGCGCCGCCGGGGACCGTCCCGTGAGCGCCGCCGACAGCAGCGCGGCGTCCGGCTCGTGCTTCGCGTACGCCTGCGGGAAACCGCTCCGCTGCACCTTCTGCGCCGCCACCGTCAGCGGCAGCCGCGAGTACCCCGGGACCTTCTCCAGGCCCTCGTAGAACTTCCCCGCCGAGTACACCGGGTCCATGATCTGCGCCGGCGTCCCCCAGCCCTGCGAGGGCCGCTGCTGGAAGAGCCCCAGCGAGTCCCGGTCGCCGTGCTCGATGTTCCGCAGCGCGGACTCCTGCAGCGCGGTCGCGAGCGCGATCGTCACGGCCCGCTCCGGCAGCCCCCGGGTGGTGCCCGCCGCCGCGATCATCGCCGCGTTGGACGCCTGCTCCGGAGTGAACTCGTAGCGGTTGTCCCCACTGCCCACACTGCACCGGGGTGCCCCCGTGCTCCCCGTCATCTGGTGGACGGCCACGTACGCGGAGAGGCCGAGGAGCACGGCGAAGGCGGCCGCGGAACGGGCGCGGCGGCCGCGGCGGCGGGGGCGGGTGGGCTCGGACACGGGGCCCACCGTACTGGAGGCCGCGTTAGGGTCGGCACATGGCTGACATCACCCCGCCCGACGCCCCCCTCGACCTCTCCCTGGACGGGGCGGCGCTCACCGCCGCCCTCATCGACTTCCCCTCCGTCAGCGGGACCGAGAAGCCGCTCGCCGACGCGATCGAGGGGGCCCTGCGCCTCCTGCCGCACCTCACCGTCGACCGGTACGGCAACAACGTCGTCGCCCGGACGAACCTCGGCCGCGACGAGCGCGTCGTCCTCGCCGGCCACATCGACACCGTGCCGATCGCCGACAACGTGCCCTCGCGGCTCGACGAGGACGGCATCCTGTGGGGCTGCGGCACCTCCGACATGAAGTCCGGGGTGGCGGTCCAGCTGCGCATCGCCGCCACCGTCCCCGAGCCCAACCGCGACCTCACCTTCGTCTTCTACGACAACGAGGAGGTCGCCGCCGACCTCAACGGCCTCGGCAAGGTCGCCGCCGCGCACCCCGACTGGCTGGAAGGCGACTTCGCCGTCCTCCTCGAACCCTCCGACGGCCAGGTCGAGGGCGGCTGCCAGGGCACCCTGCGCGTCATCCTGCACACCGCCGGCGAGCGCGCCCACTCCGCGCGCTCCTGGATGGGCTCCAACGCCATCCACACCGCCGCCCCGATCCTCGACCGCCTCGCCGCCTACGAGCCGCGCAAGCCGGTCATCGACGGCCTCCAGTACCACGAGGGCCTCAACGCCGTGCGGATCGAGGGCGGCGTCGCCACCAACGTCATCCCCGACGCCTGCGCCGTCACCGTCAACTACCGGTACGCCCCCGACCGCTCCCCGGCCGAGGCCCTGGCGTACGTCCGCGAGTTCTTCGACGGCTGCGACATCGCCGAGTTCGTCGTCGACGACGAGAGCCCGGGCGCCCTGCCCGGCCTCTCCCACCCCGCGGCCGAGGCCTTCATGAAGGCCGTCGGCGGCAGCGCGCAGCCCAAGTTCGGCTGGACCGACGTGGCCCGCTTCAGCGCCCTCGGCGTGCCCGCCGTCAACTACGGCCCCGGCGACCCCCTGTACGCCCACAAGCGCGACGAGCACGTCCACGTCGACCGCATCCACCACTGCGAGGCACGGCTCCGCGACTGGCTGACCGCCTGACTTCCGTAATTTCGCATTTCGTCACCTCCGTGGTCCTACGCTGACCCCAGCAGAAGATCGTCGGTTCGACGGAGGGAGCAGGCCATGGGTGTCCCCGAGGGGGAGACGAAGCCGGAGGAGCAGCGGCTCGGGCCGGTGCTCAGGCGCAGGGACCAGATCCAGCCGGGCACCACGGACCAGCGGCTGCTCGACACCGAGGGCGACTCGGAGTGGGTGCACACCGACCCCTGGCGGGTCATGCGCATCCAGTCCGAGTTCGTCGAGGGCTTCGGCGCCCTCGCCGAGCTGCCGAGCGCGATCAGCGTCTTCGGCTCGGCCCGTACGAGGCCGGACTCGCCGGAGTACGAGGCGGGCGTACGGATCGGCCGGGCGCTCGTCGAGGCGGGGTTCGCCGTCATCACGGGCGGCGGGCCGGGCGCCATGGAGGCGGCCAACAAGGGGGCCAGGGAGGCCAGGGGCGTCTCGGTGGGCCTCGGCATCGAGCTCCCCTTCGAGCAGGGGCTCAACCCGCACGTCGACATCGGCGTGAACTTCCGCTACTTCTTCGTCCGCAAGACGATGTTCGTGAAGTACGCGCAGGGCTTCGTCGTCCTGCCCGGCGGCCTCGGCACCCTCGACGAGCTCTTCGAGGCGCTGACCCTGGTCCAGACCCGGAAGGTCACCCGCTTCCCGATCGTGCTCTTCGGCACGGAGTACTGGAAGGGCCTGGTCGACTGGCTGCGCGACTCGGTCGTGGCGGGCGGCAAGGCCTCGGAGCACGACCTCCTCCTCTTCCACGTCACGGACGACGTGGAGGAGGCGGTGACCCTGGTGACGAAGGAAGTGGGCCGCTGAGGCCGACCGGCGCCGGTCGGTTGTGACAGGCGTTCCTCCCCCGGACCCCGTCCGGGAGGTGCCCCCAGGGCGACGGGGGTCCCCCTGCTGGAGCGAAGCCGAGAGCTTGGGGGAGGGGTCGGCCACAACCGACCACCGGGCCGCAGGAGCGGGGCTACGCCAGCCCGCGCCGGGCGACCGCCGGCGGACGGTGACCGGCGATGGACGCCACCATGTCGAGCACCTGACGGGTTTCGGCGACCTCGTGGACCCGGTACACCTGCGCCCCGAGCCACGCGGAGACCGCCGTCGTGGCCAGGGTCCCGAGGACCCGCTCCTTGACCGGCCGGTCGAGGGTCTCACCCACGAAGTCCTTGTTGGACAGGGACACCAGCACCGGCCACCCCGTCGCCGCCATCTCCCCGAGCCGACGCGTCGCCTCCAGGCTGTGCCGGGTGTTCTTCCCGAAGTCGTGACCGGGGTCGATCATGATCCCGTCCCGCCGCACGCCGAGCGAGGCCGCGCGCTCCGCGAGACCCACCGTGACCCGCAGGATGTCGGCCATCACGTCCTCGTACTCCACCCGGTGCGGCCGGGTCCGCGGTTCCGCGCCGCCCGCGTGCGTGCAGACGAGCCCCGCCCCGTGCTTCGCGGCGACCTCCGCGAGCCGCGGGTCGACCCCGCCCCACGCGTCGTTGAGGACGTCCGCCCCGGCCTCGCAGACCGCCTCGCCGACGTCCGCCCGCCAGGTGTCGACGCTGATCACGACGTCGGGATGGCGCCTGCGGACCTCGGCGACGAAACCGACCGTGCGCCGCGCCTCCTCCTCGGCCGTCACCTCCTCGCCGGGGCCCGCCTTCACCCCGCCGATGTCGATGATCGCCGCCCCCTCCGCCACGGCCTGCTCGACCCGGGCGAGCGCGGGCTCGTCCCGGAAGGTCGCGCCCTGGTCGTAGAAGGAGTCCGGGGTCCGGTTCACGATCGCCATGATCACCGGCTCGTGCGGCCCGAATTCACGCCGTCCCAAGCGCAGCATCCCTTTTGTCCTCCCTCGCGTCCGTTCGCCTGTGACCCTAACCGTCGGTGGCGCATGGCACGATCGGCACGGGACGTTTTCCACTCCGGGGAGAGGCGCGCAGGTGTTCTGGTTTCTGCTCATCACGATGGTCGTGGTCGTGGCCGCGGTGACCCTCGCCGTGGTCGGCGGCGGCGACAGCGAGGTGCTGCCCGAGGTGGCGCCCGAGCAGCTCGTCGACCCGCTTCCGGTCGCCCGCCCGGTGGACCGCGCCGACGTCGAGGCGCTCCGCCTCCCCGTCGCGCCCCGCGGCTACCGGATGGCCGACGTGGACGACGTCCTCGTGCGCCTCGGCGCCGAACTCGCCGAGCGCGACGCCCGGATCGCCGAGCTGGAGGAGGCGCTCGCGGGCGCGGGCGGCGCCGGTGACGCCGGCGCGGAGGGCGGCGAGAAGTGACGGGCGAGGCGATCCCCGGGCCCGACGGGCTGCTGCGCTGCCCCTGGGGCCTGTCGACCGAGGACTACGTCGCGTACCACGACGAGGAGTGGGGGCGCCCGGTCCACGGCGACGACGCCCTCTTCGAGCGGCTCTGCCTGGAGGCCTTCCAGTCGGGCCTGTCGTGGATCACGATCCTGCGCCGCCGCGAGGGCTTCCGGCGTGCCTTCGCCGGCTTCGAGATCGCCTCCGTCGCCGCCTTCGGCGAGGCGGACCGCGAGCGGCTCCTCGCCGACGAGGGCATCATCCGCAACCGTGCCAAGGTCGACGCGACCCTGGCCAACGCGAAGCTGCTCGCCGACTGGTCCCCGGGCGAGCTCGACGCGCTGATCTGGTCCCACGCCCCCGACCGGACGACCCGCTCCGCCCCGCGCACGCTCGCCGAGGTCCCGGCGGTCACCGACGAGTCGACGGCCCTCTCCAAGGCCCTCAAGAAGCGCGGCCTCCGCTTCATCGGCCCCACCACGGCCTACGCCCTGATGCAGGCCTGCGGGCTGGTGGACGACCACCTGAAGGACTGCGTGGCCCGGGGCGACGGGTAGCCGCCCCGGGCGCGGGCCTCAGCGGCCCAGGTACTTCGGCTTCTCCTTGGCGATGAAGGCGCGGACCGCGATCGTGTGGTCCTCCGAGGCGCCCGCCAGGGTCTGGAGCTCCTCCTCCTTGCCGAGGGCCTCCGTGAGGGAGTGGTCGGCGCCGAAGGCGAGGGACTCCTTCAGGGCCGCGTACGCCACCGTCGGGCCCTCCGCGAGGGTGCGGGCCACCTTCTCCGCCTCGGCCGCCAGGTCGGCGGCCGGGACCAGCCGGTTCACGATGCCCAACTCGTACGCCTCCCGGGCGCTGATCGAGCGCGGGAAGAGCAGCAGGTCGGAGGCCCGGCTCGCACCGATCAGCCGGGGCAGCGTCCACGACACGCCCGAGTCGGCGGTGAGGGCCACGCCCGCGAAGGAGGTGTTGAAGGAGGCCGTGTCCGCGACCACCCGGTAGTCCGCCGCGAGCGCGAAGCCGAAGCCCGCCCCGGCGGCGACGCCGTTCACGCCCGCGACGACCGGCTTGCGCATGCCGGTGAGCGCGCGCACGATCGGGTTGTAGTGGTCACGGACCGTGTTCATGGTCTCGCTCGTGCCGGACTCCTGGTCCGCCGTGAGCAGCCCGACGTGCTCCTTCAGGTCCTGGCCCACGCAGAACGCCCGGTCACCGGCCGCCGTGAGCAGCACCGCCCGTACGGCGGGATCGGCCGCGGCCGTCTCCGCGGCGTCCCGGAGGGCGACCTTCGTCGCCACGTTCATCGCGTTCATGGCCTCGGGCCGGTTGAGCGTGATGGTGGCGAGCCCGTCGCGCACCTCGTACAGCACCGTGTCGGCCATCAGGATCCCTTCGCCTCATTGCGTGGTTGACCAGCCCAGCATGGCGGAGATCACCCGTGCCGCCCATGTGAGGTGCGTCAAAGACGTCAAAGATCGAAGGAGCCGCTCCGACGTCGAGCGGCGAAGTATCGCAGGCCGATCCCCGAAATGTGGGGTTTTGAGAGAGCGCGTTGCGCAAGCGATGCCGAGCGATGTTGGTCATCGGGTCCTGCCATGCGGGATAATGACCTGGAAGCAATGTGTTCGAAGCCGGTGACGCGTGCTCCACATCAAGGAGCTGCCCGGCTGACAATGAGCTGGTTTCAGGAAGGGGAACAAGCATGGCGGCCATGAAGCCGCGGACGGGTGATGGCCCGCTCGAGGTGACCAAGGAGGGGCGGGGCATCGTCATGCGCGTTCCGCTCGAAGGCGGCGGTCGGCTTGTCGTCGAGCTGACCCCGGACGAGGCCGAGGCACTGGGCGACGCCCTCAAGAAGGTCGTCGGCTGACCCTCTTCTCCACGATTCCTGAGCGCTGCCCCGGTACGGTCCGCCGTCCCGGGGCAGCGGTGTCTCCGGCGGCGGCGCGCCCCCGCCGGACGAGCGGTCAGCCGCGCCGTACCGCGCAGAGCAGGCCGTCGCCCACCGGCAGCAGGGAGGGGACGAGCTCCTGGCTCTCCCGCACCGCGCGCAGCAGCTCGCGGACCCGCTGGACCTCCGCCGGCTGGGCCCCCGAATCGACCGTGCGGCCGTCGGCGAAGACCCCCTCGAAGCAGACCAGACCCCCCGGTCGCAGCAGGCGCAACGATTCAGCGAGATAGTCCAGGTACTCGAGCCGGTCGCCGTCGCAGAACACGAGGTCGTATCCGCCGTCCGCGAGCCGGGGCAGCACGTCCAGGGCGCGGCCGGGGATGAAACGGGCCCGGTTGCCCGCGAAGCCGGCCGCCCGGAACGCCGTCTTGGCGAGCTGCTGCCGCTCCGGCTGGAGGTCCACCGTCGTCAGGACCCCGTCCGGGCGCATCCCGAGCAGCAGATAGATCCCGGACACGCCCGTGCCGGTGCCGATCTCCGCCACCGCCTTGGCGTCCGCCGTCGCGGCGAGCAGGCGCAGCGCCCCACCGGTGCCCGGCGACACCGAGGGCAGCCCTGCCTCCCGGGCCCGCTCACGGGCCCAGCGCAGAGCTTCGTCCTCGGCGACGAAGGCGTCGGCGAACGACCAGCTCGTCTGCCGGTTGGCGGTAATGGCCCTCTCCTGTCCCCGTAGTTGACGCAACGGTGACTGTATCCGCTGTCAGCGGGAACCCGCAGATGGGACCGTGCGTTCACCAGGGGTAGGGATGCGAGGGAGGGAGCCGGGCGACCCGGTTCCAAATTCGCGTAAAGATTCTTATCCGGAGCTAACGGGCGAGGTGGCTATGGTAGGGGCTCCACTGGACACCACCAGAGCCGACAGGGGAGGTGCGGCTGCGCCTGTGGATCGGGGAGGAGTGCTTCGGCGTCTTCTCAGGTCGGCGGGTGAGCCGAAATCCGTGACCGACACCGCTGACCGTTTCCGCACCACCGACTCCGCTCCCACCACCGCGACCTTCGCATCGGATGCGGAATCGCAGGCGTGGACCCCTCCCACCTGGGAGGAGATCGTCAGCACCCACAGTGGCCGGGTCTACCGCCTCGCCTACCGCCTGACGGGCAACCAGCACGACGCCGAGGACCTGACCCAGGAGGTCTTCGTCCGCGTCTTCCGCTCGCTGTCGACGTACACCCCGGGCACCTTCGAGGGCTGGCTGCACCGCATCACCACCAACCTCTTCCTCGACATGGTCCGCCGCAAGCAGCGCATCCGTTTCGACGCGCTCGCCGACGACGCGGCCGAGCGGCTGCCCAGCCGCGAGCCCTCGCCGCAGCAGGCGTTCAACGACACGCACTTCGACGCCGACGTGCAGCAGGCCCTCGACACCCTCGCGCCCGAGTTCCGCGCGGCCGTCGTCCTCTGCGACATCGAGGGACTGTCGTACGAGGAGATCGCCGCGACCCTCGGCGTGAAGCTCGGCACCGTCCGCAGCCGCATCCACCGGGGCCGCTCCCACCTGCGCAAGGCGCTCAAGCACCGCTCGCCCGAGGCCCGGGCGGAGCGTGCGCTCGCCTCCGTCGGATGGGAGGCAGCGACAGCGTGAGCGGCACACGTCCCACGTCGCCGACCCCCGCGGAGCACCATCTCGGGGACCGGCTGGCCGCGCTCGTCGACGGCGAGCTCGGCCACGACGCCCGCGAGCGGGTCCTCGCCCACCTCGCGACCTGCGCCCGCTGCAAGGCCGAGGCGGACGCCCAGCGCACGCTGAAGAGCGTCTTCGCCTCGGCGGCTCCTCCGCCGCCCTCGGAGGGCTTCCTCGCCCGTCTCCAGGGGCTTCCCGGGGGACCCGGCGAGCCGGGAGGGCCCGGCGGACCGCGCGGCCCCCTCGAAGAGCTCCTCGGCGCGGGCGGAGTGAAGTCGGACGGCTTCGCCACCGCCGTCGTCACCCCGCACCCCGACGTCCCCGGCACGGGCTTCCGCGTCCACGCCGTCGGCCACCGGCCCTCCGGGGCCTCCGGACGGGGTCGGCGCTTCGCCTTCGCGGCGGCCAGCGCCGTCTCGTTCGCCGCGATCGCCCTCGGCGGCACCCTGCCCCTCGAAGCCTCGGTGAGCGCGAGCGCACGCGGCGGCCAGGGCACCGGCAGCGCCGTCACCCCGCTGCGCGCCACCGCGACCGGCGGCGGCACGGGCACCGGGACCGCGGCCGGGCGCGGCACGCGCTCCGGCGAGCGTGCGGGCGCCCGGTCCGTCGGCGACGCCGAGCCGCTCGCCGCGGTGCCCCCGGCCGCGGTCCCGCCGGGGCCGGTCGTGGCCGTGGCCCAGGGCACGGTCCCGTCGGGCGCCGTCCCGCCGGACGCGGTGCGCTCCGCCGCCGCTCCGCTCGTGGCCGTACGGCTGCGGAGCCCCGCCCCGCAGTCGCTCCTCGCCCTCTCGCCGTTCGTACGGCCGACGGCTCCGGCCCTCCGGCTGGCCTTCGCCCCCGGGCCCAGCCCGATGGCGAGTCCGACGGCAGGACCGCTCGGCTCCCACCGCTGACCCGCGACCTGGTTGAATCCAGGGACAGGGGCGCCCGACCCAGGGCGCGGACGGGTCAGCTGTTGCGGGGAGAGCATGAACAACGGGAAGCCGAACTGGTGGAGCCGGCCTTCGAGCACACCGGAGGCGGCGCGGATACCCACGCCGCCTCCGGCCGACGAGGGCGACGGTGACTTCCCCCTGCCCGCGCCCCAGCCCTCCTCCGGGCAGGAGCCGGCCGACCTGAAGGACCCGGCGCCCGTCCCCGGACCCCAGGCACCCGAGCCGTTCGCGGCGGAGCCCGTGGCGGCCGATTCCGGGCAGGCGGCGGAGGTCCCGGCTCCGGAGTCCGGGCCCGCGCCGGCGGTCGAGCCGGCGAAGTCCGCGCCCGAGCCCGCCGTCGAGCTGACGAAGACCGCGCCGGAGCCCGCGGCCGAGCCCGCCACCGTACCCCCGGCGGCCCCCGTGCCCGCCGCGGCCGAGACGCAGGCCCTCGACCGGACCCCCGCGCCGCAGGCGCGGCAGCCCCTGCACGCGCCCGACGAGTACCGCACGCCGCCCTACGGCGAGCCGGGGCCGTGGGCGCCCGCACCGCCCGTGCAGCGCCCGCCCGCCGCCGTACCGCCGCAGGCACACCCGCACCCCCAGCCCCACCCGCAGGCGCACGCCCACCCGCAGCCGCAGCCGCAGCCGCAGCCGCAGCCCCAGGGCGGGGCCGCGCCCTGGGTGCAGTACGACCCCTGGAGCGCCCCCGGGACCGGCGCCCCGCCGCTGCCCGCGAAGAAGTCCCGGAAGGGGCTCGCGATCGCGGCCGCGCTCGCCTTCGCCCTGGTCACCGGCGTCATCGGCGGGGGAATCGGCGCGTACGTCGAGCGGAACGGCGGACTCACCACCGTCGAGCTGCCGCAGGCCGAGGCCGGGGACACCGGCCGCGCCCCCGACAGCGTCGCCGGGATCGCCGCCAGCGCCCTGCCCGGCGTGGTCACCCTGCACGTCCGGGGCAACGGCTCCTCCGGCACCGGCACCGGATTCGTCCTGGACACCAAGGGCCACATCCTCACCAACAACCACGTCGTCGACGGGGCCGCGTCCTCCGAGGACATCTCGGTGACCTTCTCCAGCGGCGAGACGGCCCGCGCCAAGCTCATCGGCAAGGACACCGGCTACGACCTGGCCGTCGTCCAGGTCACCGGTGTCTCCGGCCTCAAGGCGCTGCCGCTCGGCAACTCCGACAACGTCCGCGTCGGCGACCCCGTCGTCGCCATCGGCGCCCCCTTCGACCTCTCCAACACCGTCACCTCCGGCATCATCAGTGCCAAGGAGCGCCCGATCACCGCCGGCGGCGAGAAGGGCGACGGCAGCGACATCAGCTACGTCGACGCGCTCCAGACCGACGCCCCCATCAACCCCGGCAACTCCGGCGGCCCGCTGCTCGACTCCAAGGCGCAGGTCATCGGCATCAACAGCGCGATCCGCGCCGCCGGCGGCGGCTCCGGCGAGGGCGAGGGCGGCGGCGCGAGCCAGCCCGGCTCCATCGGCCTCGGCTTCGCCATACCGATCAACCAGGGCAAGCGCGTCGCCGAGGAGCTCATCAACACCGGCAAGGCCACCCACCCCGTCATCGGTGTGAGCCTCGACATGCAGTTCAACGGCGACGGCGCCCGGGTCGGCGAGAAGGGCAAGAACGGCTCCGCCTCCGTCACCGCCGGCGGCCCGGCCGCCCAGGCGGGGCTCCGGCCGGGGGACGTCATCACCAAGGTCGACGGCCAGCGCGTGCACAACGGCGAGGAGCTCATCGTGAAGATCCGCTCCCATCGTCCCGGCGACAAACTGGAGCTCACCCTGAGCCGGGACGGCAAAGAGCTGACAAAGACGTTGACGCTCGGGTCCTCGCAGGGCACCTGAGCGCCGTGTGGCGGACACCGCAAGGTACCCGTCCGACAGTTTGGGCGGGTACCGTGGACCGGGCCCTGGACCGGCGTGAAGGAGCTACTAGGTGTTCAGCGACATAGGCGCACTCGAGCTGGTGACGCTCGTGGTCCTCGCCGTGCTCGTCTTCGGGCCGGACAAGCTCCCGAAGGTGATCCAGGACGTCTCGCGCTTCATCCGGAAGGTCCGCGAGTTCTCCGACAGCGCGAAGCAGGACATCCGCAGCGAGCTGGGACCGGAGTTCAAGGACTTCGAGTTCGAGGACCTCAACCCCAAGACGTTCCTCCGCAAGCAGCTGGAGAGCAACGAGGACCTCAAGGAGCTGAAGGAGCTGCGCGGCACCTTCGACCTCAAGAAGGAGATGAACGAGGTCGCCGACGCCGTCCACGGCCGCGAGTCGGCGCCCGCGCCCGCCGCGGTCAACGGCTCCCCGGACCTGCTGAAGAAGCAGGACAAGCGAGACGAACAGGGCACGGCCGAGCGTCCTCCGTACGACTCCGACGCCACCTGACGACGGCCTGTCACCGAACAGCTCCTCCTCGGTGGCTATCCTCCCTCTGTTGACGGAACGAGGAGGCGGCCGAGATGAAGACGACGAGTCGGGTGGAAGCCGATGGCTTTCTGCGCGCACCCTTCGCCTGGTACGGGCTGGACGAGGCGTTCACCGGCCCGCGCCGGCTGATGCAGGTCGGCACGGCGGCGGACGGCACCGTCCAGCACGGCTCGATGGGCCACGGTGACGAGCCGTCGATAAAGTCCGAGGCCGGCAGCGCGGAGAAGGAGCGCTTCGCCGTCGTCGTGACGGTCGCCGCGAACCCCGTGCGCCGCACCGGAGACGGCACCGGCGTCCTCGACGCCACCACCGTCTCCTCCGCCGCTTGGCTGGCCGGCTCCGGGCTCCTCGCCCACACCTGGCCCGCCTCCCTCGACCACGCGCTGCGGGACCACTGGCTGGACCAGCAGACGGAGACGGCCTTCGAGCTGGCCGACGACCTCGACGGGCCGGCCTGGACGACCCTGTCGCTGCCCGTGGACGGGGTGCCGGTGCCGTTCCACTACCGGGAGTCCGAGCTCGGCTGGGTGCTGGCCGGATCCACCGGAGAGGTGCACATCGGGGCGTACGGGCGGGGGATGAGCGCGTACGGGCTCGGGTTCTCGCAGGTGAAGGACCTCGGCGCGTACGGCGCCTGAACACGGCGAAGGGCGCCCCCACCGGGGGGCGCCCTTCGCCGTGTCTCAGAACTTGTTGCGCGGCGTGATGCCCAGGCTCATGCCGGAGAGGCCGCGCTGGCGGCCGCCGAGCTTGCCGGCGATCGCGCGGAGGGCCGCGCCCGCCGGGGAGTCGGGGTCGGAGAGGACGACCGGCTTGCCGTCGTCGCCGCCCTCGCGGAGCCGTACGTCGATCGGGATCGAGCCGAGGACCGGGACCGTCGCGCCCGTGGTCTGCGTCAGGCCGTCCGCGACCTTCTGGCCGCCGCCCGTGCCGAACACGTCGACCATCTCGTCGCAGTGCGGACACGGCAGGCCCGCCATGTTCTCGACGACGCCGACGATCTTCTGGTGGGTCTGGACGGCGATCGAGCCGGCCCGCTCGGCGACCTCGGCCGCCGCCTGCTGCGGGGTGGTGACCACGAGGATCTCCGCGTTCGGGACGAGCTGCGCGACCGAGATCGCGATGTCGCCGGTGCCCGGCGGCAGGTCGAGCAGGAGGACGTCCAGGTCACCCCAGTACACGTCCGCGAGGAACTGCTGCAGCGCGCGGTGCAGCATCGGGCCGCGCCACACCACCGGGGCGTTGCCCGGGGTGAACATGCCGATGGAGATGACCTTCACGCCGTTCGCCGACGGCGGCATGATCATGTTCTCGACCTGGGTCGGACGGCCGTCCGCGCCCAGCATCCGCGGCACGCTGTGGCCGTAGATGTCGGCGTCCACGACGCCGACCTTCAGACCGTCGGCGGCCATCGCCGCGGCCAGGTTCACGGTCACGGAGGACTTGCCGACGCCGCCCTTGCCGGACGCCACCGCGTACACCCGGGTCAGCGAGCCCGGCTTCGCGAAGGGGACCTCGCGCTCGGCGCTCGTGCCGCGCAGCGCCGCCGCCAGCTCCTTGCGCTGCTCGTCGCTCATCACGTCCAGCGAGACGTCGACGGAGGTGACGCCCTCGACGCCGGAGACGGCCTCGGTGACGCGCTGCGTGATGGTCTCGCGCATCGGGCAGCCGGAGACCGTCAGGTAGACCGTGACGGCGACCCTGCCGTCCGGTTCGATCTCCACCGACTTGACCATGCCGAGCTCAGTGATCGGCTTGTTGATCTCAGGGTCGTTCACCGTCGCCAGTGCTTCGAGCACCGCGTCTTCCGTAGCCATACCGACGATGGTACGGCGCCGACCACCGGCCGATGAAAGGGCTGTCAACGGTCGGGTACGTCACTTCCGCGGTCCTCGTCGGACGGGAATAGATCCCGACGCTCCTCCAGCTCCTTGAGAAGGTCCTGGAGCTCCGAGCGGATCCAGTCGCGGGTCGCGACCTCGCCGAGGCCCATCCGCAGCGCCGCGATCTCCCGGGTCAGGTACTCGGTGTCCGCGATCGACCGCTCGTTCTGCTTCCGGTCCTGTTCGAGATTGACCCGGTCCCGGTCGTCCTGCCGGTTCTGGGCGAGCAGGATCAGCGGCGCCGCGTACGAGGCCTGCAGGGACAGCGCGAGCGTCAGGAAGATGAAGGGGTACTCGTCGAACCTCAGCGACGACGGCGCGAAGACGTTCCACCCGATCCAGACGACGACCGTCAGGGTCATCCAGACCAGGAACCTGCCCGTGCCCAGGAAGCGGGCGATCCGTTCCGAGAAGCGCCCGAAGGCCTCGGGGTCGTACTCCGGCAGCAGCCGGGACCGCCGCTCGCGCGGCAGGTCGAGCCGGATGCGGGGCACGGACCGCTCCCGCTCGCGCTCCCGGTCCTGTGTGCGCTCAGCCGCCATGTCCGGCCCCCTCCTCGTGGAACTCGGTCTCCCGCCAGTCGTCCGGCAGCAGGTGGTCGAGCACGTCGTCGACGGTGACCGCGCCGAGCAGCGAGCCGCTCTCGTCGACCACGGGCGCGGCGACCATGTTGTACGCGGCGAGGTAGCTGGTCACGGCCGGCAGCGGGGTGGCCGGGCCGAGCGGCGGCAGATCGCTGTCCACGAGCGAACCGACCAGCGTGAACGGCGGGTCGCGCAGGAGCCGCTGGAAGTGCACCGTGCCCAGGTACTTGCCGGTCGGCGTCTCGTCCGGCGGCCGGCACACGTACACCTGCGCCGCGAGCGCCGGGGACAGGTCCTGCTGACGGACCCGGGCCAGCGCGTCCGCGACGGTCGCGTCCGGGCGCAGCACGATCGGCTCGGTCGTCATCAGACCGCCCGCCGTGCGCTCCTCGTACGCGAGCAGCCGGCGCACGTCGGCCGCGTCGTCCGGCCGCATCAGGGTGAGCAGCCGCTCCTGGTCCTCCTCGGGCAGCTCGGACAGCAGGTCGGCGGCGTCGTCGGGGTCCATCGCCTCCAGGACGTCGGCGGCGCGCTCCTCCTTCAGCTTGCCGAGGATCTCGATCTGGTCGTCCTCCGGCAGCTCCTCCAGGACGTCGGCGAGCCGGTCGTCGTCGAGGGCTGCGGCGACCTCGGCGCGCCGCTTGGGGGAGAGGTGGTGCAGGGCGTTGGCGAGGTCGGCGGGGCGCAGCTTCTCGAAGGTGGCGAGCAGGCTCTCGGCGCCCTGCCCGTGCTCCTCCAGGGAGAAACCGGTGACGGCCGACCACTCGACGGTCAGCGTCTCCCCCTTGCGGCGCAGCGCCCCGCCCTTGCCGCGCCGGACGAAGACCTTGTCGATCTCCCAGTCGCGGCGGGCGGGCAGCTGCTGGATGGCGACGTCGAGGACGGTGACCTCCTCGCCCGTCTCCACCAGCGTCACGCGCCGGTCGAGGAGCTCGCCGAGGACGAGCCGCTCGGTGGGGCGCTGCTCGAAGCGCCGCATGTTGACGACGCCGGTCGTGATGACCTGGCCGGAGGCGACGCCGGTGACCCGGGTCATGGGGACGAAGACCCGGCGGCGGCTCAGCACCTCCACGACCATGCCGAGCAGCCGGGGCGGCCTGCGGCCGACGCGGAGCATGGCGACGAGATCGCTGACCCGGCCGACCTGGTCGCCGACCGGGTCGAAGACGGGGACCCCGGCGAGATGGGAGACGAAGACCCGGGGGGCGCCTGCCGCCATGCCACGCGCCTCCTCGATGCCGCACGATCCGAGCCGTCGCAGAGCTTTGCCGGGGATTGCAGAGCTTTGCCGGGTTCAGGCTAGCCCGTGACGTTCCGCCCCGCCCCGGCAGCGACTCCGTACGGCTGCCTGCGGGGCCCCTCACCCGTCCCGGGTACGCTGCGGTCTGCCGTTCCCCCCATCGGCCCCGACACCGGACCCGGCCCTTCCGCCCGGCCGGGAACACGGGCCGTCCGCGGCACCCCGTACGGGCCGCGCCCGTCCCCCCCCACGACACGAGAGGCAGCGCAGATGGCCGTTCGCACCCCGTCATCGCGTATCCGCAGGGCCGTCACGCCCCTGGCGCTCTGCGCCGGACTGACGGTGGGGCTCACGGCCTGCGCCGCCGACCCGGACGAGGGGACGAACGGGGTGGGGAGACTCTCCGCACCCGAGATCGAGAGCAAGGCGCAGACCGCGGCGGACGCGGCGAAGGCGGTACGGCTGTCCGGCACCCTGGTCAGCAAGGGCGGCACCTTCAAGCTGAACATGCGGCTCAAGCAGGACGGCGCCGCCGGCTCGGTGACGACGAAGAACAGCACCTTCGAGCTGCTGCGGGTCGGCGAGGCGCTCTATCTGAAGGCCGACGCCGGGTTCTGGGCCCACGACGGCAAGGGGGGCGACACGCCGTCCGAGGCGGACTCCGAGGCCGCCGACACGCTCGACGACAAGTACGTGAAGGTCCCGCAGGGCGACCCCTCGTACAAGCAGCTGCGCGGCTTCACCGACATGGGGCAGCTGCTCGACGGGCTGATCGGCCTGCACGGCGAGAAGGTCAAGGGCGACCGGGACCAGATCGGCGGGGTCCGCACGGTCAAGGTCAAGGGCGGGGCCGACGGCGAGGGCGGCACGCTCGACGTGTCCCTGGACGGCGAGCCGTACCCCGTGCAGTTCGCGCGGGGCGGGGGAGGGGGCGTCGTGGTGCTCTCCGAGTGGAACAAGGACTTCCCGCTCACCGCCCCGTCGAAGGAGGAGACCCTCGACTACGGCAAGCAGCTGCCCCGGACCTAGGAGTGCCCCGTACGGCGGACAGCGGCCTCGCGGTCCCCCTGCCGGCGGGCCTGGTGGTCTGCCCCCCCCGCGGACTCGGCCGGGCGTGACCGTCCGGCCCACAATGGAAGGGGTGACCACGTCCGACGCGGCACCGCCTCCGAACGCCCGCGTCGAACCGTCGAACGACACGGCACCGCACGAGGAGGAACCCATGTACGTCGTGGTCCAGCACAAGATCTTGAACCCGGAGACGGCGTTTCCCCGGGGCCAGGCCCTCATCGACGGCACCGGAGCGCCCGACGGCACCCGGGTGCTGCAGTTCTACCCGCACGTCGACGGATCCGTCGTGACGTGCCTCTGGGAGACGGAATCCGTAGCGGACGTCCAGGGCTTCGCCGATGCCACTCTCGGTGACTCGAGCGTCAACGTGTGCTACGAGGTCGACGCGGAGAAGGCGTTCGCCGACCGCCCGTCGGGCCTGAGGCCGAAGTCGGCTCCTGTCGCCTAGCACCTGTCCGCTGCTCTTGTACGGCGAGCGGCTGCCCCGGACCTAGCGCTTCTTCTTCCGGAACAGCAGCTTCGGCAGTCCCGCCGGAACCGGGCGGCGGGTGTTCGCCGCCGTCGGGAGCGGCACGGCGGCCAGGGAGCCGTCCGGCAGCTCCGTGGTCGAGGACCGCGGGTCGAGCCGCACCAGGCGGCACTCGCGCGCCCAGCGCTCGGGCATGGCCTCGCCGTCGGGGGCGTTGAGCCGCTTCCCCTTCAGTTCGGCGACCGCCGCGTCCCACTCCTCCGTGCCGGGGGCGATCTCGCGGACGGCGGCGGTCCAGGCGACGAGCCGGCCGCCCTTGTCCTTGCTGCGGACGGTCACCTCGGCCGTGCCGCCGTCCACCAGCCCCGGCAGCGGCTGCTCGCCGGGGCCGTCGCCGACGACGTGCGCGGCGCCGTCGTGCCAGACGTGCCAGAGCGCGCGGGCGGGCCCCGTGCCGCGCACCCACACCAGGCCGGACTTCTTGGTGGCCTCCTCGACGAGGGCGGACCCGAGCAGCTCTTCTGTCATGGCCCGAAGCCTAGCGGCCCCGTTGCTACAGCCAGCCGTTGCGCTTGAGCGTGCGGTGGATGGTGAAGCAGATGGCGATGATGCCGGTGAGCACCATCGGGTAGCCGTACTTCCAGTGCAGCTCCGGCATGTGGTCGAAGTTCATGCCGTACACGCCGCAGACCGCCGTGGGGACGGCGACGATGGCCGCCCACGAGGTGATCTTGCGCATGTCCTCGTTCTGCGCGACGGTCGCCTGCGCCAGGTTGGCCTGGAGGATCGAGTTGAGGAGCTCGTCGAAGCCGACGACCTGCTCCTGGACGCGGGCGAGGTGGTCGGCGACGTCCCGGAAGTACTTCTGGATGTCGGGGTCGACCAGCCGCATCGGCCGCTCGGAGAGCAGCTGCATCGGGCGGAGCAGCGGCGTGACGGCCCGCTTGAACTCCAGCACCTCGCGCTTGAGCTGGTAGATCCGGCCGGTGTCGGTGCCGCGCGTGGAGCCCTTCGCGGCCGGCGAGAAGACGTCGATCTCCAGCTGGTCGATGTCCAGCTCGACGGCGTCGGCGACCGCGATGTAGCCGTCGACGACGTGGTCGGCGATGGAGTGCAGGACGGCCGAGGGGCCCTTGGCGAGGAGCTCCGGCTCGCCCTGGAGGCGGTGGCGGAGGTTGCGCAGCGAGCCCTGGCCGCCGTGCCGGACGGTGATGACGAAGTCGGGGCCGGTGAAGACCATCACCTCGCCGGTCTCCACGACCTCGCTGGTCGCGGTGAGTTCGGCGTGCTCGACGTAGTGGATGGTCTTGAAGACGGTGAAGAGGGTGTCGTCGTACCGCTCCAGCTTGGGCCGCTGGTGGGCGTGGACGGCGTCCTCGACGGCGAGCGGGTGCAGCCCGAACTCGGCCGCGATACCGGCGAATTCGGCCTCGGTCGGCTCGTGGAGCCCGATCCACGCGAAGCCGCCGCTCTCCCGCACCTGGCGCATCGCGCCGCGCGGGGTGAGGCACGCGCGGTCGTCGATCCGGCGCCCGTCGCGGTAGACGGCGCAGTCGACCACGGCGCTGGAGGCCGAGTGGTCACGGGTGGGGTCGTACGAGGTGTACGTGGTGGGGGTCTTGCGCAGGCTGTGCCGCAGGCTCGGGCGGACGGCGGCGGTGAGGTCACGGATCATCGACACGGGCGTGCTCCTTCACGGATCGGCCGTCGGCGCGGAGCGTGGCACAGCCCGGAATGGGGACGGTGAGGTACGTCGTCCACAAAGCGGGCGGCACCGGAGGGGCGCGGAGACGGCGGTCGCTACAGACAGGGGAAGGCGAAAGATGCTCTTCCGTCGAGCGAGATGCCGGAGGGGCGGGTCCGTGCCGGACCCGGACGTCACCGGAGGGAGCGCACCGGGCGGGGATGCGGAGCGGCGGAAGAGCGGCTGGTACTGCCCGACCGACTTCGGTCCATCGCAGTCCCACCTCCTCCGGCCGGTCCCCTGTCGGGGATGACGTGTGACGAGCAGTCGGGAATCCCGACCAGTGGCCAACACTATCAGCCGACAGAGGGTCAATCCCTTACTTTGCCCGTTCCATACGCGATCTATGCTCCCCACATGGGAGAAGTTCTTGCACTGGTCGAGGCCCGGCTGCGGACCGCCCTCGGCGAACCGGACGCGCGGGCCGCGGTGACCTTCCTCGGCGCGGACCGGATCGAGGTGCTGCGCTTCGTCGACGGCGACCTCGTGCGGTACGCGACCCTCGGGATGTCCGCGCAGCCGATGGCCGATCCGACCTCCGCGCTCGCCGACCCGGTGAAGGGCCCGCGCGCGGAGCTGGTCCTCACGGTGCGAGGCGGGCTCGCCGACACCGACAAGGTGCTGCGCCCGCTCGCGGTCCTCGCCGCCACCCCGCAGGTCGAGGGCGTGATCGTGGCCCCCGGCGCCTCGCTCGACGTCGGCGACCCGCTCTGGCCCGGCGCGCCCTTCAGCTCGGTGCTCGTCGCCGAGTCGGGCGGCCTGGTGGAGGACCTGGAGCTGGACGAGCCGATGGACCCGGTGCGCTTCCTGCCCCTCCTCCCGATGACCTCGAACGAGGCGGCGTGGAAGCGGGTGCACGGCGCGCAGGCCCTGGAGGAGCGCTGGCTCACCCGGGGGACGGACCTGCGCGATCCGCTGCGCAGGTCCGTGAACCTGGACTGAGGCCCTGCCGGGTTCGTTGGGAATGCGCGATGTGTGAAGAAGGCGTAGTTCCGGGGTGCTCTCCTGGCCGAGGCCGGGAGGCTCCCGCCTGCTTCGCAGCGGCGGGTTCGACGCGACGAGCGCGCCTGGCGACTGCCCGCTGTGGTGTGCCCGCGGCCCGAGCGGCGTCGAGACGTGCCGGCGGCGGGAACCTTCACCAGGCGCGCCCCGGTGATGCGGTTGTCGCCATGGGCGCTCCGGCCGACGGGAAGGTCCCCGGGCCACCGGAATTTCACGCGCCCGATCTTGGGAATGCTGACCGTGCCCCAGCGGACGGGGAGGACGTCAGGCCGACTGCGGGCCCGGACGGTCGAATTCCGCCCGTAGAGAGACGTGTGCCCACCCCGGGTGAACGCTCCGGGCCGGACGGGTGATCGTTCGTGGTCGTCCTTGACGCGGGGCGGAAGAGCTAGGACCGTTGAGCCCTATGAGGGGCGAACCCAGTTGTCCGAAGTGCGGTGGCAGGGTCAGGGCGCCCGGTCTCTTCGCCGACTCCTGGCAGTGTGACGTGCACGGCTCGGTGCACCCGCTCCAGCCCGTGATCCCACCCAGTGTCGAGGGCCTCGGGGTCGTGGTGCACAGATCCCACGTCCCGGTGTGGATGCCGTGGCCCCTGCCCGTCGGCTGGCTCTTCACCGGAGTCGCGTACGCCGGGGACGACCGCAGCGGCGGACGCGCGACGGCCGTCGCCTGCTCCGGGCCCGGCCCGCTCGGCGGGATCGGCGAGCTGCTCCTGGTCGCCGAGGAGCTCGGCGTCGGACTCGGCGCGCGGTACGCCGGCATCGACGGCCTCGATCCCGGCTCCGGCATGGCCATCGACAAGCCGCCCCAGGCGAAGGTGCTCGCCGCCGGCCGCCCCACCCCGCTCTGGCACGTCACCGGCGCCCCGCAGGACCGCGCGGTCTTCGCGGGCGAGGCGCGCGGCCTGTGGCTGTGGGCGATCGTCTGGCCCGAGCAGTCGGGCCTCCTGATGTACGACGAGCTGGTCCTCACGGACCTGCGCGACGCGGGGGCCGAGGTCGACCTGCTGCCCTGCGGCGCGCTCACCCCGAGGCTGCTCGGGTAGGGCCCGTCTTTCGGGTCGGGCCGGATCGGGGAGAGTGGCCCCGGGGCCTGTCTTTCGGACCGTGCGTCCGGTGACGTTCCGTACGGACGTGTTCGATTCGCCCGTTATGCTGGAGCGTCCCTCGTCCGTGCCGAGCCCCTGGAGTACCGCGTCGTGCGCATCGATCTGCACACCCACTCCACGGCCTCCGACGGCACGGACTCCCCGGCCGAGCTCGTCCGGAACGCCGCCGCGGCCGGTCTCGACGTCGTCGCGCTCACGGACCACGACACCACCCGGGGCCACGCCGAGGCGATCGCGGCCCTGCCCGAGGGGCTGACCCTCGTCACCGGAGCCGAGCTGTCCTGCCGGATGGACGGCATCGGGCTGCACATGCTCGCGTACCTCTTCGACCCGGAGGAGCCGGCGCTCCTCGCCGAGCGCGAACTCGTCCGCGACGACCGGGTGCCGCGCGCCCGCGGCATGGTCGCCAAGCTCCAGGAGCTCGGCGTCCCCGTCGCCTGGGAGCAGGTCGCCCGGATCGCCGGCGACGGCTCCGTGGGCCGCCCGCACGTCGCGGAGGCGCTCGTCGAGCTCGGGGTCGTACCGGACGTGTCCGGCGCGTTCACGCCCGAGTGGCTCGCCGACGGCGGCCGGGCGTACGTCGAGAAGCACGAGCTGGACCCGGTCGACGCGATCCGCCTCGTCAAGGCGGCCGGCGGCGTCACCGTCTTCGCGCACCCGCTCGCCGTCAAGCGCGGCCAGGTGCTGTCGGAGGCCTCGATAGCCCGGCTCGCCGAGGCCGGTCTCGACGGCATCGAGGTCGACCACATGGACCACGACGAGGCGACGCGGGCGCGGCTGCGCGGACTCGCGAAGGAGCTCGGTCTGCTGACCACGGGCTCCAGCGACTACCACGGCAGCCGCAAGACCTGCCGCCTCGGCGAGTACACCACCGACCCCGAGATCTACGGCGAGATCACCCGCCGCGCCGCGGGTGCCTTCCCGGTCCCGGGCGCGGGCGGAGCGCTCTAGGAGGCGTCCCGCCGGTCGGGCCGGATCAGGGCGCGGTGCCGGGCACCGCGAGCCCGGTCCGACCGGTGGACGCCCCCGATCCCGTCCGGGCCCCTCTTCCGCCGCTCCTCCGTGACGGCGGCCGGCCACCGTGCCCGCCGCCTCCCGAGCGGTGCGTGCCCACCCGCACCCCGTCTCACGCCGCCCGTACGGCTCCGTGCCGTGCCCCGGTGGCGCTCCTCCTGCCCTGTCGTCGGAATCTCACATTCCGCTCCGCAGGGACACACCCCACCGTTCCACCTCTCCCGCAAGGCACCCCACCGTGTTCGACGTCGCCGTCTTCGGCTCGCTGTTCCTCACCCTCTTCGTCATCATGGATCCCCCCGGGATCACCCCGATCTTCCTCGCCCTCACCTCCGGCCGCGCCGCCAAGGTGCAGCGCCGGATGGCCTGGCAGGCCGTCGCCGTCGCCTTCGGCGTCATCACCGTCTTCGGTCTGCTGGGCCAGCAGATCCTGGACTACCTGCACGTCTCCGTCCCCGCGCTGATGATCGCGGGCGGTCTCCTGCTGCTGCTCATCGCGCTCGACCTGCTCACCGGCAAGACCGACGAGCCCAAGCAGACCAAGGACGTCAACGTTGCCCTCGTGCCGCTCGGCATGCCCCTGCTCGCCGGGCCGGGCGCGATCGTCTCGGTCATCCTCGCCGTGCAGAACGCCGACAGCGTGGCCTCGCAGGTCTCCGTCTGGACCGCCATCGCCGCCATGCACGTCGTGCTCTGGCTGACCATGCGGTACTCGCTGCTGATCATCCGCGTCATCAAGGACGGCGGCGTCGTCCTGGTGACCCGCCTCGCCGGCATGATGCTCTCCGCCATCGCGGTGCAGCAGAT
This sequence comes from Streptomyces sp. TLI_105, assembly GCF_900105415.1. Classification (GTDB taxonomy): domain Bacteria; phylum Actinomycetota; class Actinomycetes; order Streptomycetales; family Streptomycetaceae; genus Streptomyces. Next base: position 2,915,799 of record NZ_FNSM01000001.1, on the reverse strand, counting down.
CATCAACGGCATCACCCAGGTGATCCAGAACGCCTGAGCCGGCACCCGGGGGAGCCCCGGACACCACTGCGCCCCCGTACGGATTCCGCTCTTGCGAAGTCCGTGCGGGGGCGCGGTGCGTGGGATGGACCCGACCTGTTACGAGGCCGAGGTCTCGGCGGGGCGGATCCAGATGCGCTGGCCGATCGAGGCGGCCTGCTGCACGATCCGATTGACGGAGGCGGCGTCCACGACGGTCCGGTCGACGGGCGTGCCGTCGATGTCGTCGAGTCGCAGGATTTCGAAGCGCACGGGCTTCTCCCTTCGTCTGAGTTGATCCTCCTGATGGAGAACTGCGTTACGTATGGGTGTAACGACGTGCATCCTGCAAACATTCCTTACGCTAAGGAAAATTTTCGGATGGCTAACTACTCGCAGGTAAGAGAGTGTGGCGACCGGTCCCGGAGCGGCGGACAATGAGCCCCGTATGAACGACGCAGACACCCCCCGGCCGACCGAGGCCCACACCGACACCGATGCCCGCCTGTGCGCGCTGGACACCCGCCTGGAGCGCACCAATGAGCTCCTGCAGCGGATGCTGGCCGAGGTGGCCAAGACCCCCTCCACCCACGCCATCTTCGTCGACGCAGGTTACGTCCATGCTGCGGCCGGGTTGCTGGTGGCGGGCACCGAGGACCGGCGCTCCTTCGACCTCGACGCCGAGGGCCTCATCGAGGCCTTCATCGACAAGGCCCGCACGATCTTCGCGGACAGCCGGCTCCTCCGCGTCTACTGGTACGACGGCGCCCGCCGCCGCATCCACACCCCCGAGCAGCAGGCCATCGCCGAACTCCCCGACGTCAAGGTCCGCCTCGGCAACCTCAACGCCAGCAACCAGCAGAAGGGCGTCGACTCCCTCATCCGCACCGACCTGGAGTCCCTCGCCCGCCACCGCGCCATCAGCGACGCCGCCCTCGTCGGCGGCGACGAGGACCTCGTCTCGGCCGTCGAGGCCGCCCAGGGCTACGGCGCCCGCGTCCACCTCTGGGGCATCGAGGCCGCCGAGGGACGCAACCAGGCCGAGGCACTGCTCTGGGAGGTCGACAGCCAGCGCACCTTCGAGCTGGACTTCTGCCGCCCGTACGTCACGCGCCGCCCCGTCACCACGTACGAGAACGAGGGCGAGCCGCCGCCCTCCCGCGAGGAGGTGCGCTTCGTCGGCGCCCAGATCGCGGCCGCCTGGCTCGCCGAGCGCGGCCGGGACCGGCTCGCCGAACTCCTGCCGGGCGCGCCCTACCTGCCCGGAGGGGTCGACCAGGACCTGCTCGTCGAGGCGGAACGCCTGCTCAGCCGCTCCCTGCGCGGCCACGCCGCGCTCCGGCGCTCCCTGCGCGACGGCTTCTGGCAGCACCTCAAGGCGCAGTACTGACCCTGGCCGGGCTGCCCGTCCGCTCCCAGAAGCCGGCGAGGCGGTCCGCCAGCTCCTGGGGGTGCGACACATTGGGGGAGTGGCCGGCGCCCGCCACCACCGTGTGGTGCGCCCCGGTGCGGGCGGCCGCCGCCGACAGGTCCGCCGGGGCCCAGACCATCTCGTCCGCCCCGTACGCGAAGTGCAGCGGCATGCGCAGCGCGGCCAGCTCCTCCGTACCGTCCTGACGGTCCAACAGCAGCCGTCCCGTGCCCGCGAGTTGGGCGATACGGGTGCGCATCCAGCGTCGCCGCAGGAAGCCCGCCAGCTCCGGCGTGTCACCCGTGGCCGGCTCCTCGCCCCGGCTGTCCAGCCAGCACATGGCCTGCCACACCTGCTCCTTCGGCAGCACCGCGAGCGCGGCGCGCAGCACCCGCACCCGGATCCGCTGCGGCCGGGCCACCCGGCCGGGGCCCGAGGAGAGCAGGGTGAGCGAACGGAAGGCGCCCGGCGCGAGGGCGGCCGCCGCGCGGGCCACCAGGCCCCCGAAGGAGTGGCCGACCAGATGCACGGGGCCGTCCCCGAGCGCCGCCGCCTGCGCCACCGCGTCGAGCGCGAGCGCCTTGCGACGGTAGGCGGCCCGGCCCCGGGGACCCGGCGTCTCGTTCTGGCCGCGCCCGTCCACGGCCACCGCCCGGTACCCGGCCTCGCTCAGCGGTCCAAGGAGAGCGAGGAAGTCCTCCTTGCTGCCGGTGTACCCGGGCAGCAGCAGTACCGTGCCCCGCCGCTCGCCCGCCGGCTCCGTGTCGAGCACGGCGAACGGCCCCCGCGCGGTCTCCAGACGACGGGCACGGGTGCGGGGCGGCAGGACGAGGGAACGGGGCTTGCTCATATCTGGACTGTAACGGGGAGGCCGGGAGACGGCCGAGCGGCCCGACCCCCTGGTGGGGGCGGGCCGCTCGGGACCGGCGACGGGGATCAGCCCTCGGGCTGGGCCGCCGCCTTCTTCGTGGTGCGGCGGCGCGGGGCGGCCTTCTTCGGGGCCTCCTCGGTCACCGGCTCCTCGGCGGCCGCCGCCTTCTTGGTCGTGCGGCGGCGGGCCGGGGCCTTCGGCTCGGTCTTCGGCGCGGAGGCCTCGGGAGCCTCGGCCACGACCGCCTTCTTGGTCGTGCGGCGACGGGGAGCCTTGGGGGCCTCCTCGGCCGGCGGGGCCTCGACGGTCTCGGCGACCGGCTCGGCCACGGCCTTCTTCGTGGTGCGGCGGCGCGGGGCGGCCTTCTTCGGGGCCTCCTCCTGCTTCGGAACCTCAGCCGCGACGGGCTCGGCGACGGCGACCGGAGCGGTCGCCGAAGCGACGACGATGACCTCGGCGGCCGCCCCGGAGACCGGGGACCCGGCGGGCCGACGGGCCGCACGGCGACGGCGCGGCGCGGGCTCCTCCGCGACCGGAGGGGCGACGGGCTCGGCGGCCGGGGCCTCGACCACCGGCGCCTCGGTGGTCACCGGCGAACCGGCGGGCCGACGGGCGGTACGGCGGCGACGCGGCCCGGGGACCTCGACGACCGGGGTCTCGACGATCGGCGCCTCGGCGACCGGGGTCTCGGCGACCGGGGTCTCGGCCACGGGCTCGGCCACCGGGGCGGCGACGGCCTCGACGACGGGCTCGGCCACCGGCTCCGCGACGGCCTTCTTGGCCGTGCGGCGGCGCGGGGCCTTCTTCGGCTCCTCGGCCTTCGGCTCCTCGACGACGACCGGAGCGGCCTCGACGACCGGCGCCTCGGAGGACCGCTGCGCCATCAGGGCCATCGCGGCGGTCTCGGGCGTCTGGAACGACACGGTCTCCTCGACCGGACGCGCCACCCGGGCGCGGCGGCGACGCGGGGCCGGAGCCGGCTCCGCGGCCACGGGGGCCCGGTCGACCGGAGCGGCCCCCGGACGGGCGGCACGGGCACGGCGACGGGGGGCCTTCGGCTCCTCGACGGCCGGAGCCTCGACGACGGGGGCCTTCACGGGCGCCTCGGCGGCGACCGGGGCCTCGACGACGGGCGCCTTGACGGGGACCTCGGCGGCGGCCGGGGCCTCGACGACGGGCGCCTTCACGGAGGCCTCGGGGGCCTGCGCCTCGGCGGCCGGAGCCGTCGTGACCGCCTGGGCCGCGACCGGCACGGAGCCCGCCGCGGCGGCACGGGTGCGACGGCGACGGCGCGGGGTGCGCGGTCCGGCCTCGGCGGGGGCCTCGTCCGCCGCGGACTCGACGGCCGGAGCCGCCGCCGGGGCGTCGTCGAGCTCGCCGCCGCCGCGGGTGCGGCGACGCTGGCGCGGGGTCCGCGTACGGGCCGGAGCCTCCTCGGTCCGCTCGGCGGCCTTGGGGCCGCGGCCACGGCGACCGCCGGGCTCGCCCAGGTCCTCCAGCTCCTCCGCGCCCAGACCCGCGCGGGTCCGCTCGGCGCGGGGCAGGATGCCCTTGGTGCCCGCCGGGATGTCCAGCTCCTCGAAGAGGTGCGGGGACGAGGAGTACGTCTCGACCGGGTCGTGGAAGTCCAGGCCGAGCGCCTTGTTGATGAGCTGCCAGCGCGGGATGTCGTCCCAGTCGACCAGCGTCACCGCGGTGCCCTTGGCGCCGGCGCGGCCGGTACGGCCCACGCGGTGGAGGAAGGTCTTCTCGTCCTCGGGGGACTGGTAGTTGATGACGTGGGTGACGCCCTCGACGTCGATGCCGCGGGCGGCGACGTCGGTGCAGACGAGCACGTCGACCTTGCCGTTGCGGAAGGCGCGCAGCGCCTGCTCGCGGGCGCCCTGGCCGAGGTCGCCGTGGACGGCGCCGGAGGCGAAGCCGCGCCGCTCCAGCTGCTCGGCGATGTCGGCCGCCGTGCGCTTCGTACGGCAGAAGATCATCGCGAGCCCGCGGCCGTTGGCCTGCAGGATGCGGGAGACCATCTCCGGCTTGTCCATGTTGTGCGCGCGGTAGACGTGCTGCTTGATGTTGGCGACGGTCACGCCCTCGCCGTCGGGCGAGGTGGCGCGGATGTGCGTCGGCTGCGACATGTAGCGGCGGGCCAGGCCGATGACCGCGCCCGGCATGGTCGCCGAGAACAGCATCGTCTGACGCTTGGCCGGAAGCATGTTCATGATCTTCTCGACGTCGGGCAGGAAGCCCAGGTCGAGCATCTCGTCGGCCTCGTCGAGGACGAGGACCTTCACGTGCGAGAGGTCGAGCTTGCGCTGGCCGGCGAGGTCGAGCAGACGGCCGGGGGTGCCGACGACGACGTCGACGCCCTTCTGCAGCGCCTCGACCTGCGGCTCGTACGCCCGGCCGCCGTAGATGGCGAGCACGCGGACGTTGCGCACCTTGCCGGCGGTGAGCAGGTCGTTGGTGACCTGCTGGCACAGCTCGCGGGTGGGGACGACGACGAGCGCCTGCGGAGCGTCGGTCAGCTGCTCGGGCTTGGCCCGGCCGGCCTCGACGTCCGTGGGGACGGTGACGCGCTCCAGGATGGGGAGGCCGAAACCGAGGGTCTTGCCCGTGCCGGTCTTCGCCTGGCCGATGACGTCGGTGCCGGTGAGGGCGACCGGGAGGGTCATCTCCTGGATGGGGAAGGGGGTGACGATGCCGACGGCCTCCAGGGCCTCGGCCGTCTCGGGGAGGATTCCGAGTTCACGGAAAGTCGTAGTCAGGGTGCTGCCTCTTCTGTGAGACGCGGTGCGAGGCGAACGAAGGGGGTCGTACCGTGCCGGGATCTTCCGGGGGGATCAGGGGAGATCACCGCCGGGTGGCACGGGACCACTGCCGTCGCTCGAGCGTCGTACCGCTGAGGGTGACCCTTCCGCGGGTCCGCCGGAAGGGCTGTCGGGCCGGAGCCGATCGGGCCACCGACCGGGCATCCTCATTCATGAGTCGGCCCACCGAATACGTCCGAACGTGCGAAAGCATGTCCGCATACTCAGCAGGCGCCTTACCACTGTACCCCGGATTCGCGCATGTGTGTCGGGAGAAATCGCGATGAGGGCACGGTCACACTGACTGACCAGGACCTTACCGGGCCGCGCGAGCGGGCTATTGTGCGCTCCATGGAGACGCCTGACAACGCCACACCCACCGGGATCGCCGCCAAGAACTGGGCGGAGGCTTCCGCCGAGCCGCAGTACCGCGCCGCCGTGATCGACCTCCTCGGCGCCCTCGCCTACGGAGAGCTCGCGGCCTTCGAACGGCTCGCCGAGGACGCCAAGCTGGCGCCGACCCTCGCGGACAAGGCGGAGCTGGCGAAGATGGCCTCGGCCGAGTTCCAGCACTTCGAGCGGCTGCGGGACCGCCTCGCCGCCGTCGACGCCGAGCCGACCTCGGCCATGGAGCCCTTCGCGAAGGCGCTCGACGACTTCCACCGCCTGACCGCGCCCTCGGACTGGCTGGAGGGCCTGGTCAAGGCGTACGTGGGCGACTCGATCGCCAGCGACTTCTACCGGGAGGTCGCGGCCCGCCTCGACTCCGACACGCGCGACCTCGTCCTCGCCGTGCTCGACGACACCGGCCACGGCAACTTCGCGGTGGAGAAGGTCCGCGCGGCGATCGACGCCGATCCGCGCGTCGGCGGCCGACTCGCGCTCTGGGCGCGCCGGCTGATGGGCGAGGCGCTCTCCCAGGCCCAGCGCGTGGTCGCCGAGCGCGACGCGCTCTCGACGATGCTGGTCGGTGGCGTGGCGGACGGCTTCGACCTCGCGGAGGTGGGCCGGATGTTCTCCCGGATCACCGAGGCGCACACCAAGCGCATGGCCGCCCTGGGCCTTGCGGCCTGAGGCTGGGGCGACGGCCGAGCGCCGGTCAGACAGTGGCTGATCGGCGCAGTCTGCGGGAGGCCGGGCGGATCAGCAGCGACAGCAGCACCGCCGCCACGGCCACCGCGCCGATCAGAGTGGCGAGGAAGTGACCGGGGCCCAGCGCCCCGTGGGTCACGAGCGCGCCGAAGACACCGCCGAGCGTCCCGGTGACGAGGACGATCGCACGGACGGGGAGGCGGTCGGCCAGCCGCTGCGCGGCGACCCAGGCCAGGGCGAAACCGAGCAGGGCGGAGCCGAGGGCTTCCAGGAACACGGCGGATCACCTCGCGAGGGGTGCGGGGCGGGTGGGGCGGTCACAGGCGTCCTACCCCAGGCGTCCGGAACGCAATCCTCCCGTACCCCCTGACGTGGGAGTACAGGGGTACGGACACAGGAGTGCGGACAGACGAAGGGCCCGGTGGACCGAAGAGGTCCACCGGGCCCTTCCCGTCGGATCCGGGGCTCAGAGCGCGCCGAAGCCCACACGACGCACGGTGGGCTCGCCGAGCTCCACGTACGCGATCTTCTCGGCGGGAACGAGGACCTTGCGGCCCTTCTCGTCCGAGAGGCTGAGCAGCTGCGCCTTGCCGGCCAGCGCGTCGGCCACCGCGCGCTCGACCTCCTCGGCGGACTGCCCGCTCTCCAGAACGATCTCCCGGGGCGCGTGCTGCACGCCGATCTTGACCTCCACGGCTATGTCCCTCCGAACGGTCAGCGTTGCGCGAATACCCGCGCCGTACGCTGCACACATTAGCCCGGTGAGGGGACCCGCACGGGTCAGCCGCCGCACGCCAGGAGCGAACAGCATCCGGGAATGCGGCGCGTGGGAGGGCGTCAGTGGCCCTCGGCGCTCAGCTGGCCGTCCACCGGGTGCAGCGGGAAGCCCGCGATGCCGCGCCAGGCGAGCGAGGTGAGCAGGCCGACCGCCTTGTCGCGGGGGATGCCCGATCCGCTGGACAGCCAGTAGCGGGCCACGACCTGGGAGACCCCGCCGAGGCCGACGGCGAGCAGCATCGACTCGTCCTTCGACAGGCCGGTGTCCTCGGCGATCACGTCGGAGATGGCCTCCGCGCACTGCAGGCTGACCCGGTCCACGCGCTCGCGTACGGCCGGCTCGTTCGTCAGGTCGGACTCGAAGACGAGCCGGAACGCGCCGCCCTCGTCCTCCACGTACGCGAAGTACGCGTCCATCGTCGCCGCGACCCGGAGCTTGTTGTCCGTGGTGGAGGCCAGCGCCGTGCGCACGGCCTGCAGGAGGGCCTCGCAGTGCTGGTCGAGCAGGGCGAGATAGAGCTCCAGCTTCCCGGGGAAGTGCTGGTACAACACCGGCTTGCTGACGCCGGCCCGCTCGGCGATGTCGTCCATGGCGGCGGAGTGGTACCCCTGGGCGACGAAGACCTCCTGGGCCGCGCCGAGCAGCTGGTTCCGTCGGGCACGTCGCGGCAGGCGCGTGCCCCGAGGGCGTGCTGCCTCTGTCTGCTCGATGGCGCTCACGCGGCCTCCCAAAAATCGATCCATGTGCGCTGTCGCGCCGCGCCGCCATCGTACTTTTGGGTAACCCGGCTGTGCGCGGTGCGAACGCAGAATTTCACGGACCGGACGCCCGGGTCGACAGCCGATTCAAGATTAAACCGAACAAATCAGCGGGAGTCGTGTGCTCAGCGGTAGTCGTCCTCGTCGAGGGCGACGACGCGCGCCTGCTCGGACGCGTCGGCCTCGTTCGCCGAGTCACGCTCCAGATGAGTGGGCTCCTCGTCCTCGCGCTGCTGCAGTTCGGTGTGCTGCTCGGCAGCGTCGGCCTCCGGGATTTCCTGGTCCAGCACAACGTCCTCTTCCTCGGTGAATGTGTCCGGCTCGCTCGGATCGACAGTCATGCGCTTCCTTCCGGGTGCGGGTCGTGGTGCTCCCGATGGCCCTCTCTCCGAGCCTAGGAGTGAACGCGCCCCGCCGCACACGCACCTGTGACCCCACCCACACGCGACCGCGCGTGATCGTCTCGTAATATTGCGGCCATGTCCTCGACCGAGCTGCCGGAAACCCGGACCGCCGCCGCCTCATCCGCGGCGCGGACCCGCGCCGTACGGGTCGCCGAAGGCGAGGAGCTCCGCTCCGTGGCGCTCCCCGGACTCACCCTCACCGTGCGCGCCCGGCCGGGGAACCGGCCCGGTCTGCCGCCCGCGCTGTACGTCCACGGACTCGGCGGCTCCTCGCAGAACTGGTCCGCCCTCATGCCGCTGCTCGCGGACCACGTCGACGGCGAGGCGGTCGACCTGCCCGGCTTCGGCGACTCCCCGCCGCCCGACGACGGCAACTACTCGGTCACCGGACACGCCCGCGCCGTCATCCGGCTCCTCGACGCCGCCGGGCGCGGACCCGTCCACCTCCTCGGCAACTCGCTGGGCGGCGCCGTCGCCACCCGCGTCGCCGCCGTCCGGCCCGACCTGGTCCGCACCCTCACCCTGGTCTCCCCGGCCCTGCCCGAGCTGCGCGCCCAGCGCACCGCCTGGCCCACCGCGCTGCTCGCGCTGCCCGGCGTCGCCTCGTTCTTCGCGAAGCTCACCAAGGACTGGACGGCCGAGCAGCGGGTCAAGGGCGTCCTCGCGCTCTGTTACGGGGACCCCGGCCTGGTCACCGACGAGGGCCTCCGGCACGCCGTGGAGGAGATGGAGCGGCGACTGGAGCTCCCCTACTTCTGGGACGTCATGGCGCGCTCCTCGCGCGGCATCGTCGACGCGTACACCCTCGGCGGGCAGCACGGGCTGTGGCGGCAGGCCGAGCGGGTCCTCGCCCCGACGCTGCTCGTCTACGGCCGGCGGGACCGGCTCGTCTCGTACCGGATGGCCCGGAAGGCGGCCGCCGCCTTCCGCGGCTCGCGCCTGCTGACCCTCCCCGAGGCGGGTCACGTGGCGATGATGGAGTACCCGGAGACGGTCGCCCAGGCCGTCCGGGACCTGATCGCCGATGACGGCGGGAGCTGATCCGGGGCGTGGGACGACATAGTCGCAAGGGCTCCGCGCCCTCCGTGGCCGACACCGGACAGCAGGCGGGAGCGGGTACGGGGCCGGGGCCGGGGCCGGGAGCGTCCCCGGCGGGGCCGCCGCCCGGGACGGGACGCCGCCGCAGGACCACGGCCGGCGGCCAGGACACCACCGGCCCCCAGGGGTACGGGACCCCGTCCCACGGCACGCCGATGTACGGGACCCCGGCACAGGGGACTCCGCAGTACGGGGCTCCGGCTCAGGGGGCTCCGCGCCAGGGGGCTCCGGCTCAAGGCGCTCCGCGCCACGAGGCCCCCGCGCACGGCACTCCGCAGTACGGGGCTCCGGCTCAGGGGGCGCCGCGCCAGGGGGCTCCGGCTCAAGGCGCTCCGCGCCAAGGGGCTCCGGCCCAGGGAGCTCCGCGTCACGGGACCCCCGCGCACGGCACTCCCCAGTACGAGGCCCCGGCGCAGGGCGCTCCGGGGCGTGGTGCGGCCGGGTACGGGGGGCCGCGGCATGCCACGCCCGCCCACGGGACCCCCGTGTACTCCGGCAGGGCCTCCGGCGCGCCCGGCACCCCGGCGCACGGCGTCCCCGCCTACGGGGCGGCCGTGCGGGGCGGTCACCCGCAGCACGACGAGACCTCCGCCCCGCGCCCCGCGTCCTACGGCCCCCGTGGCGCCACCGCCCGGACCGCCGCGCCCGAACAGGACGGCGCCGAGGCGCCGTTCGTCCCCGCGCCGCGCCGGGAGAGCGCCGACGAGGGCGCGGAGCCGGAGGCCCCGGCCTCCCGGGGCGGGCTCGGCCGCACCTTCACCGGCATCGCGGCCGCCGCCATCGCCACCGTCCTCGCCGTCGTCGTCGCCGGGCAGGTCACGGGCGGGGAGGCGTCCCCGTCCGCCGCCCACGCCGCCGGGGAGCAGGCCGAGCGGCCCTCGGAGGACACCTCCGCCTCCCGCTCCGACGAGCGGCCCGTCCCGGTGAAGCCGGCGCCCGCCGTCACCCCGCCGACGTACGAGCAGCTGATGACCCGCCAGTTCCCGATCGACCCGAAGCTGAAGGGCTCGGGGGAGTTCGAGGCGGTGCCGGGCCTGGCGAAGGCGCCCGGCAAGGGGCGGCTGATCCGCTACCGGGTCGACGTCGAGAAGGGGATCGGTCTCGATCCGAAGCTCTTCGCCGACGCCGTGCAGAAGACCCTCAACGACAAGCGCAGCTGGGCCGGTCGGGGCGAGATGACCTTCGAGCGCATCTCCAGCGGCGAGCCGGAGTTCGTGATCACCCTGGCCAGCCCGGGGACCACCGGTGCCTGGTGCGCGAAGTCCGGACTCGACACCACCGTCGACAACGTCTCGTGCGACTCGGCCTCGACCCAGCGCGTGATGATCAACGCGTTCCGCTGGGCGAAGGGGTCGGAGACCTTCGGTCCGAAGGCGATGCACGCCTATCGCCAGATGCTCATCAACCACGAGGTCGGACACCGCCTCGGGCACGGGCACGTCAGCTGCCGCACGCCGGGCGCGCTGGCCCCCGTGATGCAGCAGCAGACGAAGTCCCTGGACATCGACGGCATCAAGTGTCGCCCCAACCCCTGGGTGTATCCGGCGAGTTGACGTTCCGTCCCGACGAGAGCTGTCCGCATGCCGAGACGGCCGTCTCGGGACGGCGCGTATGCGCGTTGACATCGCTCACGCGTTCGTCCATATTTCTCGGCATGTCGCACCGTCACGCCGTTTCCGACAGCGCCGCCCTTGAGCTGGCGCTCTTCGGCGTGACCGGACACACGGTCGCCGACATTCTCTGTAGCTGACGCAGCCCGAGCGCTCGTCGGCTTTCCGTTTTTCTCGCCGCGCCCGGGTTCTTCATTCCCGCAGGCGCCGTCCCCCCTTTCGGGCTCTTTCTCCGTGCCTGCGGAATTTCCTTTCTCCTTTCCGCAGTCCACCCCGAGAGGTCTCCTTCCGATGCGTCATTCGTCCGTCATCTCGCGCCGCGTGGCAGCGGCCGCCGTCAGTGTCGTCCTGGCCTCGGGCGCCGCCGCCTGCGGCCCCGAGGACGCCGGCGCCAAGGGCGGTACCTCCGGCAAGGCCGCGGGCGCCCCGCAGAAGGGCGGCACGCTCACCGTCCTCAACAGCGAGGCCCAGAGCGACTTCGACCCGGCCCGCCTCTACACCTCCGGCGGCGGCAACGTCCCGTCCCTCGTCTTCCGCACGCTCACCACCCGCAACCGCGAGGCGGGCGCCGCCGGCACCCAGGTCGTCCCCGACCTCGCCACCGACACCGGCCGCCCCAACAAGGACGCCACGGAGTGGACGTACACGCTGAAGGAGGGCCTGAAGTACGAGGACGGCACGCCCATCACCAGCGCCGACATCAAGTACGGCATCGAGCGCTCCTTCGCGGCCGAGCTCTCCGGCGGCGCGCCCTACCTGCGTGACTGGCTCGTCGGCGGCGACACGTACCAGGGGCCGTACAAGGACAAGAAGGGTCTGGCGTCCATCGTCACCCCCGACCCGCGGACCATCGTCTTCAAGCTGAAGAAGCCCGAGGGCGAGTTCCCCTTCGTCGCCACGCAGACGCAGTTCGCCCCCGTCCCCAAGGCCAAGGACACCGGCACCAAGTACGAGGAGCACCCGGTCTCCTCCGGCCCGTACAAGGTCGTCAAGAACGAGAACGACGGCGAGCACCTCGTCCTGGAGCGCAACGAGCACTGGGACCCCAAGACCGACGAGGAGCGCAAGGCCTACCCGGACAGGATCGACGTCAAGTCCGGCCTCGACGAGGCCGTCATCAACCAGCGCCTCGCCACCTCCTCCGGCGCCGACTCCGCCGCCCTCACCACCGACACCAACCTCGGCCCCGCCGAGCTCGCCCAGATCGGCTCCGACAAGGCGCTCGCCGCCCGCGTCGGCACCGGCCACTTCGGCTTCACCACCTACATCGCCTTCAACCCGAAGGTGAAGCCCTTCGACGACCCGAAGGTCCGCCAGGCCATCTCGTACGCGGTCAACCGCACCAGCGTCGTCAACGCCGCCGGCGGCTCCGCGCTCGCCGAGGCCACCACCACCTTCCTGCCCGAGCAGAAGGCCTTCGGCCACACCCCGTACGACCACTTCCCGGCCGGGAAGACCGGCAACCCGGAGAAGGCCAAGGAGCTGCTCAAGGAGGCCGGCTATCCGAACGGGCTCACCGTCACCCTGCTGCACTCCACCGCCCAGAACCGCACGACGAGCCCCGAGATCGCCACCGCCGTCCAGGAGGCCCTCGGCAAGGCCGGCATCACCGTCAAGCTCGACGGACAGCAGCCCAACTCCTTCAACGAGAAGCGCTGGAGCGTCAAGGACGCCCCCGGCTTCTTCCTCTCCCGCTGGGGCGCCGACTGGCCCGCCGGCGGACCGTTCCTGGCCCCGATCTTCGACGGACGCCAGATCGTCACCGACGGCTCCAACTACAACCACGCGCAGCTGAACGACCCGGCGGTCAACAAGGAGATCGACGAGATCAACAAGCTGACCGACCCCAAGGCCGCCGCCGCCCGCTGGGGCGCCCTCGACAAGAAGATCGGCGAGCGGGCCCTCGACGTGCCCCTCTTCCACCCGGTCTACAAGCAGCTCGTCGGCAAGGACGTCAAGAACGTCGTCATCAGCGACTGGACCGGCGTCCTCGACATCTCGCAGGTCGCGGTCAAGTGACCTCGCTGACCGACGCGCCGGCGCCCGTGGCGGGCCTTCCCGCCACGGGCGCCGCCCGGCAGGTGTGGCGACGGCTGCGCACCCGCCCGGCCGCCCTCGTCTCCGCCGCCGTCCTCCTCCTGCTCGTCCTCCTCGCCCTCGCCGCGCCGTTGCTCGCAGCCCTGACGGGCCAGGACCCGCACACGTACCACGACGACCTCGTCGACTCGGCCCGCGGCGGCGTCCCGTACGGCGCCTTCGGCGGGGCGAGCGCCGACCACTGGCTCGGCATCGAACCCGGCACCGGCCGCGACCTGTTCGTCCGGCTCCTGTACGGCGCCCGGATCTCGCTCCTCGTCGCCGTCGGCGCCACCGTCGTCCAGGTCCTGGTCGGGCTGCTCGTCGGCCTCGCCGCCGGACTCGGCAACCGCTGGATCGACGGCGCCCTCGGCCGGATCACCGACGTCTTCCTCGCCCTGCCGTTCCTCGTGCTCGCCATCGCGCTCACCGCCGTCGTCCCCCGCGACTTCCCGCGCCCGCTGCTGCTCGTCCTGGTCATCGGGCTGCTCGGCTGGGCCGGCACCTCCCGGATCGTGCGCGCCCAGACCCTCACCCTCAAGGGCCTCGACTTCGTCGCCGCCTCACGGCTCGCCGGCTCGGGACGGTGGCGGACCGCCCGGCGCGAGCTACTGCCCTCGCTCGCCGCACCCGTCATCACGTACGCGGCGATCCTCGTCCCCACCAACATCGTGGTCGAGGCCTCGCTCTCCTTCCTCGGCGTGGGCGTCACCCCGCCCACCCCCTCCTGGGGGCAGATGCTGTCCACCGCGCAGACCTGGTTCCGGGCCGACCCGGCGTACGTCCTGCTCCCGGCCGGACTGCTCTTCGTGACCGTGCTCGCCTTCACCGTCCTCGGCGACGCCGTCCGCACCGCCCTCGATCCGCGCGAGGCCGGCCGGCTCGGCGTGGGCACGCGAAAGGAGACCTCCCGATGACCCGCTACGTCCTGAAGCGGCTCGCGGGCGCCGCGCTCGTCCTCCTCGCGCTCTCCGTCCTCGTGTACGCGCTCTTCTACGTCGCGCCCGGCGACCCCGCCCGGCTCGCCTGCGGCGAACGCTGCAACCCGCAGCAGATCGCCCAGGTCCGGGAGCAACTCGGCCTGAACGAGAGCGTGTTCGCCCAGTACCTGCACTTCCTCCAGGGCGTCTTCGCCGGCCGCGACCACTCCACCGGCACCGGCGTCCTGCACTGCGACGCGCCCTGCCTCGGCCTGTCGTACCAGACCGACCAGCAGGTCACCGAGCTCATCCTGGACCGGCTGCCCGCCACCGCCTCGCTCGCCCTCGGCGCCATGGTGATCTGGCTCGTCGTCGGCGTCGGCACCGGGCTGCTCTCCGCGCTCCGCCGCGGCGGACTCACCGAGCGGGCCCTCACCGTGCTCACCCTCGCCGGCACCGGCACGCCCGTCTTCATCCTGGGCCTGCTGCTGCTCATGGCGGTCTGCGCCTATCTCCAGTGGCTGCCCTTCCCGACCTACGTGCCGCTCGGCGAGGACCCCGAGCAGTGGGCCTGGAACATGCTGCTGCCGTGGCTCACCCTCGGCTTCTTCGAATCCGCCAAGTACGCGCGGCTCACCCGGAGTTCCACCCTGGAGACGCTCGCCGAGGACCACATCCGCACCTTCCGCGCGTACGGGGTGGGGGAGCGGTCCGTCGTCACCCGCCACGCGCTGCGCGGCGCCGTGCCGCCGGTCATCGCGCTCAGCGCCGTCGACCTCGGCACCATGTTCGGCGGGGCCGTGCTGACCGAGTCGCTCTTCGGCATCCCCGGGCTCGGCAAGACCCTCATCGACGGCGTCCGCCACGTCGACCTGCCGATCGTCGTGGGCATCGTGCTCCTCACCGGGGTCGCCGTGGTCCTCGCGAACGTCGTCGCCGACCTCCTCTACGCCCTCGCCGACCGAAGGGTCGCCCTGACATGACGCTCCCGAACCCCCGGCCCGGCACCGCGACCCCGCTCGTCGAACCGGACCCCCGGCCCGGCACCGCGACCCCGCTCGTGGAGGTCGAGCGCCTCACCGTCGACTTCGGCGGTGCCGTGCGGGCCGTCGACGGCCTCTCCTTCACCCTGGAGGCCGGCCGCGCGCTCGCCCTCGTCGGCGAGTCCGGCAGCGGCAAGTCCACCGTCGCCGGCGCCCTGCTCGGCCTCCACCGGGGCACGGGCGCGCGGCTCGGCGGCACCGTCCGGGTCGACGGCATCGACGTCGCCGCCGCCGGCCCCGCCGAGCTGCGGCGGCTGCGCGGCGGGGTGGCCGCCATGGTCTTCCAGGACCCGCTGTCCGCCCTGGATCCCTACTACTCCGTCGGCGACCAGATCGCCGAGGTCCACCGGATCCACCATCCTGGATCCAGAAAGGCGGCCAGGGCCCGCGCCGTCGACGTCCTCGACCGGGTCGGCATCCCCGACGCGGCCCGCCGCTCCCGCTCCCGCCCGCACGAGTTCAGCGGCGGCATGCGACAGCGCGCCCTCCTCGCCATGGCCCTCGCCTGCGAGCCCAAGCTCATCGTCGCCGACGAACCCACCACCGCCCTCGACGTCACCGTGCAGGCCCAGATCCTCGACCTGCTGCACGAGCTGCGGCGCGAGACCGGCACCGCCCTGCTCCTCGTCACCCACGACGTGGGCGTGGCCGCCGAGAGCGTCGACGAGGTGCTCGTCATGCGCCACGGGCGCGAGGTCGAGCGCGGCGCCGTCGCCGGAGTGCTCGGCGCGCCCTCGGCGCCGTACACGCGCGCGCTGCTCTCCGCCGTGCCCCGGCTCGACGGACCGGCCAGGACCGCCCCCGAAACGAAGGAGACGCTCCTCGAAGCGGTCGACCTGCGGCGGGAGTTCGGCCGGGGCAAGACCGCCGTGACCGCCGTCGACGGGGTCTCCCTCACCGTCCGCGCGGGCGAGACCCTCGGCGTCGTCGGCGAGTCCGGCAGCGGCAAGACCACCCTCGGCCGGATGCTCGTCCGCCTCCTCGACCCCACCGCCGGCGAACTCCGCCACCGGGGCGAGGAGATCGGCTCTCTCTCCGACAGGCGGCTGCTCCCGTACCGGCGCGAGCTCCAGATGGTCTTCCAGGACCCCGTCTCCTCGCTCAACCCGCGCCGCTCCGTCGGCGAGTCGATCGCCGACCCGCTGCGCGTGGCGGGGGAGCGGGACGAGACCCGGATCCGGGGCAGGGTGCGCGACCTGCTCGACCGGGTGGGGCTCGACCCCGACCGGTACGCGGCCTACCCGCACGAGTTCAGCGGCGGCCAGCGCCAGCGCGTCGGCATCGCCCGCGCCCTCGCCGCCGAACCCCGGCTGATCGTCTGCGACGAACCCGTCTCCGCGCTCGACGTCACCACCCAGGCCCAGGTCACCGCGCTGCTCGCCGAGCTCCAGGCCGAACTCGGCCTCGGGCTCGTCTTCATCGCCCACGACCTCGCCGTCGTCCGGCAGGTCAGCGACCGGGTCGCCGTCATGCGCGGGGGCCGGATCGTCGAACAGGGCACGGTGGACGAGGTGTACGGCGCACCCCAGGATCCGTACACCCGGCAGCTGCTCGCCGCCGTCCCCTCCCTCGACCCGGTCCTCGCGGCGGAGCGCAGGGAACGGCGCCAGGAGCTGGCCGTCGCCTGACGCTCCGTGACCGTTCCACCCCGTACCGCGACAGAACGCGACCGGGGTGGGAAAGTTACGTGCATTCACCCCTTCCGGTGGTGCGACGGACAACCGTCCGTCGCACCACCGCTGTCTCCGCTTACGTTCTTCCCGCTGCGAGTCACCGGCCGACGGTGGCCGCCGTCAAGGGAGATCGGGGGTGCACGCGTGCGGATCGGACTGCTCACGGAGGGTGGCTACCCGTACGCCACCGGTGAGTCCGGACACTGGTGCGAACGGCTCGTGCACGGGCTCGGACAGCACCGGTTCGACCTCTACGCCCTCGGCCCCGCCGGCACCCCGCGGCCCCTGCCGCCGAACGCCCGCGTCGCCCGCACCGCCGACCTCGGCGGCCCCGACGGAGCCCCGGCGGCCTCCGGAACGTGGAGCCTCTGCGAGCAGCGCGCCTCCCGCCGGGCCTACGGACGCCACGAGCGGCGCCGCTTCACCGACGCCTACCACCGGCTCGCCACCGGCCTCTGCGCCGAGGACGACGAGACCTCCTTCGCCGACGGGCTCTACGCCCTCGCCGAACTCGCCCGCGAGCGCGGCGGACTGCCCGGGGCGCTCCGCTCCGACGACGCCGTCCGCGCCCTGGAGGCCGCCTGCCGCGCGCCGGGCGCACGCCGGGGCGCGGCCGCCGCCGGACTCCCCGACCACCTCGCCTTCGCCGAGCACCTGGAGCGGGTGCTTCGACCCCTCTCCCTCGACTGGTACGAGGACGACGCGCTCGGCGCCGCCGACCTCTGCCACGCCGCCGCCGGAGGCACCACCGCCCTCCCCGGCCTGCTGGCCAAACGCTTCTTCGGAACCCCGCTGCTCGTCACCGAGTACGGCGTACCGCTGCGCGCCCACTACCTCTCCGCGGCCGGCGCCCACCGCTCCACCCCCCTGCGCGCCCTGCTCGCCGCCCTCCACGGCCGGCTCGTCGGCGAGGTCTACCGGCAGGCCGCCCTCCTCACCCCCGGCAACGCCCACGCCCGCCGCTGGCAGGAGAAGTGCGGCGCCGACCGGGCCCGCATCCGCACCGTCCACCCCGGCATGGCCGCCGAACGCTTCGCCGAGGTCGGCGAGGACGAGGAGAGCGGCGACCCCGCCACCCTCGTCTGGGTCGGCCGCGTCGAGCCCGCCAAGGACCTCATCGGCCTCCTCCACGCCTTCGCCGAGATCCGGGCCCGCCAGCCCGACGCCCGGCTGCGGATCGTCGCCGTGCCCGAACGCGAACCGGGCGGCGGCGCCTACCTCACGTACTGCAAGGGACTCGCCGCCCAGCTCTTCCCCGACGAGGCCCCCGGGGCGCACGCCGTCGGCGAGAACCCCGTCACCTTCGAGGAGCTCGGCGGCCCCGAGGCGCCCACCCTGGAGGACACGTACGCCTCCGGCGCGCTCGTCGTCATGTCCAGCCTCGTCGAGGGCTTCCCCGCCAGCCTCGTCGAAGCGATGTTCTGCGCGCGGGCCACCGTCTCCACCGACGTCGGCGCCGTCGTCGAGATCATCGGCGGCACCGGCCTCGTCGTCCCCCCGCGCAACCCCCGGGCGCTCGCCGACGCCTGCCTCGCGCTGCTCCGCGACCCCGGGCGCCGCCACCGGCTCGGCGCCGCCGCCCGCGCCCGCGCACTCGAACTCTTCACCGTCGAACAGAACCTCGCCGCGTTCCGCGGCATCTACCTCGAACTCCTCTCCCACGCGCCGGTGCGCCACCGCCCCGGGGACGGCGTCCCCTTCGCCCACCCGGCCGAGGCCCATGTGCCCGGCAGCTGGGCGCACAAGACCGTGACCGCGGGGACGGGAGCCCCCGATGCCTGAAGGAGGCACCCCCATGCGCGGCTCCGCCGCCCCGACGAGCCCCGGAGCCTGGGACGCCCGCTCCGAAGCCCTCCTCGGCACCCCCGCCCTCACCGCGGCCGGCACCCTCGACCTGCGCGCCCCCGCCCCCGAGGACCCCGTCGACGCCGCCCCCTCCGGGATAGCCCCGCTCCCGGAGACGACCACCACGACGCCCCCGCGCCCCGGCACGGCCTGGGACACGCCGGAGGAGCCGGCCCCGGCGATGACGGACCGGCAGGAGCCGTCCCTGGAGGAGCGGCAGGGCCTGGCGCCGACGGAGTGGCAGGAACCGGCGTCGGTGGTCTGGCAGGACGCGGCCTCGGCGGCGGCCCCGTCGGATTCGCCGACCCCGCCGGCTTCCTGCCCGACCCCGTCGGCTTCCGGCCCGGTCCCGCCGGCCTCCGGCCCGGCCCCGAAGGGCCCCGGCCCGGACCTGGAGCCGGCCGACCGGGCCGAGTCGGTCGAGCAGCCCGAACGGCCCGAGCCGACCCGCGTCGAGGACCACCCCGCGGCCGCCCCGGCCGGCACCGCGCCCCGGCCCGCCCCGGACGGCACCGTCACGGACGGCACTGCGCCCCGGCCCGCCCCGGCCGGCACTGTCACGGATGGCACCCCGCCCCGGCCCGCCCCGGACGGCACCGTCACGGACGGCACCGCTCCGGCCGGCACCGCGCCCCGGCTCACACCGCCCGGCACCGCCGCGGACGCCGCCCGCCCCCGGGGTCGGCGCGGGCAGGCCGACCCCGTGAAGGTGCTCATGCACCGTCACCGGGAGCTCTGCGAGCGGGCCGTCGACCCGTTGGAGATCGCCGCGGGTCTCGAAGCGCAGGGGTTCACCGACCGGACCGCCGCGCGGTTCCGGCACCGGGACGTGTTCTCGCTCGCCGAGGAGCTGTACGCGCGCGTGCCCCGCGGACAGGAGAGGCCCGCGCCCGTCGCGGAGCCGGAGCGGGCACGGGCGCCCTGGGCGCTCGCCGCCCTCGCCCCCGGCGGGGCCGCCGGGCTCACGGGACTCGGACTCGCCTTCGGACACGGGCCCGCGCGGCTCGCCGTCGGGGCCGCCGGGGCCCTCGCCCTCGGCGGGGCCCTGCTGCTCGCCGTCCGGCAGGGCCCCTTCCGCGCCCCGGACGGGGGGACCGTCCCCGCCGCCCGGCTCTGGACCCTCTGGCTCCTGGCGTACGCGGTCGGCGGCGACGGACTCCTGGACCAGGTCCTCACCGGCGGCCCCGACGGGCCCTGGGAGATCGCCCCCGCACCCCTCCTGGGCCTCGCCCTCGCCGTCGCCCCCGCCGCCTGGGGCGCCCACCTCTTCGCGAGCCGGGCCCGCCGCCGGATCGCCGACAGCCGCGGCCTCGCCGACTTCGCCGCCGCCACCCGGCCGCTGCTCCTCGGCACCGTGACCCTCCAACTCCTCGCCCTCGCCGGCCTGCTGGCCCTCACCGGCTTCAGCTCCGGAGCCCTCGCCCTCGGGGCGCTCCTGCTGCTCGCCCGGCTCCACACCGTCCACGGCCATCCCGAGACGGCCGCCACCGTCCTCGCCGCCGCCTGCGCCGGCGAGGTCCTCGCCCTCGCGAGCGTCCTCGCCGCCCGCGTCCCCGCCCCCGGCTTCGACGCGCTCGCCGCCCCCGTGCGAGCCCTCGTCGAAGCCCGGGGCCCCGGGGCCGTACCCACCCTCGTCTGCGGCGCCGCCGCGCTCGGCCTGCTGGCCCACGCGACCGGTGCCCTCGCCCGGGCCTCGGCCCACGCCACCCCGTGAGCACCCCCATGAAGACCCCGCTCACCCGCGGAGCCGACGCCGCGGGCGTGCCCCGTCACCTTTCTCATCACCCCGCAAGGAGAACGAAGATCATGACCCCTCGAACCCAAGGACCGGCCGGTCGGCACGTAGGGGCCGCACGATGAGGGTGCTACTGCTCGGAGCCAACGGCTTCATCGGACGCTTCGTCGCCGACCGGCTGCTCGCCGACCCGGCCGTCCACCTCACCGCGCTCGGCCGGGGCGACGACGCCGACGTGCGCTTCGACCTCGCCTCCGGCAGCCCCGGCGCGCTCACCCGCTTCCTGGACGCCGTCCACCCCGGGGTCGTCGTCAACTGCGCCGGAGCCACCCGCGGCGGCGCCCGCGAGCTGACCCGGCACAACACCGTCGCCGTCGCCACCGTCTGCGAGGCGCTGCGCCGCAGCGGCTGCGGGGCCCGGCTCGTCCAGGTCGGCTGCGCCTCGGAGTACGGGCCGAGCCAGCCCGGCTCCTCCACGGCCGAGGACGCGATCCCGCGCCCCGGCGGCCCGTACGGCGTGTCCAAGCTCGCCGCGACGGAACTCGTCCTCGGCTCCGGACTCGACGCCGTCGTCCTGCGGGTCTTCTCCCCGGTCGGCCCCGGCACGCCCGCCGGCTCCCCGCTCGGCCGCCTCGCCGAGGCGATGCGCCGCGCCATGCAGGCCGGGGACGGCGAGCTCAAGCTCAGCGGCCTCGGCGTGCAGCGGGACTTCGTCGACGTACGGGACGTGGCGCGGGCCGTCCACGCCGCCTCCCTCTCCGCCGCCCAGGGCGTCGTCAACATCGGCACCGGCCGCGCCGTCAAGCTCCGGGACGCCGCCGCCGTCCTCGCCCGGGTCGCCGGCTACTCCGGCAATCTGCACGAGCTGGACGCCCCGCACGGCATCCCGCAGCGCCCGATGATCGGCGCCCCCCGCACCGAGGGGACCATCGCCGACCAGCTGGCCTCCGCCCCGTACCCGTACCCCGACGGCTGCGGGCCCTGGCAGCAGGCGGACGTCCGCACCGCCCGCGACCGGCTCGGCTGGCGGCCCCGGATCAATCTGGAGGAGTCCCTCGCCGACATCTGGATGGAGGCGGCGTGTCGCATCTGACGAGGACCACGGCCACCGGGGCCGTCCAGGCGCTCGGCTTCGGCGTCCCCGGCTACGCCCATCCGCTGCTCGCCCCCGTCGAGTGGGCCGAGCTGACCCGTCCGGGGACCCCGCTGCACTGGGCGGTGCTCAACGTGGCGGAGGGCCCCGGGAGCCGCCCCGACCCGCACTGTCTGGAGGCGGCCGGGAAGCTGCGGAACGCCGGGGTGAAGGTGCTCGGGCACCTGGACCTGGCGCACGGCTCCCGGCCCTTCGGGGAGCTCGTCTCGGACGCCCACCGCTTCCTCGACTGGTACCGGGTCGACGGCTTCTACCTGGACCGGGCCCCCGCCGACCGGGCGGACCTGGCCGGGACGCGGCGGCTCACCGCGGCCCTGGAGGCCGTCCTCGGCGGCGAGGCCCATCTCGTCCTCGGCCACGGCACCCACCCCCACCCGGGGTACGCCGAGGCCGCCGACCAGCTGGTGACCTTCGCCGGCTCCTGGGTGGACTACCGCTGGTCGCAGGTGGCGGAGTGGACCGCCGAGTACACGGAGGCCAAGTTCGTCCACCTCGTCCACGGGATTCCGCGCACCCACCTGGACGAGGCCCTGCGGATCGCCCGCTGGCAGGGGGCGGGAACGATCTTCTTCACGGACCGCGCGGGGCGGCCGGGACAAACCACACCATTCCAATCGCTGCCCGGCTACTGGGACGAAATCGTCTCGCGGATCGGAACGGGTGTCTCGGAATGAGAAGGGGCGTGGCAGTGTTACGGGGAGAACAACCGTACTGACATCCCGACCACCGGAGTCCCCGTGTCGCTGCCACCCCTGGTCGAGCCGGCCGCCGAGCTCACCGTAGACGAGGTCCGCAGGTACTCCCGCCACCTGATCATCCCCGACGTCGGGATGGACGGGCAGAAGCGGCTGAAGAACGCCAAGGTGCTGTGTGTGGGCGCCGGCGGCCTCGGTTCCCCGGCCCTGATGTACCTGGCCGCCGCCGGCGTGGGAACGCTCGGCATCGTGGAGTTCGACGAGGTGGACGAGTCGAACCTCCAGCGCCAGATCATCCACAGCCAGGCCGACATCGGCCGCTCCAAGGCCGAGTCGGCGCGCGACAGCGTGCTCGGCATCAACCCGTACGTGAACGTGATCCTTCACGAGGAGCGGCTCGAGGCCGACAACGTGATGGACATCTTCAGCCAGTACGACCTGATCGTCGACGGCACCGACAACTTCGCCACCCGTTACCTGGTGAACGACGCCTGCGTGCTGCTGAACAAGCCGTACGTCTGGGGCTCGATCTACCGCTTCGACGGCCAGGCGTCCGTCTTCTGGTCCGAGTACGGCCCCTGCTACCGCTGCCTCTACCCGGAGCCCCCGCCGCCGGGCATGGTCCCGTCCTGCGCCGAGGGCGGCGTCCTGGGCGTGCTCTGCGCGTCCATCGGCTCCATCCAGGTCACCGAGGCCATCAAGGTCCTGGCCGGCGTGGGCGACCCGCTGGTCGGCCGTCTGATGATCTACGACGCCCTGGAGATGCAGTACCGCCAGGTCAAGGTCCGCAAGGACCCCAACTGCGCGGTCTGCGGCGAGAACCCGACCGTCACCGAGCTCATCGACTACGAGGCCTTCTGCGGCGTCGTGTCCGAGGAGGCCCAGGAGGCGGCGCTCGGCTCGACGATCACTCCGAAGCAGCTCAAGGAGTGGATCGACGCGGACGAGAAGATCGACATCATCGACGTCCGCGAGCCGAACGAGTACGAGATCGTCTCGATCCCGGGCGCGCGGCTGATCCCGAAGAACGAGTTCCTGATGGGCAACGCCCTCCAGGACCTCCCGCAGGACAGGCGGATCGTCCTGCACTGCAAGACGGGTGTCCGCAGTGCGGAAGTCCTCGCGGTGCTCAAGTCCGCGGGCTTCGCGGACGCGGTCCACGTCGGCGGCGGCGTGATCGGCTGGGTCCACCAGATCGAGCCCGAGAAGCCGGTCTACTAGAGCGGTGAACGGAAGGCCCCGGACCTGACTCCCTCAGGTCCGGGGCCTTCCGCGCGCCCGGGGCCGTCACTTCTTGCAGACCGTGCCCGAGGCCGGGACCTTGCCCGCCAGCAGGTAGTCGTCCACCGCCTTCTTCACGCACGTGCTGCCGCCGTTGTACGCGCCGTGGCCCTCGCCCTCGTACGTCAGCTCCACCCCGACGCCCTTGCCGAGCGCCTTCACCATGGCCCGGGCGCCCTCGTACGGCGTGGCCGGGTCGCCGGTGTTCCCGACGACCAGGATCGGCGCCGAGCCCGGCGCGGAGACGTCCGGGTGCTCCCACCCTCCCGGCACCGGCCAGTTCGAGCAGCTCGCCAGCGCCCAGCCCATGAAGTCGCCGAAGACGGGGGAGGCCTCGCGGAACTGGCCGAGCCGCTCCTTCGCCTGCCCGAGGGTGTAGCGCTCCTTGAAGTCCACGCAGTTGATCGCCGCGTTCGCGGCCTGGATGTTGCTGTACGAGCCGTTCTCGCCGCGCCCGTTCATCGAGTCGGACAGGGAGAGGAGCAGTCCCCCGTCGCCGCCGTCGGCCGCGTCCAGCCCCTGCTCCAGATACGGCCAGAACTCCTTCGAGTACAGGGCCTGCGCGATGCCGTTGGTGGCCTGCGTCTGGGTCAGCTTCCGGTCGCCGATGCCGGGGATCGGCTTCTTGTCGAGGGCCGCGAGGAGGTCCGTGATCCCCTTCTCGATCTCGGCGACGCTGTCGCCCGGCAGCGCGCACTCGTCGCCGCGGTCCACACAGTCCTGGGCGAAGTTGTCCAGCGCGAGCTGGAAGCCCTTCGCCTGGCCGAGGGCGCCGTCCTCGACGCCCGCCTCCGGGTCGACGACCGCGTCGAAGACGGCCCGGCCCACGTTCTCGGGGAACATGTGGGCGTAGACGCCGCCGAGTTCGGTGCCGTACGAGATGCCGAAGTAGTGCAGCTTCTCGTCGCCGAGGACCTGGCGCATCAGGTCCAGGTCCCGGGCCGCGTTCTCCGTGCCGACGTGCGGCAGGGCCGCGCCCGCGTCCCGCTCGCAGCCCTTCGCGTACCGCTTCTGCGCGTCGGAGAGCGTCCGCTCCTCGGCGGTGTCGTCGGGGGTGAAGTCCAGGGCGTAGTAGGCGTCGAGCTCCTTGTCGCTGGCGCACTCGACGGGGTCGCTGCGGCCGACCCCGCGCGGGTCGAAGGAGACCAGGTCGTAGCGGCCGCGCAGGGCCTCGTAGTCGTTCGCGAAACCGGGCAGGCCCTTGATGCCGGAGCCGCCGGGCCCGCCGAAGTTGAAGACGAGCGAACCGATCCGCCGGGAGGCGTCACGGGCCCTGGCCCGGATGAGGGCCAGCTCGATCCTGTCGCCGTCCGGCGCCGACCAGTCGAGCGGCGCCTGGAGGAAGGAGCACTCCCAGGCGGTCCCCCCGGGCAGCGGTGAGGGCGAGGTCCCCCCGCCCTCGGCGGCGGACGGCGGCGGGCACGGCGCCCAGGACAGCTTCTGCGCCGTCAGCGCCGACGGGCCGCTCGCGGCGGCGGACGGCCTCGCCGCGTTCGCCGCCCCGTCTCCCCCGTCCGAGCAACCGGCGGCGAGCAGCACGGTGGTGGCGGTGAGCAGAGCGGCGCGCTGGGCGGCGGAGATCGGCATAGGCCCATCGTGGGCCGCCGCCCGCGCCCCCGCGCGGGACGGGGGTCCAAGCGGGTGGCGGACGAGGGGGGCCCGCCGGTCACGCCATGGGCTCGGCCCGACCGGCGGGACGGGCCCCTACAGGGCTTCCCGCTTGGTCAGCCAGTTGAAGCAGAGCCACCCCGGCAGCACCGGGATCCACAGCGTCAGCAGGCGGTAGAGGAGCACCGCCGGGGTCGCGACCTCGATCGGCAGGCCGCCGACGGTGACCAGGCCGACGGTGAGCGCGCCCTCGACCGCGCCGACACCGCCCGGGGTGGGCGCCGCCGAACCGAGAGCGTTGCCCGCGAGGAAGACGACGGCCACGGTCGCGTAACTGATCGTCTGGTTCCCGTGGCTGAAGGCCCGGATCGAGGCGTCCAGACAGAGGACGAACACGAGGGTCAGGAACAGCATCCCGCTGATGCCCGTCGCCAGCTTCACCGGCCGCTGGAGCACGTCCAGCATGCGGGGCACCACACCGGCGAAGAGCGAGCGCAGCCGCGTCGAGACGAACTTGCGCATGAACGGGATCGCCGTCACCACCAGGACGAGCACCGCGACCGTCAGGAGCCCGGCGATCACCGTCCTCGACGGGGTGAAGGACTGCGACTTCTCGGTGCCCGTCAGATAGCCGAAGGAGAGCAGGAGCAGGATGTGGGCCCCGAGACCGAAGAGCTGCGAGGCGCCGACGCTCGCCACCGCGAGCCCCGGGCGCACTCCCGAGCGCTGGAGGAAGCGGGTGTTCAGGGCGACGCCGCCGACCGCCGCCGGGGCGACGATCTTCACGAAGGAGCCGGCGATCTGCGCCACCACCGTCCGCCAGAACCCGACCCGCTCGGGGACGAAGCCGAGCAGGCTCATCGCCGCCGCCACATAGCTGAGCGCCGAGAACAGCACGGCCGCCGCGACCCACCGCCAGTCCGCCTCGCTGACCGTCGACAGCGGCGTACGGGCGATCTGCGAGAGCAGGAAGTACGCGGCGACCGCGCCCGCGATCAGGCTGACCAGCGTCCGCGGCTTGATCCGTTCCAGCCGGACCGGCTCCACCGGGGCCTGCGGGCGGATCAGCAGCACCTGCTGCCGGATCTGCGCGAGCAGGTCCTCCTCGCGGGCCTCGTCCAGGGCGGTGTCCAGGGCCCGCTTCTCGGCCTTCTTGTCCGCCTTCTTCTCGGCCTTCGTCTCCGCCCGTACGGCCTTCCGGTCCGCCGCCGCCTCGGCCTTGGCGAGCTCCCGCTCGTGCTTGGCCGCCTCCGAGGCCGCGAGCACGGCCTCGCGCTCCCGCGCGGACCGCTCCCGCGCCCGCTTCCGCAGCGTCGCGCGCGTGGAGCGGCTCAGGGCGATCGGCTGGAGCAGCGGCAGACAGTCGGCGACGGTGTCCGGGCCGAGCACCTCGACGGCCGCGGCGACCGCCCGATCCGCCCCCACCCGCAGGCCGAGGGTGGTGAGCAGCTGGGCGATGTCCATCCGCAGGACCAGGTCGCCGGCCGCGATCTCGCCGCCCCGCAGATCGGTGAGGATCACCTTGCCGGAACGATCCACCAGGATCGCGTCCCCCGTGAGCCGACGGTGCGCGATCCGCCGCGACTGCAGCGCCCGGACCTGCCGCCAGGCGCTGCGGACCAGCTCGTCGGTGATCTCGGCGTCGTCGAGCGAGTCCAGGTTCCGGCCGCCGATGTGCTCGTACACCAGCATCACGGCGTCCGGGCCGAGCTCCGAGGTGGCGATCAGCTTGGGCGCGTTCGCCCCGGCGGCGATCGCCGCGTACGCGAGGAGCGCCTCCTGCTCCAGGGCCTGGCGCAGCGAGACGATCGAGCGGCGGGTGGTGATCGTCCGCAGCGTGATCCGCCGCCACGCGCGGTAGAAGAAGCCGTGCGCCTGCTGCTCCCGGTCGACGACGGTGACGTCGAGCGGCGGTCCGTCCTCCAGGGTCACGATGTAACGGCGGCCCCGGTCGGCGCTGTCCGCCGAGTCGGGCACGCCCTCGGCGCGCAGCGCGGTCACCGGCCGGAAGCCGACCCGGCGCAGCCCGGCGAGGAGGGTCTGCCCGGTGGGCCGGACGTTCGGCGAGCCGACGGCGTACAGCGTGCCGTACGCCACCGTCCAGCCGATCAGGACGGTCAGGATGATCGAGAGGGCGGTGGTGTAGCCGGCCACCAGCATCGTGAACGCGTCGAGCAGCAGCACCACCCAGAGCGACACCCGCCAGCGGGGCCTGCGGGCCATGCCGACGGCCGTCATGTACGCGATCACCGGCGCGAGGTAGTTGTGCACCGGGTCCGTGAGCCCGCCCCCGGACTGCGGCTGGGTCAGCGCGTCCTGCACCGTGCCGGGCGCGGCCTGGGCGACCCACAGGTCGGTGGCGAGGGTGACGCCGTGCGCCAGGACGGCGGCGAGGACGCCGTCCGCGATGCGCAGCCCGTCCCGCTTGATCAGCCGCTCGATGGCGAAGGCGACCGGCACGAGCAGGACGGCGATGGACGAGACGAGACCGGCGATCTTGACGAAGACGTCCGGGGTGCCGGTCGCCCCCTTGTTGATGTCCTGCTCCAGGCCCGAGGTCGTGGCGTGGGCGAACGCGGCGACGGCGATGACGAGCCCGATGGCGAGCAGACCGACGAGCAGCCGCATGAGGTCGGAGGGCCGGTGGACGCGGGCGGCGAGCAGCGGCTCGTCACCGGAGACCCGCTCGGGCACGTCGGGCTGGGCCCCGCCGGGAGGCTGCGTGTCCTGCCCCATCACCATGTCCGTCTCTGCATGCGCGTCTTGTCGATCTCGTTCTGGTCCGTCTTGTTCTTGTACTTGTCGCTCTTGATCTCGTATCACCAGTCACCGCCCGCACGATGGTGGCACGAAGAGCTGCCGCGCGGAGGCATCAGGGCCATGTCGGTGGGGTGAGGCAGGATGGGGCGGATGAGCATGGAGGAGCCCGTGGGGGAGACCGGAGAACTGCCCGAGTACGCGGAGCGGGTGCTCGACCTCGCCGACGCGATCCCTCCCGGCCGGGTCATGACCTACGGCGACGTGGCCGAGTGGCTCGGCGAGGGCGGACCGCGCCAAGTGGGCCGGGTCATGGCCCTGTACGGCGGGACGGCCCCCTGGTGGCGGGTGGTCCGCGCCGACGGCACGCTGCTGCCCGGCCACGAGCTCCGGGCCCTCGGCCACTACCGCGAGGAGGGCACTCCGCTGCGCGCGGCGGGCCCGGCGGCCGAGGGACACGTGCCGAGGATCGACATGCGCCGGGCCCGCTGGGACGGAACTCACATCTGAGGGAGCCGCCCCGGTCGGCCCGGGCGGAACGGCCCCGCGGGGGTGGAAGCGGTACGGAGTGCGGCTTGTCGGCGGCCCGCTTCGCGTAACGTCTTCGCTCGCGTCTCCCGAGGCGGCGGCCACGGCACACGGCCGCCTCACCCGCACCACCACACCCACCAGGACCGGCGAACCACGTGAGCTCCTCCTCCACCACCCGGCGTACGCCGCCGCACCAGGGACAGCCGTACCCGGGTACGGGACGGCAGCGGACCCCGGGCGCGTACCGACTGGTACGCACCACGCCGGCCCCGCTGGATCCCCCTCAGCTGGACGCAGTCCAGCGGGAAGTGGTTGACCACACCGGCGGACCTCTTCTCGTCCTCGCCGGACCCGGCACCGGCAAGACGACCACGCTGGTCGAGGCGGTCGCCGCCCGCATGGAGAACGGCGCCGACCCCGAGCGCCTCCTCGTCCTCACCTTCAGCCGCAAGGCCGCCGTCGAACTCCGCGACCGCATGGCCACCCGGCTCGGCGGCCGCCGCCCCCCGCAGGCGACGACCTTCCACTCGTACTGCTACGCCCTCATCCGCGCCCACCAGGACGCCGAGCTCTTCGCCGAACCGCTCCGGCTGCTCTCCGGACCCGAGCAGGACCTCGCCGTCCGCGAACTGCTCGCCGGCCAGATCGACCTGGAGCAGGCGGGCCTCGGCCGGGTCGGCTGGCCCGACGAACTCCGCGCCTGCCTCACCACCCGGGGCTTCGCCGACGAGGTACGGGCCGTCCTCGCGCGCTCCCGCGAACTGGGCCTCGGACCGGACGCGCTCGCCCGCTTCGCGGACCGGGTCGGCCGCCCGGACTGGAAGGCCGCGGCCGGCTTCCTCGCCGAGTACCTCGACGTCCTCGACCTCCAGGGCGTCCTCGACTACGCGGAGCTCGTCCACCGGGCCGTACCGCTCGCCCGGGACGCCCGCATGCCCGCGTACGACGCGATCTACGTCGACGAGTACCAGGACACCGACCCGGCGCAGGTCCGGCTGCTGCACGCGCTCGCGGGCCACGGCCGGAGCACGGTCGTCGCCTTCGGCGACCCGGACCAGTCCATCTACGCCTTCCGCGGCGCCGACGTGAACGGCATCCTCGACTTCCCGTCCTCCTTCGCCGGCGCGGAGGTCCGCGTCCTGCGCACCTCGCGCCGCGCGGGTACGGAGCTGCTCGGGGCGACCCGGCTGCTCGCCCAGCGCATGCCGATGCCCCGGCTCCCCGCCGACAAGGTCCGCGCCCACCGCGAGCTCGCCCCGACGCGGGACGGGGGACGGGCGGAGGCGTACACGTACCCCACGGCCTCGGCGGAGGCCGAGAACATCGCCGACCTGCTGCGCCGCGCCCACCTGGAGGACGGCGTCCCCTGGCAGGACATGGCCGTCCTCACCCGCGCCGCCGCCTCCCTCCCGTCCCTCCGCCGCGCCCTCACCTCGGCAGGCGTCCCGGTGGAAACGGACGCGGCGGACACCCCCCTCCGCCACGAACCGGCGGTGGCCCCGCTGCTGCTGGCGCTGCGGGCGGTGGCGGGGGTCGCGGCTCCACGCCCCACGCCCCCGGTCGCGGGCGAGCCTTCCGCACCCCCGGTCGTGGGCATGCGTTCCGCCGGGGCGGAACGGGTGGGCACAACCGCCGCCGACGGCGCCGCACCCACCCCGGACGCCGATCCCCGGGACGGCGCACCCGACCGGGACGGCGCCCCCGACACGGCCGGCACTTCAGGCGCCCCCGGCCCCGAAGCGACCTGGCTCCCCGTCGAGACGGCACTCGAACTGCTCGCGTCCCCCCTTGCCGGAGTGGACCCCGCCGACCTGCGAAGGCTGGGCCGAGCCCTGCGGGACGAAGAGCGCACCGCGGGCAACAAGGTCCCGCCCCCCTCCGACGTCCTCCTCGCAAGGGCCCTCGCCGAGCCCGAGCGCCTCGTCGCGCACGACCCCGCGTACGCACGCGGCGCCCAGCGCCTCGGGCAGCTCCTCCAGGAGACCCGCGCGCTGCTCGACGCCGGCGGCACCGCCGAGGAGGCCCTCTGGGTGCTCTGGCAGGGCACCCCCTGGCCCGGCCGTCTGGAGCGCGCCGCCCTCCGCGGCGGCCCCGCCGGCCGCAACGCCGACCGTGACCTCGACGCCGTCTGCGCCCTCTTCGAGACCGCCGCCCGCGCCGAGGAGCGCGTCGGCGGCCGAGGCGTCCTCAACTTCCTGGAGGAGCTCGACGCCCAGGACATCGCCGCCGACACCCTCACCCGCCGGCACACCCGCCCCGACGCCGTCCGTCTGATGACCGCGCACCGCTCCAAGGGCCTGGAGTGGAGCTTCGTCGTCGTCGCCGGTGTGCAGGAGGGCCTCTGGCCGGACCTCCGCCGCCGGGGCTCCCTCCTCGAAGCGGACCGCATCGGCCGTGACGGCCTCGCCGAGCCCCTCAGCCCCGGCGCCCTCCTCGCGGAGGAGCGCCGGTTGTTCTACGTCGCCGCCACCCGCGCCCGCGACCGGCTCGTCGTGACCGCCGTGAAGGCCGCGGCCGAGGACGGCGACCAGCCGTCCCGTTTCCTCGCCGAGTTCGGCGTCGAGCCGAAGGACGTCCCGGGCCGCCCGCGCCGCCCGCTCGCCGTCTCCGCCCTGGTCGCCGAGCTCCGCGCCACCACCGTCGACCCGGAGGCCTCGCCCGCGCTCCGCGAGGCGGCCGCCGACCGGCTCGCCCGGCTGGCCGCGCTCACCGACGAGGACGGCCAGCCGCTGGTTCCGGCCGCGCATCCGGACCGCTGGTGGGGCCTGTTCGAGCCGACCCACAGCGCGGCGCCGCTGCGTGACCGCGACCGGCCGGTGGCGCTGTCGCCGAGCTCCCTGGAGAACCTGGTCTCCACCTGCGCCCTCCAGTGGTTCCTGGGCCGGGAGGTCAAGGCGGCGGCCCCGGCCACCGCCGCCCAGGGCTTCGGGAACGTCGTCCACGTCCTCGCCGACGAGGTCGCCACCGGGCGCACCCCGGCCGACCTCGACGTCCTCATGGCCCGGCTGGACTCCGTGTGGGACGCCCTCGCCTTCGACGCGCCCTGGAAGTCGGCCCAGGAGAAGCAGAACGCGCGCGTGGCCCTCGAACGCTTCCTGAGCTGGCACGTGATGGACCGCGGCGGCCGCACCCCGGCCGCCTCCGAGCACGGTTTCGACGTGACCCTGGCGGCGGGGGAGTACGAGGTCCGCATCCGGGGCTCCATGGACCGCGTCGAGACCGACGAGCACGGGCGCGCGTACGTCGTCGACTTCAAGACCGGCAAGTCGGCCCCCACCCGTGACGAGGTCGCCCACCATCCGCAGCTCGCCGTCTACCAGCTCGCGGTGCGGGAGGGCGCCCTCGACGAGGTCTTCGGCGGCGACCGCCCGGAGCCGGGCGGCGCGGAGCTCGTGCAGCTGCGGCAGGCGGCCCCGAAGAAGGAGGGCGGCGACGCCCTGCCCAAGGTCCAGGCGCAGGAGCCGCTGACCGGGGAGTGGGTCGGCGAGCTGCTCGCCAACGCGGCGGGCCGGGTCCTCGACGAGCGGTTCACCCCGAGCACCGGCCAGCACTGCACGACCTGCGCCTTCCGGGCCTCGTGCAGCGCCCGCCCGGAGGGCCGCCAGGTCGTCGACTGATCCCCGCCCCGCCCCCGGCCCGGCCCCGCCCCGCCCCCGGCCCGGTCGCGGCCACGCGCGCGTGGGGCGACCCTGGTGGACAGGGGTCCGGGAACGCGAGGAGGCCCGCATGGCGTCCCACCGAAAGCTCCGCGCCGCGGCGGTCGTCTGCGCCGTCGTCGTCGTCATGGGACCCGCGCCGGCCGTGGCCTGGGCGGCGCCCGCCCGGGCCGGCGCCGTCCCGTCCGGTGCCGCGGCGCCCGCGCCCGCTCCCTCCCCGGATCCGTTCGAGGGCCTCACCGCCGACGAGATCGGCGACCGGGCCGTGACCGCCACCCAGTCCGCGACGTCCCTGCGCATGACCGGCCGGGTCGTCAGCGACGGCCAGCCGCTCGACATCGACTTCGCCGTCAACGACAGCGACGAGTGCACCGGCGTCATGAAGATCAAGGGCGGCACCTCCGAGCTGCGCCGCGTCGACCACGTCACCTACATCAAGGGCGACAAGGCCTTCTGGCGGGCCTCCATGGCCTCCCAGGGCATGCCGGAGGCGCAGATCACGGCCACCCTCGAACTGATCAAGGACCGCTGGCTGAAGATCGCCCCGGGGCAGGCGGGCAGCCAGGACCTCGGCGGCGTCTGCGACCTGAAGTCGCTCCTCGCCGACCTGGACAAGGACAAGGAGCAGCGCAGGGGACTGACCCGGGGGCCGGACGGCAAGGTCGACAAGACCCCCGTCGCGACCCTGGTGAAGAAGAAGGCCCGCGGCGAGACGGCCACCGTGTCCGTCTCGGAGCAGGGCAAACCGTACATCCTGAAGATGGTCAGGACAGGCGGCAAGGAGCCCGGCACCCTCGTGCTCTCCGACTACGACAAGCCGGTCGACGTGAAGGCCCCGCCGCCCGACGAGACGGTCGACCTCTCGAAGCTCGACCAGGGCACGTCCGCGTAGAAGCGCAGGTGAGAACCGTGCGGGGCCGGAGTGTCGGAGGGCCCCGCTAGCCTCTTCCGGTGACCGCACGCATCACCGACCCCGAGCAGCTCAAGGAGCTCCTCGGCATTCCCTTCACCCCGGAGCAGACGGCCTGCATCACCGCGCCGCTCGCCCCGCAGGTCGTCGTGGCCGGAGCCGGCTCCGGCAAGACGACGGTGATGGCCGCCCGGGTGGTCTGGCTGGTCGGCACGGGCCAGGTCGCCCCCGAGCAGGTCCTCGGTCTCACCTTCACCAACAAGGCGGCGGGCGAGCTCGCCGAGCGCGTCCGCACCGCCCTCGTCCGCGCCGGCGTCACCGACCCCGACGTCATCGACCCGGAGAACCCCCCGGGCGAGCCCCGCATCTCCACGTACCACGCCTTCGCCGGACAGCTCCTGACCGACCACGGCCTCCGCATCGGCCTGGAGCCCACCTCCCGCCTCCTCGCCGACGCCACCCGCTACCAGCTCGCCGCGCGCGTGCTGCGCGAGGCCCCCGGCCCGTACCCCGCGCTCACCCGGTCCTTCCCGACCCTCATCACCGACCTCCTCGCCCTCGACGCCGAGCTCGCCGAGCACCTCGTGCCGCCCGAGCGGCTCCACGCGTACGACTCCGAGCTCCTCACCGCCCTCGCCGACGCCAAGCTCAGCAACGCCGAGCTGCGCAAGATCCCCGAGGCCTCCGCCGCCCGCCGCGAACTCCTCGACCTCGTCGTCCGCTACCGCGCCGCCAAGCGCTCCCGCGACCTGCTCGACTTCGGCGACCAGATCGCCCGCTCCGCCGAGCTCGCCACCACCCGGCCCGAGGTCGGCGCCATCCTGCGCGAGGAGTTCCGCGTCGTCCTCCTCGACGAGTACCAGGACACCTCCGTCGCCCAGCGCCTGCTGCTCTCCGGGCTCTTCGGCCAGGGCCCGTCCGGCCGGAGCACCGGACACGCGGTGACCGCCGTCGGCGACCCCTGCCAGGCCATCTACGGCTGGCGCGGCGCCTCCGTCGCCAACCTGGACGACTTCCCCGAGCACTTCCCGCACCGGGACGGCAGCCCCGCGAGCCGCTACTCCCTCTCCGAGAACCGGCGCAGCGGCGGCCGCCTCCTGGACCTCGCCAACGGGCTCGCCGCCCCCCTGCGGGCCATGCACGCGGGCGTGGAGGCGCTGCGCCCCGCCCCGGGCGCCGAGCACGACGGCAGCGTCCGCATCGCCCTCCTCCCCACCCACGCGGAGGAGATCGACTGGCTCGCCGACTCCCTCGCCCACCTCGTACGGACCGGCCGCGAGCCCGGCGAGATCGCCGTCCTGTGCCGTACCGCCACCGACTTCCCCGCCATCCACGCGGCCCTCGTCGCCCGTGACGTCCCCGTCGAGGTCGTCGGCCTCTCCGGCCTCCTCCACCTGCCCGAGATCGCCGACCTCGTCGCCGTCTGCGAGGTCCTCCAGGACCCGGGGGCCAACGCCGCCCTGGTCCGCCTGCTCACCGGCCCCCGCTGGCGCATCGGCGCCCGCGACCTCGCCCTCCTCGGCCGCCGCGCCCGCCTCCTCGTCCACCGGGGCGGCGAGGAGACGGACCCCGAGCAGCGGCTCGCCGCCGCCGTCGAGGGCGTCGACCCGGCCGAGGTCGTCTCCCTCGCCGACGCGCTCGACACCTTCCTCGACTCCGGCGGCACCGACGACGGCCTGGCCTTCTCCGCCGAGGCCCGGGTCCGCTTCGCGCGCCTCGCCACCGAGCTGCGCGCCCTGCGCACCTCCCTCGCCGACCCGCTCATGGACGTGCTGCACCGCGTCCTCGCCGCGACCGGTCTGGAGGTCGAGCTCTCCGCCTCCCCGCACGCGCTCGCGGCCCGCCGCCGCGAGACCCTCGGCCACTTCCTCGACATCGCCGCCGGCTTCGCCTCCCTCGACGGCGAGGCCAGTCTCCTCGCCTTCCTCGGCTTCCTGCGCACGGCCGTCCAGTTCGAGAAGGGCCTCGACAGCGCGCTGCCGGGCGGCGAGAACACCGTGAAGGTCCTCACCGCCCACAAGTCCAAGGGCCTCGAATGGGACGTCGTCGCCGTCCCCGGCCTGGTCGCGGGCCAGTTCCCGAGCGCCCGGGCCCGCGAGTCGTGGACCTCGCAGCCCCAGGTGCTCCCGCACGCCCTGCGCGGCGACGCGGCCACCCTGCCGGAGATCGACACCTGGGACGCCAAGTCCCTCACGTCCTTCAAGAACGAGATGCGGGACCACCAGCACACCGAGGAGCTCCGCCTCGGCTACGTCACCTTCACCCGCCCCCGCTCCCTGCTCCTCGGCTCCGCCCACTGGTGGGGCCCCGCCCAGAAGAAGCCCCGCGGCCCCTCGGACTTCCTCCGCGCGCTGTACGACCACTGCGCGGCGGGCCACGGCGAGATCGAGTCCTGGGCGGACGAACCGGAAGAGGACGCGGAGAACCCCTCCCTGACGGAAGGCGGCAAGGACCTGGCCTGGCCGCTGCCGCTGGACGAGGAGTCCTTCAAGCGCCGCCGGGAGGCGGCGGAGGCCGTGACGAGCCGGTTGCGGGCATACGTTCCGCAGGGCGATGGGGGCACCCCCGGACGGCGTCCGGGGGAGGGCGGGCACGACCCCGTCGGCTCGGCGCCCGACCCCCGGGACCCGCACCCCGAGGACCTCTGGCCCGACGAGGAGGAACCCGTCTGGGAAGACGAGGAGCCCCTCTGGGACGAAGAGGCCCTCCCCGAAGACACCCACGCGGACGCGATCCCGGCCCCCCGCCAGGAGCCCCCGCCCTCGGAGCCGTACACGGAACACACCCCCGAGGACACCAAGACCATCGCCTCCTGGGACCGCGACCTCACCGCCCTCACCACCGAGCTCCGCCGCGCCCGCGCGACGACCCGGGACGTCCTCCTCCCCGCGTACCTCTCCGCCTCCCAGGTCCTGCGCCTCGCCGCCGACCCCGACGGCTTCGCCCAGGAGCTGGCCCGGCCGATGCCGAAGGCGCCGCAGCCCGCGGCCCGCCGGGGCACCCGCTTCCACGCGTGGGTGGAGTCCCGTTTCGAGGAGCTCCCGCTGCCGTTCCTCGGCCCGGAGGAGCTGCCCGGCGGCGAGGACTTCGCGGGCGAGCCCGAGATCCTCGACGAGCGGGACCTCGACGAGCTCAAGGAGGCCTTCGCCCGCACCCCGTACGCCCACCGCACCCCGTACCGCGTCGAGGTCCCCGTGCACCTCTCCCTCGCGGGCCGGGTCGTCCGGGGCAGGATCGACGCCGTCTACCGGGACCCGGAGTCCGGCGCGTACGAGATCGTCGACTGGAAGACCAGCCGGGACCGCTCGGCGGATCCGCTGCAGCTCGCGATCTACCGGCTCGCCTGGGCCGAGCAGCACGGCCTCGCGCCCGAGGAGGTGGCCGCCGCCTTCGTGTACGTCCGAACGGGTGAGGTCGCCCGTCCCACCCGGCTGCCCGGCCGCGCCGAGCTGGAGGCCCTCCTGCTGGGTGGGGCACCCCCGGGCGCCGGATAGGCTCGGGGCATGAGCGAGACCCCGGACAGCGCCGTCCGCACCGTACGCACGTACGTCGAGCAGCACCGTGCCGCCTTCCTCGGCGACCTGGCCGAGTGGCTGCGCATCCCCTCCGTGTCGGCCCAGCCGGAGCGGGCCGGGGACGTACGGCGCAGCGCCGAGTGGCTCGCCGCCAAGCTCACGGAGACCGGTTTCACGACGGTCGAGATCTGGGAGACCGCCGGCGCGCCCGCCGTCTTCGCCGAGTGGCCCTCGGGGGACCCGGACGCCCCGACCGTCCTCGTCTACGGCCACCACGACGTGCAGCCCGCGGCCCGGGAGGACGGCTGGCACACGGACCCGTTCGAGCCGACGGTGGTCGACGGCCGGCTGTACGCGCGCGGGGCCGCCGACGACAAGGGGCAGGTGTTCTTCCACACCCTCGGCGTCCGCGCCCACCTCGCCGCCACCGGCCGCACCGCGCCCGCCGTCAACCTCAAGCTGATCGTCGAAGGCGAGGAGGAGTCCGGCTCCCCGCACTTCCGCGCGCTCGTCGAGGAGCACGCCGAGCGGCTCGCCGCCGACGCCGTGATCGTCTCCGACACCGGCATGTGGTCCGAGACCACCCCCACCGTCTGCACCGGCATGCGCGGGGTCGCCGACTGCGAGATCGAGCTGTACGGCCCCGACCAGGACATCCACTCCGGCTCCTTCGGCGGCGCCGTGCCGAACCCGGCCACCGTCGCCGGCCGGATCGTCGCCGCCCTCCACGACGAGCACGAGCACGTCGCGATCCCCGGCTTCTACGACGGTGTGACGGAACTCACCGACGCCGAGCGGGCCCTCGTCGCCGAGCTGCCCTTCGACGAGGAGGCCTGGCTGCGGACGGCCAAGTCCCACGGCACCCTCGGCGAGGCCGGCTTCACGACCCTGGAGCGGGTCTGGGCCCGCCCCACCGCCGAGGTCAACGGCATCGGCGGCGGCTACCAGGGCCCCGGCGGCAAGACGATCGTCCCCGCCTCCGCCATGCTCAAGCTGTCCTTCCGGCTGGTCGCGGGCCAGGACCCGGCCAAGATCGAGCTCGCGGTACGGGACTGGCTCGGCGGGCTCGTCCCCGCCGGCATCCGGCACGAGATCGTCTTCGGCGCCCCGACCCGTCCCTGCCTCACCCCTCTCGACCACCCCGCCCTCAAGGCGGTGGCCGGGGCCATGAGCCGGGCCTTCGACGGTGCCAAGGTCCGCTACACCCGCGAGGGCGGCTCCGGACCGGCCGCCGACCTCCAGGACGTCCTGGGAGCACCCGTCCTGTTCCTCGGCATCTCCGTCCCGTCCGACGGCTGGCACGCCCCCGACGAGAAGATCGAACTCGATCTCCTCATGAAGGGCGTCGAGACGACCGCGCACCTGTGGAGCGACCTGCCCGCCGCTTTCCACAGCGACGCCCGCTGAACCCACACACCGATCCGGGGGAGTTGGAAGCACCTGTGAGCACCCTGAAGAACGCGCCGAGCAGCCCGGCGTACGCGTCCGCGGACCGCCCGATCTCGCTCACCGCCCCGAGCGGCATCGACCGCGCCGCCCACCACCGCCTCGACGAGGCATGGCTGGCGGCGGCCTGGAGCCACCCCACGACACGGGTCTTCGTGGTCTCCGGCGGCCAGGTGCTGATCGACGACCGCCCCGACGGCACCACCGAGATCGTGATGACCCCGGCCTTCGAGGCCCCGGTCACCGAGACCCACCGCTACTTCCTGGGCACGGACGCCGAGGGCGTCTCCTACTTCGCGCTCCAGAAGGACTCCCTGCCCGGCCGCATGGACCAGTCCGCGCGCCCCGCCGGGCTGCGCGAGGCCGGCCTGCTGCTCTCCGACCGCGACGCGGCCCTCATGGTGCACGCCGTGGCCCTGGAGAACTGGCAGCGCCTCCACCGCTTCTGCTCGCGCTGCGGCGAGCGCACGGTCATCGCGGCCGCCGGGCACGTCCGCCGCTGCCAGGCCTGCGGCGCCGAGCACTACCCGCGCACCGACCCCGCGGTGATCATGCTGGTCACCGACGACCGGGACCGGGCGCTGCTCGGCCGCCAGGTGCACTGGCCCGAGGGCCGCTTCTCGACCCTCGCCGGCTTCGTGGAGCCGGGCGAGTCCATCGAGGCGTCGGTGGCCCGCGAGGTCTTCGAGGAGGCCGGCGTCACGGTCGGCGAGGTCGAGTACATCGCCAGCCAGCCCTGGCCGTTCCCGTCCAGCCTGATGCTGGGCTTCTTCGCCCGCGCCACGTCCTCCGAGATCAACGTGGACGGCGAGGAGATCCACGAGGCCCGCTGGTTCTCCCGCGAGGACCTGGCCGCCGCCTTCGAGTCCGGCGAGGTCCTGCCCCCGTACGGCATCTCGATCGCCTCCCGGCTGATCGAGCGCTGGTACGGCAGGCCGCTCCCGAGGCCGGGCGACGTGATCTGACCGCGCCCGCACACGAAGAAGCCCCCGGCCGACCGGCCGGGGGCTCTCGTGTGGTCCGACGCTCAGACGCTGATCTTCTGCTTGACCTGCGCGAGGCTCGGGTTCGTCAGGGTGGAACCGTCCGGGAAGAGGACGGTCGGCACCGTCTGGTTGCCGCCGTTGGCCTTCTCGACGAACGCCGCCGAGTCGGGGTCCTGCTCGATGTTGATCTCCGTGTACGCGATGCCCTCGCGGTCCATCTGGCTCTTCAGCCGACGGCAGTAGCCGCACCACGTGGTGCTGTACATCGTCACAGTGCCCTGCATGGCCAGGCGCTCCTCTTGTTCGCGGACGGGTGCCGAGAGGGAGAACGTACGCCCTCCCGGCGTCATTCCCGGAATTCGTATGACCGGCGTCTCGCGCCTGTGGACGGGCTGCCGCACCGGTCTCGCCGACCTGGCAGCATGGCGGGGTGACAGCAGCAACGCACTCCACTCTCTTCCCACAGGTCCCGGAGACGGCCGACGCGGTGCTCGACGGGCTCGACCCCGAGCAGCGCGAGGTCGCCCTTGCCCTGAGCGGACCGGTGTGCGTCCTCGCGGGAGCCGGCACGGGCAAGACGCGGGCCCTCACCCACCGCATCGCGTACGGGGTGCGGGCCGGCATCCTGCAGCCCGCCAGTGTGCTGGCCGTCACGTTCACCAACCGTGCCGCGGGCGAGATGCGCGGCCGGCTCCGACAGCTCGGCGCGGGCGGCGTCCAGGCCCGCACGTTCCACTCCGCGGCCCTCCGACAGCTCCAGTTCTTCTGGCCGAAAGCAGTCGGTGGCGAGCTGCCCCGCCTCCTGGAGCGCAAGGTCCAGCTGGTCGCCGAGGCCGCGGCCCGCTGCCGGATCCGGCTCGACCGGAACGAGCTCAGGGACGTGACCGGCGAGATCGAGTGGGCCAAGGTCACCCAGACCGTCCCCGCCGACTACCCGGCCGCCGTCGCCAAGTCCGTCAGGGACGCCCCCCGCGACCCGGCCGAGATCGGCCAGATCTATGCCATGTACGAGCAGCTGAAGCGCGACCGCTCGGTGATCGATTTCGAGGACGTGCTGCTGCTCACCGTCGGCATCCTCCAGGACCGGCACGACATCGCCGACCAGATCCGCCACCAGTACCAGCACTTCGTGGTGGACGAGTACCAGGACGTCTCCCCGCTCCAGCAGCGGCTGCTCGACCTGTGGCTCGGCGACCGCGACAACCTCTGCGTCGTCGGCGACGCCGGCCAGACGATCTACTCCTTCACCGGCGCCACCCCCGACCACCTGTTGAACTTCCGCACCCGGCACCCGGGCGCCACCGTCGTCAAGCTGGTCCGCGACTACCGCTCCACCCCGCAGGTCGTCCACCTGGCGAACGGGCTGCTCGGCCAGGCCCGCGGCCGGGCCGCCGAGCACCGCCTGGAGCTGATCTCCCAGCGCGACCCGGGCCCCGAGCCGGTCTACGCGGAGTACGCCGACGAGCCCGCCGAGGCCGAGGGCACCGCCCGCCGCGTCCGCGACCTCATCGCCGCCGGCGTCCCGGCCGGCGAGATCGCCGTCCTCTACCGGATCAACGCCCAGTCCGAGGTGTACGAGCAGGCCCTCGCCGACGCCGGGGTGCCCTACCAGCTCCGCGGCGCCGAGCGCTTCTTCGAGCGCCAGGAGGTGCGGGAGGCGGGCATCGCCCTGCGCGGCGCCGCCCGTGCCGGGGGCAACGACCCGCTCCTCGACGACGTCGAGGACCTCCCCGCCCAGGTCAGGGCCGTCCTCTCCACCAAGGGCTGGACCACCGAGCCGCCCGCCGGCTCCGGCGCGG
The DNA here is from genome assembly GCF_900105415.1 of Streptomyces sp. TLI_105. Taxonomy (GTDB): domain Bacteria; phylum Actinomycetota; class Actinomycetes; order Streptomycetales; family Streptomycetaceae; genus Streptomyces. Next base: position 2,875,326 of record NZ_FNSM01000001.1, on the reverse strand, counting down.
TCCGCGACCGCTGGGAGTCCCTCGCCGCCCTCGTCCGGCTCGCCGAGGACTTCGCCCGCGCCAAGCCCGGGGCCACCCTCTCCGACCTGGTCGCCGAGCTCGACGAGCGGGCCGCCGCCCAGCACGCCCCGACCGTCCAGGGCGTCACCCTCGCCTCGCTGCACGCCGCCAAGGGCCTCGAATGGGACGCCGTCTTCCTGGTCGGCCTCACCGAGGGCATGCTGCCGATCACCTACGCCAAGACCGACGAGCAGGTCGAGGAGGAGCGGCGCCTGCTGTACGTGGGCGTCACCCGGGCCCGGGTCCACCTCACGCTCTCCTGGGCGCTCTCCCGCTCCCCGGGCGGCCGGGCCAACCGGCGCCCCAGCCGCTTCCTCAAGGGCCTGCGCCCCGGCTCCGGCCCTCTCGGCACCGTCGGCTCCGGCGGCGCCTCCGGCTCCGTCGAGCGGGGGAGCGGCCTCCGTCGGCGGGGGCCGCGCGGCCCCGTCCTGTGCCGGGTCTGCAGCGCCACCCTCACCGAGGCCGGCGCGATGAAGCTGATGCGCTGCGAGGACTGCCCCTCGGACATGGACGAGGGGCTGTACGAGCGGCTGCGGGACTGGCGGTCGGAACAGGCCAGGCAGCTCGGCCAGCCGGCCTATTGTGTGTTCACCGACAAGACGCTCATGGCGATCGCCGAGCGGGTCCCCGCCACCGACGGAGAGCTCGCCTCGATCTCCGGCGTCGGCGTCCGCAAGCTCGACCGCTTCGGAGCCGAGGTCCTGGCCATCTGCGCAGGTGAGGAGGGCGGGACGGACGAGGACGAGGTCTGATGAAAACTCGTCGGAAAAATAGTTTGCGCCCGCCCCGTCAAGCCCCATAGGTTCTTAACCACGGAAACGGCGGCTTCTTCGAAGCCCTGTCTTCGTGCTGTACTTGTCCAAATAAACATGAGGGTCCGGCTCGCACCCGAGCCCTCCGAGACGCCGAGAGGAGGCGATTCCAGTGATCAGCTACACCATCCAGACCAGCACCGTCAGCACCGCCGGCTTCATCGGCACGGCCAAAATGACCGATCGCTCGGTCGTCTCCGCCTGCTCGCTCGGCCTCTCCGCCTCGGCCCTCATCGGCACCGGTCTGCCCGTCGCCGGCCTGCCCGTCACCGGTCTCTCCGGTCTCGGTGCGGCCGCCGTGGCTCCGCGCAATGAGCGACCGACCAAGGCACTGGAAGCAGGAGTAGCAGGCAAGGCCACGACCTATGGCTTTGCGGCGACCGGTGCCGGAACCCAGCAGCAGACGACGACGCACCACCACATGATGTGGGCCTTCCGTGGGCTCGAACCCTGGAGTGATCCAGTCTGATCCATGATCAGACCGGCGCCTTCAGGGCCGCGGAACCCCACCCGGGATCCGCGGCCCTTCTGTTTGTCCTCGAACGGGGACGACGACGCGAAGGGGCCTCGGGAAAGACACCGCCCGGTACCAGCCGAAACCCCGGTCAACAGGCCGGAACGACCAGACGAGGAAAGACCACCGTGCAACTCGAAGCGCACGCCCCGTCCGTACCGCATTCCGAATCGATCCCCCTGCCCGGCTCCACGGAGGACCCCGCTTTGACCCCCCTCACCGCGCTCACCGCGCTCGACGACGCCATCGAGAACCTCGGCGTCCCCGTACCCTGTCGCGCCTACGACCCCGAGGTCTTCTTCGCGGAGTCCCCGGCCGACGTCGAGTACGCGAAGTCCCTCTGCCGGACCTGCCCGCTGATGGCCGCCTGCCTCGCCGGCGCCAAGGAGCGCCGCGAGCCCTGGGGCGTCTGGGGTGGCGAGCTCTTCGTCCAGGGCGTGGTCGTCGCCCGCAAGCGGCCCCGTGGCCGCCCGCGCAAGAACCCGGTCGCGGCATGAGCGCCACCGGAACCATCGACCGCCCCCTCACGCACGATCCCCAGAAGCAGGCCCCGATGACCTCTTCCACCAGCGAGCCCCTGGGCTCCGCGACCCCAGTCTTCTCCCCCGCCGCCGCGTACACCGCGCGTCAGAACAGGACCCGTGAAATGCAACTCGCCCCCGAAGCCCTGGCTCGTGCCCATATGCACGAGCGACAGCGTGAGGCCGACGCGGAACGCCAGGCCGTGCGCCTGGTCGCCGCCCGGCGCATGCAGCGGCGCGCCGAGCGCGTCTCGCTGCGCGCCCGCCGCGCGCTCGCCATGGCCGTCATGCACTGAGCATCTCCGTGATGCCCTCGCGGGGGCCGGTCCGAACGGACCGGCCCCCGCGGTGCGTTGTCCGCACCACGACCCCGCGCCGGGCTATCGTCACCAGGATGAACGAAGCCCGCGTCCCCCAGGAGCCCGTCTCCTGCGCCCGCTGCGGCAGGACCGCCGACCCCCTCCCGGTGACCTGGACCTGCTCCGTCGAGAACGGCCGCCGCGAGTACTTCTGCGAGGAGTGCGCCCGCGCCAACATCCGCTCCATCGAGGGCCGCCTCGACTCCTCCTGGTGGTGAGCCGCCCCTCCGCCCGCACCGCCTGTGGTGGACTTCCCCGATGGCAGCCCTCACAGATCGCCTTCTGCGCGCACTCGAACGGTTCAACGCCGCCCACCCGTGGGACCACAACGCCCACTACCACCGGTGGATCCTGAGGCAGCTTCCGCGCCGCATCGACCGTGCCCTGGACGTCGGCTGCGGCAGCGGTGACCTCGCCCGGCTCCTCGCCGGCCGTGCCACGGCCGTCCGCGCCGTCGACGCCGACCCGGCGATCGTCGCCCGCGCCCGCGAACTCGCCGCCCCGGCCGCCCCCGTGACCTTCGACGTCGAGGACGCCCTCGCCGACACCGGGGACGACGGCGCCCACACCGCCCTCACCTGCGTGGCGACCCTCCACCACCTGCCACTCGCCCCGGCCCTTCAGCGGTTCAGGGACCGGCTGGCCCCCGGCGGCACCCTGGTCGTCCTCGGGCTCTCCCGTCCCGACACCGTCGGCGACCACCTCCTCGGCCTCCTCGCGATCCCCCTGAACGCGGCCACCGGTTGGCTCAGGAACCGGGGCCGCCCGGCACCCCGGCCCGTGGCCATGACCGCCGCGACCCGCGAGGCCGAGGAGACCCTCGCCGAGATCGCCCTCGTCGCCCGGCGGATCCTCCCCGGCGCCCGGATCCGCCGCCGCCTCTACTGGCGCTACACCCTCGTGTGGCGCAAGCCCGCCCCGAGCCGACCCCTAGGGAGTGTCCGACCCTGATCCGCCGGACAGGCCCTAAGGGGCGCCCGGCCTTGATCCGCCGGACAGGCCCTAAGGGGCGCCCGGCCCTGATCCGCCGGACAGGCCCTAAGGGGCGCCCGGCCCTGATCCGCCGGACAGGCCCCGGACGGCCTCCGGGTCCTCGAAGCCCGGCAGCCACTCGACGAGCTCGTCCCGCAGCCGTACCGTCGCGTTCAGCTGGCAGAGCACCCCGATGGTGCTCAACGTCACACGGTGTATCAGCAGATACGCAGGCGGCAGGTTCAACTGCTTGCCCAACTGGTGGGCGGGGGAGCGGGGGTCGGCGATCCGGGCCGCCTGGGTGCGCATCCAGCCACGGGTGAAGGCGAAGGCCTCCGCCTCGGCCGGCTCGATGATCGGCAGCAGGTACTCCAGGACCGCGTCCGGGTCGAGCGCGACGGACTCCTTGACGAAGCCCTCCGCGCACAGCAGCTCGTAGACGGTCTCGGCCTCGCCCGCGACCGTCATCCGCAGACAGGTGCCGATCGTCTCCGGCAGCCCGCCCGGCAGCCGGTCCACCGTGCCGAAGTCGAGGACGCCGAGCCGCCAGCCCTCCGGCCCCTCGTCCTCGCCCCCGGGCAGCAGCCGGAAGTTCCCCGGGTGCGGATCGGCGTGCAGCAGGCCCGTGCGCGCGGGGCCGGAGAAGAGGAAGCGGGCGAGGAGCTGACCCGCCCGGTCCCGCTGCGCCTCCGTGCCGTCCGCGATCACCTCCGCGAGCGGCACCCCGTCCATCCACTCGGTCACGAGGATCTGCTCCGACTGGTGCACCACGGCGGGGACCACCACGTCGGGATCGTCCGCGAACTCCTCCGCGTGGATCCGCTGCGCCTCCGCCTCCAGGGCGTAGTCCAGCTCCTCCGAGACCCGGTCCCGCATCTCGGCGATCAGCGGCTTGATGTCCATGCCCGGGATCAGCGGACCGAGCAGCCGGGCGAAGCGGCTCAACTGCGTCAGGTCCGAGAGCAGTGCCTCCCCGGCGCCCGGGTACTGCACCTTCACCGCGACCTCGCGGCCGTCGTGCCACACGGCCCGGTGCACCTGCCCGATCGAGGCCGCCGCCGCGGGCTTGTCCTCGAACTCGAGGAACAACTCCCGCCACTCGGCCCCGAGCCGCTCCTCCAGGACCGTGTGCACCGTGCGCGTCGGCATCGGCGGCGCCGCGTCCTGAAGCTTCGTCAGCGCCGCCCGGTACGGCCCGGCGACCTCCTCCGGCAGGGCCGACTCGAAGACGGACAGCGCCTGCCCGAACTTCATGGCCCCGCCCTTCAGCTCGCCCAGGACCTTGAACAGCTGCTCCGCCGTGCGCTGCTGGAGCTCGCGGGCGACCAGCTCCGCGGATCTGCCGCCGATCCGCTTGCCCAGACCCCAGGTGGCCCGGCCCGCGAAGCCCAGCGGCAACGCGGCCAACTTGACGGTCCGGGTGACCGCCTTCCGGGGAAGATCAGACATGCGCCCCTCCAAAACCCAGACTGCCGTGCCGCGCAGGGCCGTTACCCCGCCATTGTGTCGTGCGCTTCCCCGGCTGCCGAGGCGAGCTCCCCTTCTCCTCCGCGCGCCGCCCCGCAGGGGCAGGCCGGGTGAGGTCTCAGCCGCTCCGCCCGCCACTCCAGCAGCGGCAGCGACGCCTCCCAGCGGGTGCCGGTGCTCGCCGGGAGGTCCCCGTCCAGGAAGGCCAGCGCGTGCGCGGCGGCCAGCCCGGCGACCGCCGTGGCCAGACCCAGGTCGCAGGCGGGCAGCGGATGCGGGGCGCCGGAGCGCCACTGGGCGAGCAGCCGGGGCGTCACCGGGTCCCGGTCCGTCAGCTCCTCCTGGAGGCACCGCGCGCAGGCCGTGCCGCCGGGCAGCACCAGTGGGCCGACCGTCCCCGTCGCCTCCAGGACGCCCGCGTACAAGTGGGGGGTGCCGGTGGAGATCCACGGCTCGGCGGGGAGCGGATCGGGGACGTACGCGCCGAGCCCGTCCCGCGGCGTCACCACGACGAGTGACAGCCCGGGCTCCCCCGTGGCGTCACCCGACCCGCCACGTCCGCCCCGGCACCGTGACCCACCGGGCCCGCCCGGTCCCTCCGGCCCGGCTCCTCCCGCCCTTGTCCCGCGCCCCGCTTCCCGTGCCCAGCGGGCGACCAGCCGGCGGGCCGCCGTCGCGCGGCGCTCGCCGACGGACTCGGTGGGGAGCCCGCCCGGGGCCGTCTCCCAGGGCTCGACCCGGCCCGCGTCGAGTACCTCGACCGAGCCGACGCCGGCGGCGGCGAGCAGGGACGCCACCGTCGCCCCCACCCGGCCCGCGCCCCGGACCTGGACGCGCAGGGCCCGCCGGGCCGCCAGGGTCCGCGCCGCCCGCTCCGGCTCGGGATGCACCACGGAGAGGGAGGCCAGGTCCGCGCGGAGGGGATCGAGGGCCACGTCCACCGCGCCGGCGGCCGGACCCGCCTTCCCGGGCCGCCCGGTCGCGGCGTCCGTGAGGAGCCCGGCCGACTCCAGCCGGCCCAGGAGCGCCTCCAGACGGCCGTCCGGCAGGCCGAGCGCCCGTGCCTCGGCCCGCAGCAGCGCGGTCCCCCGGGTGCCGTCGAGCAGCCCGAGCACCGCCCCCGTCGCCGGGTCGACCGGGCCGAGCACCACCGCGTGCGCCGGGGCGACGCCGAACTGCACGCACTGCAGACTCCGCCACGCCCGCCGCAGCGCCGGTTTCACCATCGGATGCATTTCCCCGCCCCCGTTCGTCCCCATGTCCGGCCTCGGCGTCCGTCCTCGACCGCGACCGCATTCATGATCGACAGCGACATTCCGTCGCCCCGAAGTGAGAATGCCCCGCCGCCGTGACGGGCGCCGAAAGTTGTCCACAGGTCGGGGGATTAGTCATTCAAATGGTGTGCGGTGGGGTCGGATCGTTCCCGAAACCACTCCCGAGGCGGGACTTCCCCCGCCGGCAGCGGGTAACGTCGGGGCCGTGCCCGCCGACCCACAGCGCAGCGTGACCAGTGAACCGCCCCGCGGGGCGGGGACGAGCGCGGTCGAGGTCCGCAGAAGCCCACGGCGGAGGAAATCCGTCTCGGCCTACCGCGAGGGCGACCGGACCATCGTGCTCATCCCGGCCCGCATGTCGGAGGCGGAGGAGCGCCGCTGGGTGGGCGTCATGCTGGACAAGCTCGCCGCCCAGGAGAGCCGCAGCGTCCTCGGCGACCGTGAGCTCACCGAGCGCGCGCTGCGCCTCTCGGAGCAGTACTTCGACGGCCGGGCCCGCCCCGGCTCCGTCCGCTGGGTGACCAACCAGAACACCCGCTGGGGCTCCTGCACCCCCTCCGAGGGCAGCATCCGCCTCTCCCACCGGCTCCAGGGCATGCCCGAGTACGTCGTCGACTACGTCCTCCTGCACGAGCTGGCGCACCTCCTCGTCCCCGGGCACGGGCCGAGGTTCTGGCGGCTCCTGGAGGCGTACCCCCGCACCGAGCGGGCGCGCGGCTACCTGGAGGGCGTGGTCGCCGCCGGCCGTCTGCCGCACCTTCCGGACGCTCGCGAGGAGTGACGGCGCCGCCACGCGCGCGGGCGCGGGTTTCCCGATTCCGTACCGAATAGGACCTGGCCTGTCTCAATGTCACGCCCAGCGGTTAGCCTGGCGCGAGCATTCGCCATTCGGGATGGGGGACGGTCGTTACGCATGGCCAGGGAATTCCAACGCGGCCACAAGGCCAAGATCAGTGATCTGACCGCGGGAACCGATCTGTACGTCGGTGTGCAGATCGCCGCCCCCGGACTGACTTTCGACATCAGCTGCTTCGGACTCGACGCGGACGAACGGCTCTCCGACGACCGCTACTTCGTCTTCTTCAACCAGCCGAAGTCGCCCGAGGAGTCCATCCAGCTGCTCGGCGCGCAGTCCGGTGACACCGAGTCCTTCCGCGTCACCCTCGACCGCATCCCCGCGCACATCCACAAGCTGTCGTTCACCGCGACGATCGACGGCGCCGGCCAGATGTCGCAGGTCGGCCCCGGTCACCTGCGGATCGTGGCGGGCGGCGAGGAGGTCGCGCGCTACGCGTTCACGGGCGCCGAGTTCTCCACCGAGCGCGCGGTGATGCTCGGCGACTTCTACCTCAAGGACGTGTGGCGGTTCGCCGCCGTCGGCCAGGGCTTCGACGGAGGCCTGGAGGCGCTCCTGCGGAACTTCGGCGGCGAGGTCGCCGAGGAGGAGCCCGCCGCTCCGCAGCAGCAGGGCGCGGCCCCTGGCTTCGCCCCGCCGCCGCAGGCCGCGGCGCCCCCGGCCTTCGGTGGCCCCGCCGCGCCCGCCCCGGCCCCCGCGCCCGCGTTCGGCGCGCCGGCCCCGCAGGCGCCCGTCCCGCCCGCCCCCGTGCCGCCGGTCCACACGGCGCCCACGATGGTCGCGCCCATGGCACCGGCGCCCGTGCCGCCGCCCGCCCCGGCCCCCGCCCCGTACGGGCAGCCGCCGCAGCAGCCGCAGTACGGCCAGGTCCCGGGACAGCCTCCCGGCCAGTACCCGGGGCAGGTCCCGGGCCAGCCCCCCGCCCCGTACCCCGGCCAGGGCCAGCCGCCGCAGGCCCCGTACGGGCAGGCCGCGCCCGCCCCGTACGGCCAGCAGCCGCCGGCGTACGGGCAGCAGCCCGGCGTCCCGCAGGGTGTGCCGGCGACCGGAGCGGGCCTCGCCGCCGCGCTCGCGCCGTACAAGGAGACCGCCACCGGCGCCCGCTGGACCCCGCAGAACCAGCAGCTCATGCGGGTCGACCTCGCCATGGGCGGCGTGCCCGTCCTCGCCCGGCAGGGCTCCATGGTCATGTACCAGGGCAAGGTCGACTTCGGCTACAAGGGCGCGGGCTTCGCCGGCCGGATCGTCGGCAACGCCACCGGCCAGGAGATGCAGCTCATGCGCTGCTCCGGCCGCGGCCAGGTCTTCCTCGCCGAGAACGGCGCCCACCTGCACCCGATCGAGCTCCAGGGCGACGGCATCTGCGTCTCCGCCGAGAACGTCCTCGCGTTCGACGAGTCCCTGCAGTACGAGGTCCGCCGCATCGAGGGCCACGGCATCCCCGGCGGCGCCCTGTTCACCATGCAGTTCCAGGGCACCGGCACCGTCGTCGTGAAGACGCACGGCGTCCCCGTCGTCCTGCCCGTCACGCCGACCACCTTCGCCGACTGCAACGCCGTCGTCGCCTGGTCGTCCGCGTCCCAGGTCATCCTCTCCAGCCAGGTGCGGCTCCGCCGCAACGCCTACCCGGGCCACAGCGGAGAGACCGTGAACCTCCAGTTCCGGGGAGCCCCCGGCAACTTCATCGTCGTCCAGCCCTACGAGGTCTGAGGGAGCCCGTCATGAACCAGCAACTCGCGGGCTACGCCCCGACCCCCGTCGCGGCCCGGATGGAGAACCACGGCCGCACCATGCTCAAGGTCGCCATGGCCTCCGGCCAGGACCTGTACGCCCGGACCGGCTCGATGGTCGCCTACGAGGGCTTCATCACCTACGAGCCCAACCCGCCCGCCGTCCGCCAGGTCGCCCAGCAGTGGGCCACCGGCGAGGGCGCGCCCATCATGAAGTGCTCCGGCGACGGACTGCTCTACCTCGCCGACTACGGCGCCGACGTCGTCGTCATCAACCTCCAGAACGACTCGATCTCGGTCAACGGCACCAACGTGCTCGCCTTCGACGCCCACCTCCAGTGGGGCGTCGAGCGGGTCAAGGGGCTCGCCAAGTTCGCCGGCCAGGGCCTCTTCAACGTGGAGATCGCCGGCACCGGCTGGGTCGCGCTCACCTCGCGCGGCACGCCGATCGTCGTCGACTGCGGCCGCGGCGAGGACGAGACGTACGTCGACCCCGACGCGCTCGTCGCCTGGTCGCCCGGGCTCAAGGTCAAGGGCAAGCGCAGCTTCAAGGCGTCCTCCCTCATCGGGCGGGGCAGCGGCGAGGCATACCAGATGGCCTTCTCGGGCCAGGGCATCGTCGTCGTACAGCCGAGCGAGGACAGCACCGACCGCCTGCGGGCCCGGGGCTGAGGGGGAGCGAGAACACACCATGCAGAGCCCGCTTTTCAACCACGCCGAACAGCAGAGCCAGGAGCGGTACGTCATCCAGAACCCGCAGCTCCTGCGGGTCAGCCTGACCGGGCAGGACGACGTCCTCGCCCGCAAGGGCGCCATGGTCGCGTACCAGGGACTCGTCGACTTCGACGGCGAGTACCAGACCCCCAGCCAGCGCCGGGCCCAGGCCCGCACCGGTGAGGGCCTGGACCTGATGCGCTGCTCCGGCCAGGGCACGGTCTACTTCGCCAACCTCGCCCAGTACGTCCACATCGTGGAGGTCGAGCAGGACGGCCTGACCGTCGACAGCGCCTACGTCCTGGCGCTCGACTCGACCCTCCACACCGAGGTCATCGCCGTCGACAGCCAGTACGGCGTCTCCGGCTCCGGCAAGTACCAGCTCAACATCTCCGGCCGCGGCAAGGTCGCCCTCATGACCTCCGGGCAGCCGCTGATGATGCAGGTCACGCCCGAGAAGTACGTCAGCGTCGACGCGGACGCGATCGTCGCCTGGTCCACCGGGCTGCGCGTCCAGATGCAGGCGCAGACGACCAACTCCAGCGTCCGCCGCCGCCGTGGCGACACGGGCGAGGGCTGGGAGCTCAGCTTCCTCGGCCAGGGCTTCGCGCTCGTCCAGCCGAGCGAGGTCATGCCCCCGCAGCACGCGGCCATCGGACAGGGCATCGCCGCCCAGTTCGGCGCCGGCCAGCACGGCTCCCACGCCCAGAACCAGAACAACGCCTGGAACTGAGCACCCACGGCTGAGGGGCGGTCTCCACCGGAGACCGCCCCTCAGCCATGCTCACGCCAGCCGCGCCAGCGTGCCCTTCAGCAGCTCCACCACCGACGTGTCGGCCACCGAGGCCACCTCGTCGTACGCGAACCAGCGCAGGTCCAGCGACTCGTCACTGATCTCCGCCACCGCGTCCGCCGGGGCGAGCGCCGCGTACTGCACGTCCAGATGCCAGTGGCAGGGCGCCGGGATCGGATGCCGGTCCAGCCGCACCGGACCGCCCGGCAGCAGGCCGAGACCCGCGATGCCGGACTCCTCGGTCGCCTCGCGCAGCGCCGCCGCCTCCACCGTCGGGTCGCCCGGCTCGCAGTGGCCACCCATCTGGAGCCACATGCCCAGCTTCTTGTGCAGGGTCAGCAGGACCCGCCCCCGCGAAGGGTCGACCACCAGCGCGCTGGAGGTCAGATGCCCGGCCTCGCAGGGCTTGTACATGCCGTCCGGATGCCGGGCGAGATGGTCCAGGTAGACGTCGCGCAGCTCCGGCTGGTCCTCGTACCCCTTCAGTACGAGGACCGCGTCGTCGTGCAGGGTCACTCCTTGCCGTCCTCGTCTTCCGGTGCCTCGCCCCTGGCCGCCTCGCCGAGCATCTTGTCCAGCTCGGAGAAGTCGAGGTGCTCACGGTGCACGAAGCCGTCGGGGTCGTCCAGGTCCGTCGCCGTCGGCAGCATGTCCGGGTGCTCCCACAGCCCGTCCCGGCCGTCGACCCCGCGCGCGTCCGTGAGCGAGGCCCACAGGCGCGCCGCGTCCCGCAGCCGCCGCGGACGCAGCTCCAGACCGATCAGGGTCGCGAAGGTCTGCTCGGCGGGACCACCCGAGGCCCGGCGCCGGCGCAGCGTCTCGCGCAGCGCGTCCGCCGAGGTCAGCCGAGGCTTGGCGGCCTCGTGGACCACCGCGTCCACCCAGCCCTCGACCAGCGCGAGCGCCGTCTCGAGACGGGCCAGGGCCGCCTTCTGCTCCGGGGTGTCCTCCGGCTGGAACATGCCCTGCTGGAGCGCCTCCTGCAGCTGCTCCGGGTGCGTCGGGTCGAGCTGCCCGACGGCCTCCTCCAGCTTCGAGGTGTCGACCTTGATCCCGCGCGCGTACCCCTCGACCGCGCCGAAGAGGTGCGCCCGCAGCCACGGCACGTGCGCGAAGAGACGCTGGTGCGCGGCCTCGCGCAGGGCCAGGTAGAGCCGCACCTCGTCCGAGGGCACGCCCAGGTCCTTGCCGAAGGCCTCGATGTTCAGCGGCAGCAGCGCGGCACGCCCGGCCGGGCCCAGTGGCAGACCGACGTCCGTCGAGCCGACGACCTCACCGGCGAGCGCGCCCACGGCCTGCCCGATCTGCTGGCCGAACATGGCGCCGCCCATGGAGCGCATCATGCCGATCAGCGGGCCGGCCATGGCCTGCATCTCCTCCGGCAGGACGTCGCCCATCGCCGAGCCGACCCGCTCGGCGACCGGGTCCACGAGCTTCTGCCACGCCGGCAGCGTCGCCTCGACCCACTCCGCGCGGCTCCACGCCACGGCCGTGCCCGCGCCCGAGGGCAGCGAGGTGACCTGGTCCAGCCACAGGTCGGCCAGGCGCAGGGCCTCCTCGACCGCCGACTTCTCGGCCGGGCCCACACTGGCGTCCTTGGTGCCGTCGGCGGTGCCCTGGGCCACCACCTGGCGCGCGATCTGCTTGGCCATGTCCCAGTTCACGGGACCGCCCTCGTAGCTCAGCATCTGCCCGAGCTGCTGGAAGGCCGCGCCCAGATCGTTGGGGTTCAGGGAGCCGAACATCGCGGCGAACGGATTGTCCGCGCCACCGGGACCGCCCATGCCGGGCAGCCCGCCGAAGCCGAACGGGTTCGCACCGAACGGGTTGCCACCGGACCCCTGGCCACCTCCGGCGGGGTCCTTCTTCTTGCCCTCGTCGCCGTTCTCCGGCTCCTCCGGCGGAAGGCCGAATCCGAATGGGGTGTCACTCACAGGTTTCCTCGGCTCGTAGGGCCGCCGGCCTCCTGCCGACGGCGACTGCCCGACCAGGGCCTGTCCAGACAGGCCCCGCACACCACCAGCGTAGACATCCGGGCCGGAAATGGGCTCGGTGCTCCGCCGGGCCGTGCCCTGCGGCAGGATGGACGCCACCTGGTCCGTACGCGTCATGCGCGTGCGTACTGAAGACAACCGCTGGAGACGCCCGGTGAGTTCCCCAGATCCACAGGTTCGCGGAGCGCGAAACCCCTCAACCCGGTCCGCCGTGCGCGGCCCCGTCGTCGCGGTCACCGGTGCCGCTTCCGGCGTCGGTGACCTGCTCACCAGGCGCCTCGCCGCCTCCGAGGAGATCAAGCGGGTCGTCGCCATCGACGAGCGCCGCGGCGAGGTCGAGGAGGCGCAGTGGCACATCCTCGACGTGCGCGATCCGGCCATCGCCGAGAAGCTGCGCGGCGCGGACGTCGTCGTGCACCTCGCCGTCGACCTCGACCTGGAGACCGACCCCGCCGCCCGAACGGCCTACAACGTGCGCGGCACGCAGACCGTGCTCACCGCCGCCGCCGCGGCCGGGGTCCACCGGGTGGTGCTCTGCACCTCCGCCATGGTCTACGGCGCCCTGCCCGACAACGACATCCCGCTCTCCGAGGACGCCGAGCTCAGGGCGACGGCGGAGGCCACCGGCGTCGGCGACATGCTGGAGATCGAGCGCCTCGGCCGCCGCGCCCCCCGCGCGCACCCCGGCCTGAACGTCACCGTCGTCCGCCCGGCCGTCCTCGTGGGCGGTACGGACACGGCGCTGACCCGCTACTTCGAGTCGCCCCGGCTGCTCGTCGTCGCCGGGTCCCGGCCCACCTGGCAGTTCTGCCACGTCGAGGACCTGGTGAGCGCCCTGGAGTACGCGGCCCTGGAGAAGGTCGACGGGGAGTTCGCGGTCGGCTGCGAGGGCTGGCTCGAACAGGAGGAGGTCGAGGAGCTCTCCGGGATCCGGCGCATGGAGCTGCCCTCCGCAGTGGCCCTCGGCACGGCGGCCCGCCTCCACCGGATCGGCCTCACCCCGTCCCCGGCGGGCGACCTCGCCTACACCATGCACCCCTGGGTGGTGAGCGTCGGACGCCTGCACGACGCCGGCTGGCGCCCCAAGTGGACGAACGAGGAGGTCCTCGCCGCGCTCCTGGAGGAGGTCGAGGGCCGTCACACGGTCGCCGGCCGCCGCCTGGGCCGCAAGGACGCGACGGCGGCGGGAGCGGCCGGAGCGACGGTGGCGCTGCTCGGCACGGCGGCGCTGGTGCGCCAGATGCGGAAGCGGCGCGGGCTGTAGCGACGGCTTGTAGGACCCTCCTACGGAGGGTCCCGTCCACAGGTCGAAAGGTCCCTTGACCGGATGTCGGAGCCGTGCGGCACCATGGGCTCATGGCGCAGACGCACGACCACCCCGGCGAGCAGGTCGCGGACGACCCGATCAAGCTGCTCGCGATCCGTGACACCCCGCTCTCGGTCGACGAGGTCTTCCAGGCCGTCGGAGACGACGCCGCCGGCGGCACCACCCTCTTCGTCGGCACCGTGCGCAACCACGACGGCGGCGCGGACGTCGACGCGCTGGGGTACTCCTGTCATCCGAGCGCCGAGGCGGAGCTGCGCCGCGTCGCCGAGAAGGTCGTCGCGAACTACCCGGTCCGTGCCCTGGCCGCCGTCCACCGCGTCGGCGACCTGCGCGTCGGCGACCTCGCGGTCGTCGTCGCCGTCTCCTGTCCCCACCGCGGCGAGGCCTTCGAGGCCTGCCGGAAACTCATCGACGACCTCAAGCACGAGGTCCCCATCTGGAAGCACCAGAAGTTCTCGGACGGCACCGAAGAATGGGTGGGGGCCTGCTAGGGGCGGCAAGGCGGCGCGCCGACAGGGTGTAGTCGAACGCCCGATTTGCGTAACCGGCCCCCAAGGGTGAGCGTTGACCTCACAGATGAGACAGTCTGCTGATCAACTCACTGGGGATGGGAGGTCGGGATGGCAGCGCTGGCTTGGTTGCTGATTCCGCTTTTCGCAGTCGTCGGCGCGGCGATATGGGGAAGCTGGGCTTCGAGGAACAAGACCATAGGCGACGTGGCGGAACTCGCCGGCTATGCGCGCTTCCGGGACGCCATGGAGCGGTCCCACACCGCGATCGCCGATTCCGCTCGTACTGATTCCGCTCGTGCCGAGCGCGAACCGGCCGCGACGGCCTCCGCCGTCACCACCTCGCCGTCCGGCTGACGAGGGGCCGCCTCGTACGGACCGCCCCACGGGTGCACCCACAGGCGGGTCCCGTACTGTCGTTCCATGCCACGCCGCACCGCGACGATGCTCGCCTCCACCCTGGTCCTGATCTGTCTGCTCATCGCGGGCGTCCTGATCCCGGTGCCGTACGCGGAGATGAGCCCGGGCCCCACGGTCAACACCCTCGGCGAGGCCAGGGGAGAACCGGTCCTTCAGATCTCCGGGCGCAAGACCTACCCGACCGACGGTCACCTCAACATGACGACGGTCCGCGTCACCAGCGCGGACTACAGGATGAACGCCGTCGAGGCCGTCTACGGATGGCTGGCCCACGACAACGTGGTGGTGCCGCACGACACCCTCTACCCGGACGGCAAGACCGAGGAGGAGTCGAGCCAGGAGAACGCCGAGGAGTTCACCCAGTCGCAGGAGAGCGCCAAGGTGGCGGCCCTCGGGGAGCTGGGCATCCCGGTGGTCGCCCGGGTCGTCGTCGCGACCGTCGTCAAGGGCGCCCCGGCCGAGGGCAAGCTGCACGCCGGGGACGTCATCAAGGCCGTCGACGGCGTGCCGGTCAAGGAGCAGGGTGACGTCGCCAAGCAGGTGACGAAGCGGAAGCCCGGCCAGGACGTCGAGTTCACGATCGTCCCCGCCAAGGAGGCGGCCGCCGCCGAGAAGGCCCACAAGGAGCCCACCGTCACCCGGAAGGTGGTCGTCACGACCACCACGTCCGAGGAGGGCGACCGGGCCGTCGTGGGCATCCAGGCCGGCACCGACCACGTCTTCCCGTTCACGATCGACATCAACCTGGCCGACGTCGGCGGCCCCAGCGCCGGTCTGATGTTCGCCCTCGGCATCGTCGACAAGCTCACCCCGGAGAGCCTCACCGAGGGCCGGTTCATCGCCGGCACCGGCACCATCGACGACAAGGGCGAGGTCGGCCCGATCGGCGGCATCGAGATGAAGCTGGTCGGCGCGCGGAACGCGGGCGCCGAGTACTTCCTCACGCCGGCCGACAACTGCGAGGCGGCCGCCGCCGACACGCCCGACGGGCTCACCCTGATCAAGGTCGACACCATCGACGACGCCACGAAGTCGCTGGAGAAGCTCCGCAAGGGCGACACGAAGTCGCTGCCGAGCTGCTCGAAGAGCTGAGCACGCGCGCGTACGAGGAGGGGCGCCCGGTCACCGACCGGGCGCCCCTCTCCTCGTAAGGAGCTCGGCTCTCGAAGCCGTACCGGAACGGCTCAGCTCTCGAAGGTCGCCGCCAGCGCCTCGGCGAGGCCCGGCACCAGGTCGGGGCCGGTCAGCACCTCGGTCGGGGAGTCCTTCTCGCGCAGCCGGATCGCCGCCTCGCGCTTGCCGTTCCGCAGCACCGCCACGGTCATCCGGACCTCCTGGCGGTCCGGGTGCCCGGCGACCCACTTGGCGAGCTGCTTCTCGTTCAGGCCCTGCGGGACCTGGGCCTCGGCCGACGGAGGCAGCATGAGCCGCTCCACGGTCAGGGCGCAGCCGACCACGGCGGCGGGCCAGGCGATCGTGCCGAGGAACTCGTCGAGGGCCTTGCCGCGGGGCAGCTTGTCCTGCTCGATGGGGGTGTAGGCGGTGGCGTCGTCGCCCAGGCCGAGCTGGGAGGCGAGCTTGGGCTCCTGGGCGCGCAGCCGTGCGGTGTCGACCAGGGCGAACAGGCGGGCGGGCTGGTCCCAGCCGAGGCCCGACGCGTACTCGTCGATCTCGAGCACCGCGCGGGTGAGGGGGCTCGCGGCCATGGCCGGGCCGGAGGGGGAAAGGTTGGACATGACCAATATCCTGCCTCCTCTTCCCCGGAAGACGGGAACTAGGTAAAGCCTCAGTAAGTTGCACCAGTGGGCTCTACGATCGCGGGGCCTGCTTTCAGACGCATCAACATCGAGGGGCGCACGTTGGCTTTCCAGATGCCGGACCGTGGCCAAGGTCCGTCCGGGCCGAGGATGAGAGTCGGCCGGCCGTCCCGGCGGGCCCGCACCCTGCTCATGACACTCGGGGTGCTGGCCGTTCTGGCCATGGCGTTCGTGATGTTCGCCGGGTTCTGGACGGACTGGCTCTGGTACCGCTCGGTCGAGTACTCGTCCGTGTTCACCACCACCCTGTGGACCAAGATCGGTCTCTTCCTGGTCTTCGGTCTGCTGATGGGGATCGCCGTCGGCTTCAACGTCTGGCTGGCGTACCGGCTGCGGCCGCCGCTCAGCGCGATGTCGTTGGAGCAGCAGAGCCTCGACCGGTACCGGATGGGTCTGGCCCCCTTCAAGAAGTGGGTGCTGCTCGCGGTCACCGCCCTGGTGGCCCTGATCGCCGGCGCCTCCGCGTCCGGCCAGTGGCGCACCTGGCTCATGTGGGTCAACGGGGTGAAGTTCGGCCAGAAGGACCCGCAGTTCGGGCTCGACGTGTCGTTCTACGCCTTCGACCTGCCCTGGTACCGCTTCCTCCTCGCGTTCGGCTTCGCCGCCGCCGTCCTGTCGCTGGTCGCCGCCGCGCTCACGCACTACCTGTACGGCGGGCTGCGGATCACCAGCCCGGGCGCGCGTGCCACCGCCGCCGCCACCGGCCACCTCTCGGTGCTGCTCGGCCTCTTCGTCGCGCTCAAGGCCGTGGCGTACTGGCTCGACCGGTACGGCCTGGCGGTGAAGTCGAGCGACTTCAAGGCGACGGGCAACTGGACGGGCCTGCGGTACGTCGACGCCAACGCGTACCTGCCGGCGAAGACCATCCTGTTCTGCATCGCCGTCATCTGCGCGCTGCTGTTCTTCGCGACGCTCTGGCGCCGCACCTGGCAGCTGCCGGTGATCGGCTTCGGTCTGATGGTCCTCTCCGCGATCCTGATCGGCGGTCTGTACCCGGCCATCGTGCAGAAGTTCCAGGTCCAGCCGAACGAGCAGGCCAAGGAAGCGCCGTACATCCAGAAGAACATCGACGCGACCCGCAAGGCGTACGCGATCGACGGGACGAAGGCCGAGAACTACTCGGGGAAGTCGACGGTCAAGGCCAAGGACAAGCTGCGGGCGGACGCCGACACGGCGGCCAGCTACCGCCTGCTCGACCCGAACATCGTGTCGCCGACGTTCCAGCAGCTGGAGCAGGAGCGGAAGTACTACCAGTTCCCGACCACCCTGGACGTGGACCGCTACGACGGCAAGGACACCGTCGTCGGCCTGCGCGAACTGAACATCCGGGGCATCCCGAAGCGGAACTGGATCAACGACCACTTCACCTACACCCACGGCTTCGGCGCGATCCTGGCCTCGGGCACGCGGACGGACGCCAACGGCTCCCCGGTCTTCACCGAGTCCGGACTGCCGACGGCCGGCTCGCTGGGCACGTACCAGCAGCGGATCTACTACGGCGAGAAGACCGACCAGTACTCGATCGTGGGCGGCCCCCAGAAGGAGCTGGACTACGAGGAGAACGGCGAGAAGACCACCAGCTACAAGGAGAAGAGCGGCGTCAGCCTCTCCAGCACCTTCAACCGCGCCGCGTACGCGGTGGCCTTCAGCGAGCCGCAGATCCTCTACTCGGGAGCCATCGGCGAGGGCTCGCGGATCCTCTACAACCGCACGCCCAAGGAGCGCGTCGAGGCCGTCGCGCCCTGGCTGACCATCGACGGCGACGCCTACCCGGCGGTCGTCGACGGCCGGATCCAGTGGATCGTCGACGCCTACACCACGACCAACGGCTACCCCTACGCCTCGCGCACCACGCTCGGCGACACCACGGCCGACTCGCTGACCGTCGGCAACCAGCAGCGCACGGTCGTCGCGCAGCAGAACCAGGTCAACTACATCCGCAACTCGGTCAAGGCCACCGTCGACGCCTACGACGGCTCGGTGAAGCTCTACGAGTGGGACACCCAGGACCCGGTCCTGAAGACCTGGATGAAGGCCTTCCCGGACACCGTCAAGCCGAAGTCCGAGATCAAGGGCGACCTGCTCGCCCACCTGCGCTACCCGCAGGACATGTTCAAGGTGCAGCGCGAGCTGCTGACCCGCTATCACGTCACCGACCCCGCGCAGTTCTACAGCGGTTCGGACGCCTGGCAGGTGCCGGACGACCCCACCAACAAGGACGGCAACGCGGTCCCGCCGTACTACCTGAGCATGAAGATGCCCGGGGACACGGCGCAGCGCTTCTCGCTGACGACGACGTTCACGCCGAACGGGCGACCCAACCTGGGGGCCTTCATGGCGGTCGACGCCGACGCCACCAGCAAGGAGTACGGCCGGCTGAGACTGCTGAGGGTCACCGAGGACGTGCCGGGCCCGGCCCAGGTGCAGAGCAAGCTCAACGGTCTGCCCTCCGTGGCCACCTTCGTCCGGGACATGAAGGGCGCCGACTCCGACATCCAGTACGGCAACCTGCTGACCGTGCCGCTGGACGGCGGGTTCCTGTACGTGGAGCCGGTGTACGCCCAGGGACGCAACGCGCTCTATCCGCTCCTGAAGAAGGTCGCGGTGTCGTACGTGGACGCGGACCAGCCGGACGGCGACACGACCAAGGACACCACGGTGTTCGAGGACAACCTCACCAAGGCGCTCAACGCGGTCTTCGGGGTGGAGGCGCCGACCCAGCCGACGACCCCGCCGGGCACCACGCAGCCGCCCGGCACGACCCAGCCGCCCGCCTCGAACGACGCCGCCCTCCAGCAGGCCATCGCCGACGCCCAGAAGGCGTACGACGCGGGCCAGGCGGCTCTGCAGAAGGGCGACTGGACCGCGTACGGCAAGGCCCAGGAGGACCTTCAGCAGGCGCTCCAGCGGGCCGCGGACGCCGGCGCGAAGCTCAAGAAGCCCGGGGCAGGCGGCTGACCTGAGGTTTTGCGCCCCCGCGTCGTGATACTGTGGTTTCACCGACGCGGGGTGGAGCAGCTCGGTAGCTCGCTGGGCTCATAACCCAGAGGTCGCAGGTTCAAATCCTGTCCCCGCTACTCAGAGGACAAGGGCCCGGATCCATAAGGATCCGGGCCCTTGTCGTGTGTCGGCGTGCAGGGGGGTGTCGAAGAGCGGTAGGGAAGGGGCGAGTTGGCGTGAGTCGTGTTTGACTTGTCTCTCTGTGGGCATGTCGACAAAACGCTGAGTGACCTCACTGGCTGCGGTATACCAGGTGTGCTCGGGTTGCGGGTGGTGCGACGATGGTATTTATGGGGGACAGGGCAACTCTGTTGGAGACAGGGCGGTTTGTGCAGCGGCACGCCAGAAACGCCGCAGACGAGATCATCGAGGCAGTGGGGGCCGTCGATGCGGTCGTCGACACCACCGCCGAGACCGACGCCGAGAACGAGACCGAGATCGAGGCCAGGCACCGGCGGGCCGCCGAGCGCGGTGACCTCGCCTCGATGAGCGCGCTCGGCGCGCTGCTGCTGCGCCGCGGTGACCTCGACGGCGCCGAGCCGTACCTGCGGGGGGCCACCGCGGAGGGGGACCGGGCCGCCGCCAACAACCTGGGCGTCCTGCTGCACCAGCGCGGATACCCCGACGAGGCGGCGGGCTGGTGGCGGGTCGCCGCCGTCGCCGGTTCGGCCCCCGCCGCCCACGCCCTCGGCCGTCACCACCGCGAGCGCGGCGACGAGCCGGCCGCCGAGTACTGGCTCCGCCAGGCCGCCGAGCAGGGCCACGCCCTCGGCGCGTACGCCCTCGCCGACCTCCTGGAGCACCGCAGCGACGTCGGCGCCGAGCGCTGGCTGCGCGCCGCCGCCGAGCAGGGCCACCGCGAGGCCGCCTACCGCCTCGCCCTCGCCCTGGAGCGCCGGGCCACCGAGACCACCCGCGGGCCGCACGAGACCGGCACCCGGCTCCGCACCCAGGGCGCCAGGGCGGTCGTGCCCTCCGGCGCGGCCGCGACCGGCACCGCGGCCGCCGTTCCCGGGCAGTCGGCCGGCGAGGGCGCGGGAGAGGCAGCCGAGGCCGAGCAGTGGTTCCGGCAGGCCGCCGCGCGCGGCCACCGGCGGGCCGCGCTCCACCTGGGCGCCATCCTGGAGCACCGCGGCGAGCTCAAGGAGGCCGGCCGCTGGTACCTCAGCTCCGCCAAGGAGGGCGAGGCGAAGGCCGCCTGCGCCCTCGGCTTCCTGCTCCGCGACGCGGGCGACGAGGAGAGCGCCGCCGTCTGGTGGCTGCGGGCCGCCCAGGACGGCGACGGCAACGCCGCCAACGCGCTGGGCGCCCTGCACGCCGCCCGGGGCGAGCAGCAGACCGCCGAGCGCTGGTACCGGGCCGCCATGGACGCCGGCGACGTGAACGGCGCCTACAACCTCGGGCTGCTCTGCGCCGCCCAGGACCGCATCCCGCAGGCCGAGCAGTGGTACCGGCGCGCCGCCTACGCGGGTCACCGCGAGGCCGCCAACGCGCTCGCCGTCCTGCTCCTCCAGGCCGGCGACGCCAACGGCGCCGAGCCCTGGTTCTCCAAGGCCGCCGAGGCCGGCAGCGTGGACGCCGCCTTCAACCTGGGCATCCTCCACGCCGGCCGGGGCGACGACCGCACGGCGCTGGTCTGGTACGAGCGGGCCGCGGCCGCCGGGCACACCGAGGCCGCCCTCCAGGTCGGCATCGCCGCCCTGCGGGACGGCGACGAGCAGACCGCCGAGCGGCACCTGCGGTGCGCGGCCGGCGGCGGCAGCGCCGAGGCCGCCTTCCGGCTCGCCTCGGTGCTCGACGCGCGTCGCCCCGACCCCGGCCCCGCCGTGCTCGGCGCGCCCCGGGAGGAGAAGTCCGAGTGCGAGGAGTGGTACGAGCGGGCCGCCCAGCAGGGCCACCGGCGCGCCCAGGTGCGGGTCGGGATGCTCGCCGCCGGGCGCGGCGACCTGGCCGAGGCCGACCGCTGGTACCGCGAGGCCGCCGAGGCGGGCAGCCGCAACGGCGCCTTCAACCTCGGGCTGCTCCTCGCCCGCGAGGGCAGCGAGCGGGAGGCCGCCCTCTGGTGGACCCGGGCGGCGCGGGCCGGCCACGGCCGCGCCGCGCTCCGGCTCGCGCTGCTCGCGGCGCGCCGGGGCGAGCTCACCGAGGGGCGTCGCTGGTGCGACCGAGCGGTGGAGCTGGGCCCGGCGGAGGTCGCCGAGCGGGCGGCCCGGCTGAGCGAGGCGCTGCATCAGGAGCTCACCGCCTGAGGCGTTAACGGATTTGCGCTGGTGACGGGGGTCCCGTAGAGTCGTGTTTACCGACGCGGGGTGGAGCAGCTCGGTAGCTCGCTGGGCTCATAACCCAGAGGTCGCAGGTTCAAATCCTGTCCCCGCTACTCAGTAGCAACGAAGGCCCGGATCCAGTCACTGGATCCGGGCCTTCGTCGTGTCCGCGTGCCCAGGGCGCGAAGAAGCCCCCGCCGGAGCGGGGGCTTCTTCGGTGGGTCGTCAGGCCGTCGTGGCGCAGCTCGGGCAGATGCCCCGGTAGGTGACCTCGACGTTCGAGATCGTGAAGCCGAAGCGCTCGGTGTCCGGGAGGTCCGCCAGCGGGTCGCCGGCCGGGTGCACGTCGCGGATCGCGCCGCAGCGGCCGCAGACCAGGTGCTGGTGGGGCCGGTGGGCGTTGGGGTCGTACCGCTTGGCGCGGCCGTCGGTCGCGACCTCGATGACCTCACCGAGGGTGACCATCTCGCCCAGCGTGTTGTACACGGTCGCGCGCGAGATCTCGGGCAGCTTCGTCACCGCGCGGGCGTGGACCTCGTCGGCGGTCAGGTGCACATGATCTCCGTCGAGGACCTCGGCCACGACGCGGCGCTGCGCGGTCATCCGCCAGCCGCGTCCGCGCAGTCGTTCCAACAGGTCACTCATGGGGGTCAGCCTAACAGCCGGGAGCAAGATCCCGAACGGGTGTGACTTTGGATGTTCACTTGACTTGGACATTGTCCATTGTAGGATCTAGACCGGGATTGTCCAGGGTCTCGTTCGAGGGGCCCGGGCCGAGGGACAGGACTCGCAGGGATGACGCAGGAGGCGCACGTGACGCAGGGACCGCTCACCACGGAGGCCGGGGCTCCGGTCGCCGACAACCAGAACAGCGAGACCGCGGGCGTCGGCGGGCCGGTCCTCGTCCAGGACCAGCTCCTCCTGGAGAAGCTCGCCCACTTCAACCGCGAGCGCATCCCGGAGCGCGTGGTCCACGCGCGCGGCGCGGGCGCCTACGGCACCTTCACGGTGACCCGTGACGTCACGCGGTGGACGCGCGCCAAGTTCCTCTCCGAGGTCGGCAAGGAGACCGAGACCTTCCTGCGCTTCTCCACCGTCGCGGGCAACCTCGGCGCGGCGGACGCGGTGCGCGACCCCCGGGGCTGGGCGCTGAAGTTCTACACCGAGGAGGGCAACTACGACCTCGTCGGCAACAACACGCCGGTGTTCTTCATCAGGGACGCCATCAAGTTCCCCGACTTCATCCACACCCAGAAGCGCGACCCGTACACCGGCTCGCAGGAGGCGGACAACGTCTGGGACTTCTGGGGCCTCTCTCCGGAGTCGACCCACCAGGTCACCTGGCTCTTCGGTGACCGCGGCATCCCCGCCTCGTACCGCCACATGGACGGCTTCGGCTCGCACACGTTCCAGTGGAACAACGAGGCCGGCGAGGTCTTCTGGGTCAAGTACCACTTTAAGACCGACCAGGGCATCGAGAACCTCACCCAGGACGAGGCCAACCGCCTCGCGGGCGAGGACCCGGACTCGCACCAGCGCGACCTGCGCGAGGCCATCGAGCGCGGCGACTTCCCCAGCTGGACCGTGCAGGTCCAGATCATGCCCGCGGCCGAGGCGGCGACCTACCGCTTCAACCCGTTCGACCTCACCAAGGTGTGGCCGCACGCCGACTACCCGCCGATCGAGATCGGCAAGCTGGAGCTCAACCGCAACCCGGAGAACATCTTCGCCGAGGTCGAGCAGTCGATCTTCAGCCCCGCGCACTTCGTGCCGGGCATCGGTCCCTCCCCGGACAAGATGCTCCAGGGTCGCCTCTTCGCCTACGGCGACGCGCACCGCTACCGCGTCGGCGTCAACGCCGACCACCTGCCGGTGAACCGCCCGCACGCCACCGAGGCGCGCACCCACTCGCGTGACGGCTTCCTCTACGACGGCCGCCACAAGGGCGCGAAGAACTACGAGCCGAACAGCTTCGGCGGCCCGCACCAGACGGACCGGCCGCTCTGGGTCGGCTCCCCGGTCACCGGCGTGACCGGCGACCACGCCGCCCCCTCGCACGCCGAGGACGACGACTTCGTGCAGGCGGGCGACCTCTACCGCCTGATGTCGGAGGACGAGAAGGGCCGTCTCGTCGGGAACCTGGCGGGCTTCATCGCCAAGGTCTCGCGCGACGACATCGCCGAGCGGGCGATCGACAACTTCCGCAAGGCGGACGGTGACTTCGGCAAGCGGCTGGAGGCCGCGGTCCAGGCCCTGCGCGGCTGAGGGCGCTTGCCGTCGAGAGGGGGCGGGCCGGATCTCCGTACGGCGGTCCGGCCCGCCCCCGCATGCTCAGCCGGCGACGCTGTGCACCGGGATCCAGCAGCGGATGATGTCGCGTACGGAGACGATGCCGACGGGCCCCCGGTCGTCGAGGACGACGAGGTGGCGGAAGCCGCCGCGCGTCATGGCCTCGGCCGCCTCCGCCAGCGTCCAGGCGGGTGCGGCGAAGACCACGTCACGGGTGGTGTGGGAGCCGGCGGTCTCCCGGTCGGGGTCCTGGTCCCGGGCCAGGGAGTTGAGGATGTCGCGCTCGGTGAGGATGCCGAGCCCGCCGGCGTCGGTGTCGAGGACGATCGCCGCGCCGACGTGGCGCGCCGACATCAGCCGGGCCGCCTGTCGGAGGGTGTGGGCGGGGCCGATGGTGAGGACCACGGTGCTCATGGCGTCACGGACGAGCATGGACGGAGCCACCTCCTTGGTGAGACCCCCACGAGAAAGAATTCACAAGTTCACAAGCGGGGGGACTCTCAGAGTCGCACCGGGGAGGTGGGTCGTAAAGGGGGCGCGCGACGCGCCCCCGGGGAGCGTCAGGAGCGCTCGCTCTCCTGGTTCAGGTAGCTCAGCAGCTCGCCGTGGAGCAGACCGTTCGACGCCGCCGCGTTCCCGCTGTGCGGGCCGTGCCGCCCGTCCAGGCCCGTGTACGTGCCACCGGCCTCCTGGACCACGATCGCGACCGCGGCCATGTCCCACAGCGACAGCTCCGGCTCCGCGCAGATGTCCACGGAACCCTCGGCGACCATCATGTACGGCCAGAAGTCGCCGTACGCCCGGGTCCGCCAGCACGCGCGCGTGAGGTCGAGGAAGCCGTCGAGGCGGCCCTGCTCCTCCCAGCCGCTCAGCGAGGAGTACGCGAAGGAGGCGTCCGACAGGGACGCGACCTTCGAGACGCCCAGCCGGGTCGCCGAGGACAGGCTGCGGCCCGTGTACGCGCCGAGCCCCTTCGCGGCCCACCAGCGCCGGCCGAGCGCCGGGGCGGACACCACGCCCACCACCGGCTGGAAGCCGGTCTCCCCGGCCTCCATCAGCGCGATCAGGGTCGCCCAGACCGGCACCCCGCGCACGTAGTTCTTGGTGCCGTCGATCGGGTCGATCACCCAGCGGCGCGGGCCCGAGCCCTCCACGCCGTACTCCTCGCCGAGGATCGCGTCGCGCGGCCTGGCGCGCTGGAGCTGTCCGCGGATCAGCTCCTCCGCCGCCTTGTCGGCCTCGCTCACCGGGGTCATGTCCGGCTTCGTCTCGACCCGGAGGTCGAGCGCCTGGAAGCGGTCCATGGTGGCCGCGTCGGCGGCATCCGCGAGGACGTGGGCGAGACGCAGATCATCGTGGTAGTCGGCCATGGTCGGCACTCTATCCCCGACGTGCGGACACGCGGCGAACCGTCCACCGCCGCCCCCTTGACAGAGAGTGGGCGCCTGCCGACGCTGAGCGGAGAACCGTTCCCTCCGGAGGTGAGGATGGCGAACGCCCGCGAGGCCCTGCTCGATGCCGCGCTCGCCGCGCTCGCGCACCGCCCCTGGTCAGCCGTGCGCATGGCCGACCTCGCCGCCGCCGCCCGGGTCTCCCGGCAGACCCTCTACAACGAGTTCGGCAGCAAGGAGGGGCTCGCGCGCGCCCTCGTGCGCAGAGAGGCCGACTCCTACCTCCAGGGTGTCCGGCACCTGCTCGCCGCCCCCGCCCCGCCCGAGCGCAACCTCGTCGCCGTCGCCGAGTGGATCGTCACCCGCGCCGCCGTCCGCCCGGTGCTCCGGGCCCTGCTCACCGGCGCCTGGAACGAGCGACTGCCCCAGCCCCGGCCGGCCCGGCCGGGCGCCCGGCCCGCCCCCGTCCCCGCCCAGCGGCGCGCCGACGCAGGCCCGCCCGCGCCCGGCGAACTCGTGGCGGAGACCGTGGCCTGCGCGGGGGAGCGGTGGGCGGCCGGCTGTGAGCTCGCCGTACGGATCGCCCTCAGTCACGTCGTCGCACCGGCCCTGCCGATGACCCCTCAGTGCGCGGACCCGGAGAGCTGGAGTCCGATGACCCCCGCGATGACCAGGGTGATCGAGACGATCTTGAGCGTGGAGACCACGTCGCCGAGGAAGACCATGCCGTAGATCGCCGTCCCGGCCGCGCCGATCCCCGTCCACACCGCGTACGCCGGACCCACGTCGAGCTTCCGCAGCGCCAGCGTGAGGAGACCGAAGCTGCCCAGGGCGAAGGAGGCGAAGGCGATCGTGGGCCACAGCCGGGTGAAGCCGTGCGAGAGCTTCAGGCAGACCGCGAAGCCCGTCTCCAGGACTCCCGCGATCACCACCAGCAGCCACGCCATCGTCAGTGCCTCCCACGCCGTCGGTGACTGCTTCGTCGCACTTGGTGCGATTATGCACTTACCGACAGCGACGCGGCGTAAACGCCGGTGGCTCAGTCGCCCTCGCGTCGCTCCCGGGTCGCGAGCAGCCGCCGCAGCGAGTACAGCCGCGCCGGATCGGCGTGCCCCTCCGCCACGTACGCGTCGAGCCCGCAGTCCGGCTCGTCGTGGCTGCACGCGCGCGGGCAGTTCTCCGTGCCCGGCACGAGATCGGGGAAGGCGAGGATCACCCGGGACGGGTCGACGTGGTGCAGACCGAAGGAGCGCACGCCCGGGGTGTCGATGACCCAGCCGCCCTCCTTGTCGTT
Source organism: Streptomyces sp. TLI_105 (assembly GCF_900105415.1). Classification (GTDB taxonomy): domain Bacteria; phylum Actinomycetota; class Actinomycetes; order Streptomycetales; family Streptomycetaceae; genus Streptomyces. Next base: position 2,848,949 of record NZ_FNSM01000001.1, on the reverse strand, counting down.
CAGCGGCAGCGCGAGCGCCGAGGTGGTGGTGTGCCGGCCGCGGCCCGTGACCGCGTTGACCACACCCGTGAGGCGCCGCCGGTCCGGCGGGACCAGCGCGTTCACCAGGGTCGTCTTGCCGACGCCGGAGTGGCCGACGAACGCGGTGGTGCGGCCCTTCAGGTGCTCGTGGACCCGCTCGGCCGCGACCCCGTCGACGAACTCCTCGCGGGTGGTCACCACATGGGGCACGCCCAGCGCGCCGTACATCTCCAGGAGCGCGTCCGGCGGGGCCAGGTCCGACTTGGTCAGGACGAGCAGCGGGGAGAGCCCGCCGTCGTAGGCCGCCACCAGACAGCGGTCGATCAGTCGGGGGCGCGGCTCCGGATCGGCGAGCGCGGTGACGATCGCCAGCTGGTCGGCGTTGGCGACGACCACCCGCTCGTACGGGTCGTCGTCGTCGGCCGTGCGCCGGAGCACCGAGCTGCGCTCGCCGATCCGCACGATCCGGGCCAGTGTGTCCTTCTCGCCGGAGAGGTCGCCGACGAGGGAGACCCGGTCGCCGACGACGGCGGCCTTGCGGCCCAGCTCGCGCGCCTTCATCGCCGTCACCGCCCGGTCGTCGACCAGAACGGTCAGCCGGCCCCGGTCGACGGTGAGGACCATGCCCTCGACGGCGTCCTCGTGCTTCGGACGGATGCTGGTGCGGGGACGGGTGCCCTTGCGGTTGGGCCGCTGGCGGATGTCGTCCTCGTCGGTGTGCTTGCCGTAGCGCCGCATGTTCAGACCCCGAGCATTTCGGTCCACATCGTCGGGAAGTCCGGCAAGGTCTTCGCCGTCGTCGCCACGTCCTCGATCTCCACGCCCTCCACCGCGAGGCCGATGATCGCGCCCGCCGTCGCCATGCGGTGGTCGTGGTACGTGTGGAAGACGCCGCCGTGCAGCGGGCGCGGGCGGATGTGGAGGCCGTCCTCGGTCTCCGTCACGTCTCCGCCGAGCTCGTTGATCTCCTTGGTGAGCGCCGCGAGCCGGTCCGTCTCGTGCAGCCGCAGGTGGGCCACCCCGCGCAGGGTCGACGGGGAGTCGGCGAGCGCCGCGACCGCCGCGATCCCGGGGGTCAGCTCGCCGACCTCGCCGAGGTCCACGTCGATGCCGTGGATCCGGCCCGTGCCGGTGAAGGTCAGGCCCGCGTCGGTGAGCTCGCAGGAGCCACCCATCTCGGTGAAGATCCGACGCAGCTCGTCACCCGGCTGGGTGGTCCGCTCCGGCCAGTCGGGGATCGTCACCCGGCCCCCGGTCACCAGGGCCGCCGCCAGGAACGGCTGCGCGTTCGACAGGTCGGGCTCCACGACGAGGTCCCGGCCGCGCAGCCCGGTGGGCGTCACCCGCCACACGTTCGGGGCGCCGCCGTGCTCCGGCTCGTCGACCTGGGCGCCGACCGCCCGCAGCATGTCGACCGTCATCCGGATGTGGGGGAGCGAGGGGAGCCGGCTGCCGACGTGCCGCACCTCGACGCCCTGGTTGAAGCGGGGCGCTGAGAGCAGCAGGGCGCTGACGAACTGGGAGGACGAGGAGGCGTCGATCTCGACGGTGCCGCCGTCCAGGCCGCCGACGCCGTGCACGGTCATCGGGAGCGAGCCCCGGCCGTCGTCGTCGATCCGGGCGCCGAGCGCGCGCAGGGCGTCGATCACGCCGTGCAGCGGGCGCTCGTGGGAGCGGGGGTCGCCGTCGAAGCGCACCGGACCGTCGGCGAGGGCCGCGACCGGGGGCAGGAAGCGCATGACCGTGCCCGCGTTGCCGACGTCGACGGTCGCGGGGCCGCGCAGCGGGGAGGGGATGATCCGCCAGGCCTCGCCGGAGCCGTCGGGGCCCACGCCTTCCTCGATCTTCACGCCGAGGGTACGGAGCGCCTCGGCCATCAGGAGGGTGTCGCGGGAGCGCAGAGGGCGGCGCAGCCAGCCCGGCTCGGCGGCGAGCGCGGCGAGGACCAGGGCGCGGTTGGTGACCGACTTCGATCCGGGCACGGTGACGGTCGCGTCGACGGCGCCGCGGGCGTACGGGGCGGGCCAGAGGTCGGTGGGCGGGTCGATGTGCGCGGAAGCTGCTGCGGTCATGGACTCACTGTACGGGGGAGTCAGATGCCCAGGAGCCAGCGCCCGCCGCCGATCAGGGCGGATATCGCGACCGTGTGGAAGAAGAACAGCCACACGCCCGCAGGCACATGGGTGAGTCGCGACAGCTGGTCCGCGTCCGAGTCGGGGGCGCCGCCGCGGCGCCGCTTCGCCTGGAGCTCGAAGGCCGGGCGGACACCGCCGAGCAGCAGGAACCAGACCGCCGCGTACGCGAAGGCCGACTGGACGTTCGGCCCGGTCAGCCAGGAGACGAGGAGGAAGGCGGCGCCCGTCAGGACGACGGTGAGGACCCCGTACGCGTTGCGGACCATCACCAGCATGGCGAGCAGCAGGGCGGTCGCCATCCAGAGCAACAGGGTGACGTGGCGGGTGCCGAGCAGGGCGGCGCCCCCGAGCCCGAGCAGCGGGGCCGCCGGATAGCCGGCGGCGAGGGTGAGGACGACGCCGAGGCCGGTCGGGCGGCCCCGGGTCACGGTCAGTCCGCTGGTGTCCGAGTGCAGCCGGATCGCCTCCAGGCGGCGGCCGGTGGCGAGGGCCACGAGTCCGTGGCCGCCCTCGTGGGCGATGGTGATCGCGCCCCGGGCCGGGAGCCAGAGACGGCGGAGGACGACCAGGCCCAGTGCGCAGGCGGCGGTGACGTAGACGATCCACGTGTCGGGAGCCGGCTGGGTGCCGAGGATCTCGGTCATTTGGCGGACTGCTCCTCGCTCGCGGTCGGGATCGTGGCAGTGTGGCACGTATGTGCGGACGGTATGCATCGAGTCGGCGGCCCGAGGACCTCGTCGGTCTGTTCGGGGTCGAGAAGTGGGAGCCGGAGGAGACGCTGGCCCCCGACTGGAACGTGGCCCCCACCAAAGAGGTCTGGGCCGTTCTGGAGCGTCCTGTGAAGGACGCCGGATCCCCGCGCCCGGTTCGCCAGCTGCGCGCGCTGAAGTGGGGCCTCGTGCCGTCCTGGGCGAAGTCGCCGGAGGGCGCCGCCCGGATGATCAACGCGCGCGCGGAGACCGTGGACGAGAAGCCCTCCTTCAAGCGCGCCTTCCAGTCCCGCCGGTGCATCCTGCCCGCCGACGGCTACTACGAGTGGGTGACCGGGACCGCCGAGCGCGACCTGGAGGTCGAGGGCAAGAAGAAGCGGCCCCGGAAGCAGCCGTACTTCGTGACCCCGGCGGACGGCTCCGTCTTCGCGATGGCCGGGCTCTACGAGTTCTGGCGGGACCGCACCCTGCCCGACGGGCACCCCTCCGCGTGGTGGGCGACCTGCTCGGTGATCACCACCGAGGCCGAGACCGGACCGCTGGGCGTCGCCCCGGCCGAGGGCCCGCGCTCGCTCCACGACATCCACCCCCGGATGCCGCTGATGCTGACGGAGGACCGCTGGGACGCCTGGCTCGACCCGGCGCGCACCGACCCCGAGGAGCTGCGCGGACTCCTCGCCCCGCCGCCGGAGGGCCTGATGCGGGCCTACCCGGTCGCGACCGCCGTCAGCAACGTCCGCAACAACGGCCCCGAGCTCCTGGAGGAGTTGGCAGGACCGGAGGTCGGCACGCTGTTCTGACGCGCGGGCCGGGCCGCACGGCAGGATGGGGACGTGACACAGTACGAGACCGTCCCCACCGACGCCGGTGAGGCACGCATCACGTGGTACGCCGGGACGAAGCCCCGGGCCGTCCTCGCCCTCGGCCACGGCGCCGGCGGCGGCGTCGAGGCCCGCGACCTCCAGGCCCTTGCCGGGGCGCTGCCCGCGCACGGCGTGACCGTCGCCCTCGTCGAGCAGCCCTGGCGGGTCGCCGGGAAGAAGGTCGCGCCCGCGCCGAAGACCCTCGACACCGGCTGGCGCGGCCTCTGGCCGTCCCTCGCGAAGCCCGGCCTCCCCGTCGTCGCGGGCGGCCGCAGCGCCGGCGCCCGGGTCGCCTGCCGGACCGGGCGGGAGCTCGGCGCGCTCGCCGTCCTCGCCCTGAGCTTCCCGCTCCACCCGCCGGGCAGGCCCGAGAGGTCCCGCGCCGAGGAGCTCCTCTCCACCGGCCTGCCCACCCTCGTCGTCCAGGGCGGCAACGACCCCTTCGGGCGGCCCGAGGAGTATCCGGAAGGCCCGTACGAGCTCGTGGAGGTCCCGTACGGGGACCACGGCTTCGCCGTCCCCAAGCGCGCGCCGCTGAGCCAGGACGAGGCCCTCGCCGGTCTCGTCGAGGGCGTCACCGCGTGGCTCACCGGCCTGCGTTGACACCCGCCCCCGCGCACCGGGAATGCGGAGCGGGGTGTCGCTGTTGTGGAGGGCGTCGGTGTGAGAGCAAGGAAGAGGGAGTCCGTCGCATGGGTTCGACCATCTGCCCAGAGCGTGCGCAGGCCGCTGACCTCGCCTGGACAGTGCTGCCCGCTCCCAGGACCGCCCCGATTCGGGCGGCGGGCGGAGCGGTTCCTCGTCTATCCTCCGAAACGAGCGGGTCCGCCCTCGGGCTCGCCGCCGCGCTGGAGGAGGTGGGTCCGGTCACTGGGACCGACACAGGGACCGACGACGGCCCCGAGGAGACGACCGAGGAGCGCAACGCGCGCTTCGAGCGGGACGCCCTCGGCTACCTCGACCAGATGTACTCGGCCGCGCTGCGCATGACGCGCAACCCCGCGGACGCGGAGGACCTGGTGCAGGAGACCTACGCCAAGGCGTACGGATCGTTCCACCAGTTCCGCGAGGGCACGAACCTCAAGGCCTGGCTGTACCGCATCCTCACGAACACCTTCATCAACTCGTACCGCAAGAAGCAGCGCGAGCCCCAGCGCAGCGCCGCCGAGGAGATCGAGGACTGGCAGCTCGCCCGCGCCGAGTCGCACATGTCGACCGGTCTGCGCTCCGCCGAGTCGCAGGCGCTCGACCACCTTCCCGACTCCGACGTGAAGGAAGCGCTCCAGGCGATTCCCGAGGAGTTCCGCATCGCCGTCTATCTCGCCGATGTCGAGGGCTTTGCGTACAAGGAGATCGCGGACATCATGGGGACACCCATCGGTACGGTGATGTCCCGACTGCACCGGGGCCGCCGCCAGCTGCGCGGCATGCTCGAGGACTACGCTCGCGACCGCGGGCTGGTACCCGCGGGCGCCGGAGAGTCGTCGAACGATCTGAAAGGCTCGGGCTCATGAGCTGCGGAGAGCCGCACGAGACGGATTGCTCAGAGGTCCTGGATCATCTCTACGAGTTCCTCGACCATGAGATGCCCGACAGCGACTGCACCAAGTTCGAGGTGCACTTCGAGGAGTGCTCCCCGTGCCTGGAGAAGTACGGCCTGGAGCAGGCGGTGAAGAAGCTCGTCAAGCGCTGCTGCGGCAGTGACGACGTCCCCACCGACCTGCGCGCCAAGGTCATGGGCCGGATCGACCTGATCCGCGCCGGGCACCTGGTGCCCGAGCAGGACATCACGGCGAGCGCCCCGACGACGCCGGCCCCGCAGGAGTAGCACCCCTCCCGTACCGGGAACCGAGGCCGTCGCGCACCGTTCGCGGCGGCCTCGCGCATACATCAGCTTGTATCACCCGATGGTGCGAATCACTCCGACCGCGCCGTCGCCGCCCGCCCGACTCGCTAGCGTGACGGGCGTGATGGGCGTGAAGGTCATTCCGCGAGCGGCCCGCGTGTACATCGGCTGCGCCCTGCTCGGCGCGGGAGCGTGCGTCCTGCCCGCACTGCGCCCCGGCGCGGCCGTCCCCTGGGGCACGGTCGCACTCCTCGCCGCCCTGTACGCGCTCTGCGAGCTGCCCGCCCGCTGCCGGCGCATCGGCCGCGCGCTCGGCCGCTCCCTCCCCATGGGCACCGGCTCCTTCTTCCCCGTCCTCCTCGCAGCCGCCCTGCTCCTGCCGCCCGCCGCCGCCGCGCTCACCGCGATCCCCGGCAGCCTCCTCGGCCGCGTCGAGGAGCCGCCCGCCGCACCCCGCCGCGCCTGGCGGGCCGCCGCCGCGGCCCTCGCCGTCTGGGCCGCCGCCCTGGCCGCCGACGCCCTCGGCAGCCCCACCGCCCTCGGCCGGGGCCCGCACGCCCCCGACCTGCCGTACGCGCTGCTGCCCGCCGGCGCCGCCGCCCTCGTCTTCTGCCTGGTCCTCACCGCCCTCGACGGCGGCATCCGGGCCACCGCCGGCGGACTCCCGCCCGGGGCCGCCTGGCGCGGCCTCCTCGGCCGCTCCCTCACCCCGCACACCGTCCACGGCCTCGCCGGACTGATGATGGCCGTGCTCTGGCGCAGCACGTACGGCCCCGTCGCGGCGCTCTTCGTGCTCCTCCCCATGTACATCTCCTGCTGGGTCTTCGCCCAGTACCACCGTGAGCGCGCCGCCCACCAGGCCACCATCCGCGCCCTCGTCCAGGCCGTCGACATCAAGGACCGGTACACCCGGGGCCACAGCGAACGCGTCGGCCAGGCCTCCGTCCTGATCGCCCGTGAGCTCGGCATGGCCGAGGACCGCCTCGACGTCGTCCGCTTCGCCGGCATCCTGCACGACGTGGGCAAACTCGGCGTGCCCACCCGGGTGCTCACCAAGGACGGACCCCTCACCCCCGAGGAACGCCGGGTCATCGAACTGCACCCCGAGTACGGCCACGAGATGGTCCGCGGCATCGGCTTCCTCGGCGAGGCGCGGGCCGCGATCCTCCACCACCACGAACGCATGGACGGCAGCGGTTATCCGTACGGGCTCCACGGGGAGCAGATCCCCGAGTTCGCCCGGGTCGTGGCCGTCGCCGACGCCTTCGACGCCATGACCTCCACCCGCTCCTACAGCCGGGCCCGCCCGGTGCCCACCGCCCTCGCCGAACTGGAGCGCTGCGCCGGCACCCAGTTCGACCCCCGGATGGTCACCGCCCTCGTCCAGGCCCTGGACCGGCACGGCTGGCAGCCCGCCGTCACCGCCGACGAGACGACCGGAAGCCCGGCACGGACGGAGCCGCTCCCCCCGCCGCGCGGCCCCCTCCCCGCACCCGCCAAGGAGCCCGCATGAGACCCGGGGCGCTCACCGTCGGCGCCGTGCGCGGCGCCGCGCTCCTCCTCGGCCTCGTCGGCTTCGGCAGCACCCTCTGGTACGGCCTCGACGAACCCGGCAACGCCCTCGCCTTCGGCACCCTCATCGCCCTCGGCGAGCTCGCCCGCTGGGGCGCCGCACCCGGCACGGGGACGCCCCCCGCCGTCGAAGAGCCCCGGGGGAGCGAGCCCGCGCCCCTCGCCGCCGCCGGAGCCCTCGCGTACGCCCTGCTCGGGCCCAGCGCCGGCACCGCCACCACCCACGGCGTCCCGCAGACCGTCGCCGTCGTCGTCGCCGCGGGCCTCGTCGGGATCGTCCCGCACATCGCCCGCGGCCGTGGCCCCGGACTCGACCACCTCGCCCGCCGCGTCCTCACCGCCGGCTTCGCCGCGCTCTGCTTCCAGCCCCTCTACAACACGGGCGCCGTCACCGAGCACCTCGGCCAGGGCCCCGCGTACGCCCTCTTCCTGGTCCTCCTGCTCGTCCTGACCGCCCTGTGCGACGCCGTGCTCGCCGCCCTCCTGCTCCGCGCCCGCACCGGATTCCCGTACGGCCCCCTCCTGCGCGACGAACTCCGCGCCTTCCTCGGCATCGGCTCCGCCGTCTGCGCGACCGGCACCGTCATGGCGCTCGGCGTCGCCGCCGCAGGCCTCTGGGCGCTGCCCGTGCTCGCCGTCCCGCTCCTGCTCACCCAGGTCTCCTACCGGCGGTACGCGGCCGTGCGGACCGTCAACCGGCAGACCATCGCCTCCCTCGCCCGCGCCACCGAGATCGCCGGCTGCACCCCGCCCGGGCACGCCCGCCGGGTCGCCGCCCTCAGCGCGGCCGTCGGCCGCGAGCTCGGTCTGTGCGGGACCGAGCTGGCCGTCCTGGAGCACGCGGCGCTCATGCACGACATCGGCCAGCTCTCCCTCGTCGACCCGGTCGCGGGCGGCGCCACCGCCCTCCTCCCGGCCGAGGAGCAGCGCCGGATCGCCCTCCTGGGCGGCGAGGTGGTCCGCAGGACCGGGGTCCCCGAGGCCGTCGCCGTCGTCGTGGAGCGGCAGGCCGACCCGTACCGCGAGCAGCCGCTTCCCGCCCGGATCGTCCGTGCCGTGAACGCCTACGACGACCTGGCGGGCACCGGAACGGGCGAGGGCGCGGCCGCCGCGCTCGGGGCCCTGGAGCGGCTCAGGCTCGGCACCGCCCGCGACTATCACCCGGATGTCGTCGAATGCCTGGCCAGGGTCCTGGCACGGGGCGGAGCCGCTGGGGTGACCTCTGCCGTCCCTGGGTAACCCATGGGTAATGAGCGCGCGTCCGACCGGGCATGGTTGGATGCGAACAAGAGGGTGAAGCGACCGGCAGGCGGGAATCGTGAAGATCTTCGGGAAGGTACGGCATCGGCCCTCCGCCTCGTGGCGGCAGGCCACCGACCGCGCGTTCACGCTGATCGGCGACGGCCGGTACGAGGACGCGGGCGCACTGCTCACGCGCGCGGCGGATCTGGAGCCCTGGCTCTCGGAGTCCTGGTTCAATCTGGCGCTGCTGCACAAGTTCCGGCACGACTGGGAGCAGGCCCGGGCCGCCGGGCTGCGCGCGGTCGCGCTGCTCGACAAGGAGAGCGGCGCCCCCGACTGGTGGAACGTCGGCATCGCCGCCACCGCGCTCCAGGACTGGCCGCTGGCCCGCCGGGCCTGGCAGGCCTACGGACTCAAGGTGCCCGGCGCCGCCGCCGGAACCGGCGAGCCCGCCGGCATGGAGCTGGGCAGCGCCGCCGTCCGGCTCTCGCCCGAGGGCGAGGCCGAGGTCGTGTGGGGCCGCCGGCTCGACCCGGCCCGGATCGAGGTCCTCTCCATCCCGCTGCCCTCCTCCGGCCGCCGCTGGGGCGAGGTCGTCCTCCACGACGGCGTGCCGAACGGCGAGCGGACCACCACCGCCGGCCCCTCCTACCCCGTCTTCGACGAGATCGAGCTGTGGGCGCCCTCACCCGTCCCCACCTGGGTGGTGCTCCTGGAGGCGGCCACCGAGGCCGACCGGGACGCCCTGGAACAGCTCGCCGCCGAGGCCGGTTTCGCCGCCGAGGACTGGTCGTCCTCCGTACGGCTGCTCTGCCGTGCCTGCTCGGAGTCGACCATGCCGAGCGCCGAGGGCGAGGGCGAGCACTCCGACCCGCACGACCACAGCGAGCCTGGCCACCCGGGCCCGCTCGGCCACCGCTCGCCCGGCGAGCTGTGGGTGCCCGAGCGCGAGTGCGGCATCGCGGCCCCGGCGGGCCTGGTGCGGGGCCTCCTCGACGGCTGGGTCGCGGACAGCCCGGACAGCCGCGAGTGGCGCGATCTGGAAGAGGTCTGCTGAGCGTTCCCGCACGGGCCCGTAGGCTGTCCTTCGACGGAATCGGGTTTTCAGAAGGGCGCGGCCGGACATGGCGCAGCAGGAGACGGACGAGCAGATGATCAACGACGGCTTCGTCGTGGACACGGAGGACTGCGAGGCGCGGGAGCTCGCCTACCGTGAGCGCGGCACGGCCCGCCCGATCACGGTCGTCGGCAACCCCGTCCTCCACCGCGAGTGCAAGGACGTCACCGAGTTCGACGACGAGCTCGCGAAGCTCGTCGACGACATGTTCGCCAGCCAGAAGGCCGCCGAGGGCGTGGGCCTGGCCGCGAACCAGATCGGCGTGGACCTCAAGGTCTTCGTCTACGACTGCATGGACGACGAGGGCGTCCGGCACGTCGGCGTCGTCTGCAACCCGGTCCTCCAGGAGCTCCCGGCCGAGCTGCGCATCCTGGACGAGTCCAACGAGGGCTGCCTGTCCGTGCCGACGGCCTACGCCGAGCTGGCCCGCCCCGACTACGCGGAGGTCCACGGCCAGGACGCCCAGGGCAACCCGATCAAGGTGCGCGGCACCGGCTACTTCGCCCGCTGCCTCCAGCACGAGACGGACCACCTGTACGGCTTCCTGTACATCGACAAGCTCTCCAAGCGCGACCGCAAGGACGCCCTGCGCCAGATGGAAGAGGGCACCCCGCGCTACGAGACGGTCCCGAACGACTGATCTCCCGCACGTACGGCGAAGGGCCCCGCACTCCGAGGAGTGCGGGGCCCTTCGCCGTACCGGCTAGAAGTCCTCGTCGAGGTCCACCGAGCCCTCGACCGCCACCTGGTAGGCGGACGGGCGGCGCTCGAAGAAGTTGGTCAGCTCCTGGACGCCCTGGAGCTCCATGAACGCGAACGGGTTCTCGGAACCGAAGACCGGCGGGAAGCCGAGGCGAACGAGCCGCTGGTCGGCGACGCACTGGAGGTACTGGCGCATCGACTCGGTGTTCATGCCCGGCAGGCCGTCGCCGCACAGGTCGCGGCCGAACTGAAGCTCCGCCTCGACGGCCTCCTTCAACATGTCCGTGACCTGCTGCTGGAGGGCGTCGTCGAAGAGCTCGGGCTCCTCCTTGCGGACGGTGTCCACGACCTCGAAGGCGAAGTTCATGTGCATCGTCTCGTCGCGGAACACCCAGTTGGTGCCCGTCGCCAGGCCGTGCAGCAGGCCGCGGGAGCGGAACCAGTAGACGTACGCGAAGGCGCCGTAGAAGAACAGGCCCTCGATGCACGCCGCGAAGCAGATCAGGTTCAGCAGGAAGCGGCGGCGGTCGGCGGCCGTCTCCAGCTTCTCGATCTTCTCGACCGAGTCCATCCACTTGAAGCAGAACTGCGCCTTCTCGCGGATGGAGGGGATGTTCTCGACGGCGTCGAACGCGGCGGCGCGGTCGGCCGGGTCGGGCAGGTAGGTGTCGAGCAGCGTCAGATAGAACTGGACGTGCACGGCCTCCTCGAACAGCTGCCGCGACAGGTAGAGGCGCGCCTCGGGCGAGTTGATGTGCTTGTAGAGCGTCAGGACCAGGTTGTTCGCCACGATCGAGTCGCCCGTCGCGAAGAACGCGACCAGCCGGCCGATCATGTGCTGCTCACCGGGGGTGAGCTTGGCGAGGTCGGCGACGTCCGAGTGGAGGTCGACCTCCTCCACGGTCCAGGTGTTCTTGATGGCGTCCCGGTAGCGCTCGTAGAAGTCCGGGTAGCGCATCGGACGGAGGGTCAGTTCGAAGCCCGGGTCCAGGAGGTTCTTCTTCTCGGTGCTCATTACTGGCAGGCCTCGCAGGACTCGGGGTTTTCCAGGGAGCAGGCGAGCGCGTCCGCGTCGGACGTCGCCTGCTGGACGGGGATCGGGGCGGCGGTCGTCGCGGCCTGGGCGGCGCGGGCGATCCGGGTCGCCGGGCGGGAGCGCAGGTAGTACGTGGTCTTCAGGCCCTGCTTCCAGGCGTACGCGTACATCGACGACAGCTTGCCGATCGTCGGCGTCTCCAGGAACAGGTTCAGCGACTGCGACTGGTCCAGGAACGGCGTACGGGCGGCGGCCATGTCGATCAGACCGCGCTGCGGGATCTCCCAGGCCGTGCGGTACAGCTCGCGCACCTCGGCGGGGACCCAGGTGAAGCCGGCCACCGAGCCGTTGGAGTCGCGCAGCGCCTCACGGGTCTGTGCGTCCCACACGCCGAGCTTCTTCAGCTCGTCGACGAGGTACGAGTTGACCTGGAGGAACTCGCCGGACAGCGTCTCGCGCTTGAACAGGTTGGAGACCTGCGGCTCGATGCACTCGTAGACGCCCGCGATCGAGGCGATGGTCGCCGTCGGCGCGATGGCCAGGAGGAGGGAGTTGCGCATGCCGGTCGACGCGATCCGCTCGCGCAGCGCCGCCCAGCGCTCCGGCCAGTTGAGCTCCACGTCGTAGTGGTCGGGGTGCAGGACGCCCCGGGCGGTGCGGGTCTTGGCCCAGGCGGGGAGCGGGCCGCTGCGCTCGGCGAGGTCGGCGGACGCCTCGTACGCGGCGAGCATGATCCGCTCGGCGATCCGGGTGGACAGGGCGCGCGCCTCGGCGGAGTCGAACGGCAGCTTCAGCTGGAAGAAGACGTCCTGGAGGCCCATCGCGCCGAGGCCGACCGGGCGCCACTTGGCGTTGGAGCGGCCCGCCTGCTCGGTCGGGTAGAAGTTGATGTCGACGACCCGGTCGAGGAAGGTGACGGCCGTGCGGACGGTCTCGTCCAGCCGCTCCCAGTCGATGTCCGAACCCGACACGAAGGCGCCGAGGTTGACCGAGCCGAGGTTGCAGACCGCCGTCTCGCCGTCGTTCGTGACCTCGATGATCTCGGTGCAGAGGTTCGAGGAGTGGACGACGGTGCCGGGCTCGGCCGTCTGGTTGGCCGTACGGTTCGAGGCGTCCTTGAAGGTCATCCAGCCGTTGCCGGTCTGGGCCAGGGTGCGCATCATCCGGCCGTACAGGTCGCGGGCCGGCATCGTCTTGCGGGCCAGGCCCGCCGCCTCGGCCTCGCGGTAGGCGGCGTCGAACTCCTCGCCGTACAGGTCGACGAGCTCGGGCACGTCCGCCGGGGAGAACAGCGACCACTCGGCGTCGGCGTTGACCCGGCGCATGAACTCGTCCGGGATCCAGTGCGCCAGGTTCAGGTTGTGCGTACGGCGCTGGTCCTCGCCCGTGTTGTCGCGGAGCTCCAGGAACTCCTCGATGTCCGCGTGCCAGGTCTCCAGGTAGACCGCGGCGGCGCCCTTGCGGCGGCCGCCCTGGTTCACGGCGGCGACGGAGGCGTCGAGCGTCTTCAGGAACGGCACGATGCCGTTGGAGTGCCCGTTGGTGCCGCGGATCAGCGAACCGCGGGCGCGGATGCGGGAGTACGACAGGCCGATGCCGCCCGCGTGCTTCGAGAGGCGCGCGACCTGGTGGTAGCGGTCGTAGATGGAGTCCAGCTCGTCCTGCGGGGAGTCCAGCAGGTAGCAGGAGGACATCTGCGGGTGGCGGGTGCCGGAGTTGAAGAGCGTGGGGGAGGACGGCAGGTAGTCCAGACGGCTCATCAGGCCGTACAGCGCGGCCACCTCGTCGAGGGCGCGGACGCTGTCGTCCTCGGCGAGGCCGCAGGCGACGCGCAGCATGAAGTGCTGCGGGGTCTCGATCACCTTGCGGGTGATCGGGTGGCGCAGCAGGTAGCGCGAGTAGAGGGTGCGCAGACCGAAGTAGCCGAAGCGGTCGTCGCCGGCCGCGTCGATCGTCGCGTCGAGCCGCGCGGCGTGCAGGGTGACGAAGTCGGCGGTGCGGTCGGCGATGAGGCCCTCGCGGTGCCCGACGGCGACGGAGGCCGAGAAGGAGACGGCGCCCTGGCCGGCCGCCTCGTCGGCGATGGTGATGGTGAGGAGCCGGGCGGCGAGCCGGGAGTACGCGGGGTCCTCGGCGATCAGGCCGGCGGCCGCCTCGGTGGCCAGCTCGCGCAGCTCCGCCTCGTCCGACGTGGCGCTGCGGCCGCGGAGGGCGGCGGCGGCGACCTTGCCGGGGTCGGTGTCGGGGAGATCGGCGGTGAGGTCGGTCAGGGTCCGCAGCAGCACGGTCCCGGGGCCGTCGCTCTCGACCGCGGAAGCCTCGGCCGAAGCCGGATCGGCGGGCGCGATGGTCACGTGGGGGCTCTCCCTCGCTCGGCGGGGCGCGCGGGCGGGAGGCGGGCAGGCGGGCACCCGTACGCGCGGGCGCGCCGCGTCCACCAACCCACTCCGCGAGGCCCGGACGTCTGTGGCACCCGGAACGGACGGACCGGGCGCGCTGCCGGAAGGTCTTCGGACTCACCGCGTACGAAACCGCACGAAGCACACCGTTGCGGGACAGTTCCGGATTCGCGCCGGATTCCCCTGCGTCGACAGCGAGGACGAGCATACATGTGGGGGGCGCCGCTCGTGGCACCCCCCACATGTTGTGTCGGTCCCGGGGCTACAGCTCCAGGGCGTACGTCCGCAGAAAGTGCTCGGGGATCGGCCGCCAGTCGCGGTCCGGGGTGCGGACGAAGCCCATCCGCTCGTAGATCCGGTGCGCCGAGACCATCTTGGGGGCCGTGGAGAGCACGAGGCGCGCGCACCCGGTCAGGGCCCGCGCGCGGTCCACGCAGGCGCGTACGAGGGCTTCTCCGACGCCCCTGCCGCGGGCCGCCGGCGCGACCACGAGCATGCGGAACTCGGCTTCGCCGGGGACGGCGATGTCCGCCCAGGCGGTGCCGCCCTCCGCGAAGGTCACCCCGCCGATGACGGTGCCGTCCGCGTCGACGGCGACGAGCACCTCGCTCTCGCGCGCCCGCCGGGCCGTGTCGCGGAGCACGTCCAGGTAGAAGTCGTCCTCGCCGTGCAGCAGCAGACCGTCGTTCAGATAGGTCAGCCCGGTGAGGTCACCGAGCTCCTCGTACTCCTCGGGCCGTACCGCCCTGATCGTGAAGTCCATGCGTCCCAGTCTGCCGCGCGCGGTCACACGCGCGGGGGCCCGGGATCCCATGATGGGATCCCGGGCCCCCGCGGGGTGTTCCGCGGTCAGTGCGTTTCGGCGCCGACCTTCGGGAGGGGGCGGACGCCCGCGTCGCCCGCGTCCGCCGTGTAGTCCTCCGGGGAGGTCTCGTCGACGCCCTCGGGGGCCTTGACGGCCTTGAGGACGAAGGTCAGGACGACCGTGACCACGACGTTGAGCACGAAGGCGGTGAGGCCGATGTAGCCGATCTCGCCGATGCCGGGGATCTCGGCCGCCGAGCCGCCGAAGTGCTTCTGGGTCGGGCTGGCGACGCCGTACGCGGCGGCCGTGCCGTAGACCATGCCGACGGCCCAGCCGGCGAGCAGCGCCCAGCGGTGGAACCAGCGGGTGAACAGGCCGCCGACGAGCGCCGGGAAGGTCTGCAGGATCCAGATGCCGCCGAGCAGCTGGAAGTTGATGGCGACCGTCTTGTCCATGGTGAGGACGAAGACGAGCGCGCCGACCTTCACCAGGAGGGAGACCAGCTTGGAGACCTTGGTCTCCTGGGCCGGGGTGGCGTCCTTCTTGATGAAGTCCTTGTAGATGTTGCGGGTGAAGAGGTTGGCCGCGGCGATCGACATGATCGCGGCCGGGACGAGCGCGCCGATGCCGATCGCGGCGAACGCGACGCCCGCGAACCAGTCCGGGAACATGGTCTCGAAGAGCTGCGGGATGGAGAGCTGGGGATTTTTAACCTTGATTCCGGCGGCGATCGCCATGAAGCCGAGCAGCGCGAGCAGGCCCAGCATCAGCGAGTACAGCGGCAGGATGGTGGTGTTGCGGCGGATGACGTTCCGGCTCCGGGACGACAGCGTCGCCGTGATGGAGTGCGGGTACATGAAGAGCGCCAGGGCCGAGCCGAGCGCGAGCGTCGCGTACGTCCACTGGTTCGCCTCGGGGGAAACGAGTGCGCCGCGAGGCTTGCCAGTCGGGCCCGTCTGCGCGAAGGCCTCGCCCGCCTTGGTGAAGATCTCGTCGAAGCCGCCGAGCTTGATCGGGATGTAGATGATCGCCACCGCGATGACGATGTAGATCAGCGTGTCCTTGACGAAGGCGATGAGCGCGGGGGCGCGCAGGCCGGAGGAGTACGTGTACGCGGCCAGCACGCCGAAGGCGATCAGCAGCGGCAGGTCCTTGACGAACCAGTGGGTGTCCTCGCCGCCGCCGACGCCCATCACGTCCAGGACGGCCTGGATGCCGACGAGCTGGAGCGCGATGTACGGCATGGTGGCGAGGATGCCGGTGACCGCCACCGCGAGCGACAGGCCCTTGGAACCGAAACGGCCGCGCACGAAGTCTGAGGTGGTGACGTATCCGTGCTTGTGCGAGACCGACCAGAGGCGCGGCAGGAAGGTGAAGATCAGCGGGTACACCAGGATCGTGTACGGGACGGCGAAGAAGCCGGCCGCGCCCGCCGCGTAGATGGCCGCGGGGACGGCGACGAAGGTGTACGCCGTGTAGAGGTCGCCGCCGAGCAGGAACCAGGTGACCCAGGTGCCGAACGACCGTCCGCCCAGGCCCCATTCGTCGAGGCTGTGCTCGTTCTCGGCCTTGCGCCAGCGCGCGGCCAGGAAGCCCATGACCGTGACGGCCAGGAAGAAGAAGACGAAGACGCCGAGCGCCACGCCGTTCACGCCGGACACGTCCTTCATCGCGCGTCACCTCCCTTGCGGGCACGCTGGTCCAGCTGCCACAGCTTGTACGCGACCATGGTGAGCACCGTGGAGATCAGCACCCAGAGCATCTGGTACCAGTAGAAGAACGGGATGCCGGCGAAGGCCGGTTCGACCTTCGCGTAGGAGCTCACCCAGAGCATCGCCACGAACGGGGCGAACAGGCAGAGCGCGATCACCACCCGCAGGGGTGTGATGGTCGGTTGTTTCCCTTGTGTCACATCTGACGCCTCTGACATGGCGATTCCCGTCCCCTCGCTGATCACCTCGATAGTGCTGGGGAAATCTAGGGGACTGCTCCCGTGCTGGGAACCCCTGTCCGCATAACGGAAGCGATTCGACGCCGAACGGCCGCACCCCCCGCCGGGGTGCGGCCGTTCGTGCCGTACGAGAGGGCCGGCCGTGCGCGAGGCCCGGCCCTCGAGGGGCTCAGCCGTTGGGGCGCTTCAGACGCGCCACGAACTTGTACCGGTCGCCGCGGTAGACGGACCGCACCCACTCCACCGGCTCGCCCTGGGCGTCCAGCGAGTGCCGGGAGAGCATCAGCATCGGCAGGCCCACGTCCGTGCCGAGCAGACCGGCCTCGCGCGGGGTGGCGAGGGAGGTCTCGATGGTCTCCTCGGCCTCGGCGAGGTGCACGTCGTAGACCTCGGCGAGCGCCGTGTAGAGCGAGGTGTACTTCACCAGCGAGCGGCGCAGCGCGGGGAAGCGCTTCGCCGACAGGTGGGTGGTCTCGATCGCCATCGGCTCGCCGCTCGCGAGGCGCAGGCGCTCGATGCGGAGCACCCGGCCGCCGGCCGAGATGTCCAGCAGCCCGGCGAGGGTGTCGTCGGCCGTGACGTACCCGATGTCGAGGAGCTGTGAGGTGGGCTCCAGGCCCTGGGCGCGCATGTCCTCCGTGTAGGAGGTGAGTTGCAGGGCCTGCGAGACCTTGGGCTTGGCCACGAAGGTGCCCTTGCCCTGGATGCGCTCGAGACGGCCCTCGACGACCAGCTCCTGGAGCGCCTGGCGCACGGTGGTGCGCGAGGTGTCGAACTCGGCGGCGAGCGTGCGCTCCGGCGGGACCGGCGTGCCGGGCGGCAGGGTCTCCGTCATGTCGAGCAGGTGCCGCTTCAGTCGGTAGTACTTGGGCACGCGCGCGGTGCGGGTCGGTGTCCCGCTCTCTGTCTCCGTACTGCCCGCGTCCGTGCCCATGGCCTGCCTTCCCGAGTCCTGTGCTGCTGCCGTCACCGGCTCCTCCGTCTGTCGCGGCTCACATGGTGGCACGGACCGGTCACGGGTCGTCGCCCTCCCTCAGGTGTCGGTCCGATAACGGACGCGACTGCCCTTCTTATACACCCTTGACACCCCTAAAGGTCTAGGCCAAGCTCCCGGTACTGGTCTAAACCATTAAAGACCAGGTCCCAGCCCCACGAGCACTACCTGACGTATGTCTTCGCGCGGTGGGCAGGGGTTGCAGGCATCCCTGAGGAGGGTGGCGTGAAGCGCAAGCTCATCGCGGCGATCGGCGTCGCGGGCATGATGGTCTCCATCGCGGCGTGTGGTTCGGAGAGCGACAGCGGCAAGGACGGCGGCAAGGGGGCGGCCGGGGGCGACAAGACCCTGACCGTCTGGGTCATGGACGGCTCCGCGCCGGACGCCTGGATGGCCGAGGTGAACAAGGCCTTCGAGGCCAAGCACCCGGGCGTCAAGGTCAAGGTCGAGAAGCAGATCTGGAACGGCATCCAGGAGAAGGTCACCACCGCCCTCTCCGAGGACACCCCGCCGGACGTCCTGGAGCTCGGCAACACGCAGACCGCCGGCTACGCGGTCACCGGCGGCCTCGCCGACCTCTCCGGCGACAAGGCCAAGCTCGGCTACGACGCCTGGAACAAGGGCATGGTCGCCTCCAACGAGCTGGACGGCAAGCTCTACTCCGCCCCCTGGTACGCCGCCAACCGCGTCGTCGTCTACGACAAGGCCGCCTTCAAGAAGGCCGGCGTCACCCCGCCGAAGACCCGCGCCGAGTGGATCGACGGCCTGAAGAAGCTCAAGGCGTCCGACCCCAAGTCGCAGGCCATCTACCTGCCGGGCCAGTCCTGGTACGTCCTCGCCGGCCTCATCTGGGACGAGGGCAGCGACCTGGCGGTCAAGGACGGCGACAAGTGGAAGGGCAACCTGTCCTCCCCCGAGGCCGTCAACGCCATGAACTTCTACAAGGAGCTGGCGTCCTACTCGACCGCTCCGAAGGACAAGGACGAGGCGACCCCGCAGCAGTCCACCGACATCGTCCCCAAGGGCGGCGTGGCGTCCTGGATCGGCCTCGGCTGGGAGGCCGGCGGCGCGATCGACGCCATGAAGAAGGCCGGCAAGACCGCCGACTTCGGCTACTTCCCGATCCCGGGCAAGACCGCCGACAAGCCGGGCTCCGTCTTCCTCGGCGGCTCGAACCTGGCCGTCGCCGAGCGCTCCAAGAACAAGGACCTCGCGAAGGAGTGGCTGGCCCTCGCCGCCGGCAAGGAGTTCATGACGAAGTACGCCGCCGCCACCGAGGGCGCGCTGCTTCCCAACACCGACTCCGCGCAGTTCAAGCCCGCCGCGGGCTCCTTCGCCGAGGCCATGGCGGCCTCGTCCGCCTCCGGCAAGGTCACCCCGGTCACCCCGGGCTGGGCGAACGTCGAGACCGCCCCGAACCCGATCAAGGACTACATGACCAAGGTCCTGAAGGGCGAGGACGCCAAGAAGGCCGGCGAGGCGGCCGACAAGGTCATCGACGAGCGCATCAACCAGCAGTAATCCGTAGCCCCGGTGGTGCGGCCGGTTCGCACCGGCCGCACCACCGGCGCGTCGCAGCGATGCAGTGATCAGCGGCCCGTTCCCCCGGGCCGTGCCCCGGTGGGCGCGGGAGCCCCAGAACCGCGAGGAATAAGACCATGACCGTGGACTCCCAGGGGACGGCGACCGCCGGTCCCCAGGACGCGCCCGGGAGGGCGGCAGGGAAGTCGCAGACTCCGCCACCCTCTTCGGGCCCGAAGGAAGTCCTTCAGCCTCCACGCGGCAGACGCTCCCTGCCCAGCGGGGTGCTGCCCTACCTGCTCGTCGCGCCGGCCCTGTTGTCCATGGCGGTGCTGCTGCTCTACCCGCTGATCCGCAACGTGATCCTCTCCTTCCAGCAGCTCAACCGGAAGGAGTTCATCACCCGCGAGACGGTCTGGACCGGCTTCGACAACTACACCGAGCTCCTCGGTGACGCGGACTTCTGGACCGTCGTCGTCCGCAGCGTCGTCTTCACCGCCGTCAACGTCGCCCTCATCATGGCGATCGGCACGGGCATCGGCCTGCTGCTCAACCGCCTCGGCAAGAAGATGCGACTGGTCCTCTCGCTGGCCCTGATGTTCGCCTGGGCCATGCCGATCGTCGCCTCCGTCACGGTCTTCCGCTGGCTCTTCGACGAGCAGTTCGGCGTCGTGAACTGGCTGATGCGCACGCTGGGCTTCTCCGGCTACGACCAGCACAACTGGTTCGAGACCGGCTTCTCCACCCTGGTCATCGTCCTGATCCTGCTCGTCTGGGGCTCCGTCCCGTTCGTCGCCCTCAACATGTACGCCGGCCTGACCACCATCGGCTCCGAGCTGTACGAGGCCGCGAAGATGGACGGCGCGAGCGGCTGGCGGACCTTCTGGGCCGTGGTCTTCCCGAACCTGAAGTCCTTCTTCATGATCACCACGTTCCTGGAGATCATCTGGATCTTCAAGGCGTTCGCGCAGGTCTACGCCATGAACCTGGGCGGCCCCGACCGCGGTTCGGAGACGCTCCCCGTCTTCGCCTACATCGAGGGCGTCGGACAGTTCCACTACGGCGTCGCCGCCGCCATCTCCGTCCTGACGATCGTGATGCTCATCGCGGTCCTGTCCTTCTACTTCCGCCTGATCCTGAAGGAGGAGGAGCTGTGAGCGCCGCCGCCACCCCGACTCCGCAGAAGCTGCGCACCAGGAAGCCGCTCACCGTCGCCGCGGTCGCCAAGAACCTCGGCGCCCTCGTGCTCGCGGCCGTGTTCGTCTTCCCGGTCTACTGGATGTTCTCGTCCTCGCTGAAGCCGCAGCACGAGATCATGACCAAGGACCCGGTCTTCGTCTTCACCCCGACGTTCGAGAACTACACGACCGCGACCGGCGTCGACCTGTTCTGGACGTACGTCACCAACAGCCTCACGGTCACCCTCGGCGCCGTACTGCTCGCGCTGGTCGTCGCCCTGGCCGCGAGCTTCGCGATCGCCCGCCTCAGGTTCAGGGGGCGCAAGGGCATCGTCCTCGTCGTGATGATGGCTCAGATGGCCCCCTGGGAGGTCATGGTCATCGCGATGTACATGATCTCCCGTGAGAACGACCTGCTCAACAGCATCCCGATGCTCACGCTCGTCTACTTCGTCATGGTCCTCCCCTTCACGATCTGGACCCTGCGCGGCTTCATCGCCGCCGTCCCGGTCGAACTGGAGGAGGCCGCGCAGATCGACGGCTGCACCCGCGGCCAGGCCTTCCGCAAGGTGATCTTCCCGCTGCTCGCACCCGGACTGATGTCGACCTCGCTCTTCGGCTTCATCACCGCCTGGAACGAGTTCGCCATGATCCTCATGCTGAACAAGGAGAAGGAGTCGCAGACCCTGACGCTCTGGCTGACCCAGTTCCAGACCGCCTTCGGCAGCGACTGGGGCGCCACCATGGCCGCCTCCACGCTCTTCGCCCTCCCCGTGCTCATCGTCTTCCTCTTCCTCCAGCGCAAGGCCGTCGGCGGCATGACCGCCGGCGCGGTGAAGGGATAACGGACCCCCATGACCACACTCGTACACGGCTCGGACACCCTGACCCGTGACGCGCTCACGGTCCTCCAGCCCGGCTTCGCCGGCACCACCGCCCCCGACTGGCTGCTCCGCCGCATCGGCGAGGGCCTCTCCTCGGTCGGACTCTTCGGCCGGAACATCGCCGACCCCGAGCAGCTCGCCGCCCTCACCGCGCGGCTGCGCGCCGAGCGGGACGACGTCCTCGTCGCCATCGACGAGGAGGGCGGGGACGTCACCCGCCTGGAGGTCAAGCAGGGCTCGTCCTTCCCCGGCAACTACGCGCTGGGCAGCGTCGACGACGTCGAGCTCACCCGGGCCGTCGCCCGCGAGCTGGGCCGCCGGCTCGTGGAGTGCGGCGTCGACCTGAACTGGGCGCCCTCGGCGGACGTCAACTCCAACGCCGAGAACCCGGTCATCGGCGTCCGCTCCTTCGGCCCGGACCCGGACCTGGTCGCCCGGCACACCGTGGCGTACGTCGACGGCCTCCAGGGCGTCGGGGTCGCGGCCTGCACCAAGCACTTCCCCGGACACGGCGACACCAACGTCGATTCGCACGACGCGCTGCCCCGGATCGATGTGGACCTCGCCACACTGCACGCCCGTGAGCTGGTACCTTTCCGCGCGGCCGTCGCCGCGGGTACCAAAGCGGTCATGAGCGCGCATATTCTGCTCTCCGCGCTCGACCCCCACCGTCCGGCCACCCTGAGCCCGCAGATCCTCACCGGTCTGCTGCGTCAGGAGCTGGGCTTCGAGGGGCTGATCGTCACCGACGGCATGGAGATGCAGGCCGTCGCGGCGACGTACGGCATCGAGCGCGGATCCGTCCTCGCGATCGCCGCGGGCGCCGACGCCATCTGCGTCGGCGGCGGGCTGTGCGACGAGGACACCGTGCTGCGGCTGCGAGACGCCCTCGTCGACGCGGTACGGACCGGTGAACTGCCCGAGGAGCGGCTGGCCGACGCCGCGGCGCGCGTGCGCGCCCTGGCGGCCTGGACCCAGGCGCACCGGGCCAGGGGGGCTGGATCGGTGTCGGGCGCGGCAGCGCAGGAGGGGACCGCGCCCGGCACCGACATCGGACTCGTCGCGGCCCGCCGGGCCCTGAAGGTGACCCGGGGGGAGCGGCCGTACACGCCGATGACCGGCGCTCCCTACGTGGCCTCCTTCACCCCGGTCGCCAACTTCGCGGTCGGTGACGAGACGCCCTGGGGCATCACGGCCGAGCTGGAGCGCCTGCTGCCCGGCACGGAGAGCGGCTCGTACGGCGAGTCGTCCGTGGACGCCGTCCTGGCCGCCGCGGGGGAGCGGCGGATCGTGGCGGTCGTACGGGACGCCCACCGGCACCCCTGGATGACCCGGGCCCTGGACGGCCTCCTCGCGGCCCGCCCCGACACCGTCGTGGTCGAGATGGGCCTCGACGAGGCGGAGCCCCGCGGGGCCCTGCACATCGCCACGCACGGCGCGGCCCGGGTCTGCGGCCGCGCCGCCGCCGAGGCCGTCGTCGGAACCGGCGCCTGAGCGAGACGGAGACCTGCGCGGGACGGAGACCTGCGCGGGACGGAGAGGGGCCCGGTACCTGGACAGGTACCGGGCCCCTCTCCGTACGGGTCCTAGATGCCCTGCCAGGCGGGCTTGTTCGCGAAGGTGTGGCGGAAGTAGTCCGCGAGCTTCAGCTTGGAGGCGGCGGCCTCGTCCACCACGACCGTGGCGTGCGGGTGCAGCTGCAGCGCGGAGGCCGGCACGAGCGCCGCCACGGGGCCCTCGACGGTCTGCGCCACGGCCTCGGCCTTGCCCTCGCCGGTGGCGAGCAGCACCAGGTGACGGGCCTCCAGGATGGTGCCGATGCCCTGGGTGATGACGTGGTGCGGCACCTGCTCGATGTCGTCGTCGAAGAAGCGGGCGTTGTCGACGCGGGTCTGCTCGGTGAGCGTCTTGATCCGGGTGCGGGAGGCGAGCGAGGAGCACGGCTCGTTGAAGCCGATGTGCCCGTCGGTGCCGATGCCGAGGATCTGCAGATCCACGCCGCCGGCCTCGGCCAGCGCCTTGTCGTAGGCCTCGCAGGCCGCCAGGACGTCCTCGGCGGAGCCGTCGGGACCCATGAAGGCCTCCGGGGAGAGCCCGAGCGGCTCGACGACCTGGCGGAGCACGGTGGAGCGGTACGACTCCGGGTGCCCCGCGGGCAGGCCGACGTACTCGTCGAGCTGGGCGATCCGGGCCCGGGAGACGTCCACGGCGCCGGCGGAGACCCGGGCGACCAGGGCGTCGTAGATCGGGATCGGGGTGGAGCCCGTGGCCACGCCGAGCAGCGCGTCAGGCTTGCTGCGCAGGAGGTCGGCGATGCCGTCCGCGATGAGCTCGCCGCCGGCCTTGGCGTCCTTGACGATGACAACTTCCACGCTGTGCCTGCCGATCTGGTGAGGGGCTGCTGAAAGGACCGTGTGGTATAGACCAATCTGGGTCCAAATCTAGCAGAGGGGAGGCCTTCCCCTCATGCCGTTCCGCCCCGCGGACGGCACCGCCTCCATCGTCGGCCGCACCCGCCCCACCAGCCACTCGAACCCCACCCCGCCCCCGCCCGCCGGGCCGGCGAACCTCCCGCTCCGTCCCGCCCGTCAGGCCGGCGAACCTCCCGCCCCGTCCCCGCCCGTCAGGCCAGCGAACCTCCCGTCACGTCGATCCAGTCGCCCGTCACCCACCGCGCGTCGTCGGAGGCCAGGAAGGCCACCACGTCCGCTATCTCCGGCGGCGTCCCGACCGCGCCCAGCGTCGCCATCGCCGCCGCCCCCGCCCAGGCCTCCTCGTTCCCCCGCAGCCACCCGGCGTTGATGTCCGTGTCCACGATCCCCGGCGCCACCGCGTTGACCGTGATCCCGCGCGGGCCGAGGACCTTCGACAGATAGCGGGTGAAGACGTCGAGCGCGCCCTTCGACATCGCGTACGCGATCAGGTCCGGCATGGCCGCCGCCCGGCTCAGGCCCGTCGAGATGTTGACGATCCGGCCGCCGTCCCGCAGTCGCTCCGCCCCCAGCTGCGCCAGGAAGAAGGGCGCCTTCGTGTTGACCGCGAAGATCCGGTCGTACTCCTCGTCGCCGATCGTCGCGAACGGCTGCGACGCCCCGATTCCCGCGTTGTTCACCAGGATGTCCAGGCCGTCCGCCTGCGCGTCGAAGGCCCGCCAGAGCGCCGCCGCGTCCCCCGGCACCCCCAGCTCCTGGCCCAGGGCGAAGGCGGAGCCGCCGGCCTCCTCGATCGCGGCGACCGTGTCCTTCGCCGCCGCCTCGTTCGTCCCGTAGTGCACCGCGACCCGCGCGCCCTCGCGTCCGAGCCGCTCGGCGATCCCCCGTCCGATGCCCCGGCTCCCGCCCGTGACCAGTGCCGTCTTCCCGGTCAGCCTTCCGTCGAGCACGCCCATGGCGACGCCCCCCTCTTTCTGTAGCGGTCGTTACTTAAAGACCGTACCCCACGATCCGTAGTGGGCGCTATAGAATTCACTCCATGGTGACGAGACAGCGCGGCCGCCCCCGCTCCTTCGACCGGCTCACGGCCCTGGAGCAGGCGACGATGGCCTTCTGGGAGCACGGCTACGAGACGACCTCCGTCGCCGACCTCACCCGCGCCATGGGCATCAGCGCGCCCAGCCTCTACGCGGCCTTCGGCGACAAGAAGACGCTGTTCGAGGAGGTCGTCGAGGCGTACGCGCTCAGCTACGGGGCCTACGGCGGCCGTGCCTTCGCCGAGGAGTCGACCGCCCGCGCCGCCTTGGGGCGCATGCTGCGTGAGGCCGCCGTGCTCTTCACGGAGCCCGGCCATCCGCACGGCTGCCTGATGATCTCCGCGGCCGTGAACTGCTCGACCCCGGAGGTCGAGGAGGCCCTGCGGGCCCGGCGGAACGACAATCTGGCCGCGTTCGAGAACCACATCCGCCAGGACGTGGAGACGGGCGAGCTCCCGCCGGACACCGATCCGCGCGCGCTGGCCCGGCTGATCGGCGCCGTGCTCCAGGGCATGTCCCTGCAGGCCCGCGACGGGGCGACGGCGGAGGAGCTGACGGCGGTGGCGGAAGCGGCGATGCGGGCCTGGCCGGCCTGAGGGGGGCGTGCGGCCGGGACGGCTCGGGTCGAGAGCCGCCGGAGGGGCCGGGTCGGACCCGCCGGAGGGGCCGGGCCGAGAGGCCCCGGAAACACCCGCGGGCCGCGGCGCCCGGCGGGACCCTCAGCCCGCCCGGCACCGCAGCCCGGAGTTGCCCGACCGGGGGTGTGCGGTCCCTCGGCCGTGTGGGAGGTCTCGGCGCAGTCAGGGCAGAGAGCGCCGGGTACCTCGTTCCATCCTCCTGTGCGGGGAGGATGGAGGCTCTGTATTTTTCATTGTGGACTAGACCATTCTTGTCTGTCCATCCACAGGAGCACGGTCTTTCCCGGCCCATCCTCCAACACGGAGCCCCGGAGATCCAGGTTCACGGCCCCTGCAATTCCGCAGGTACGCTCGCATCGTGCCCTCCATGAACGACCTCGTCCGCCAGCACACCGCCCTGAGCGACTCCGACCTCGAGTGGCTCCATCTGCTGGTGTCGGAGTGGCAGCTGCTCTCCGACCTCTCCTTCGCCGACCTCGTCCTCTGGGTCCCGACCCTCGACGGCACGCGGTACGTCTCCGTCGCCCAGATGCGGCCCAACACCGGCCCGACCTCCTACCAGGACGACATGGTCGGCCATCTGGTCCCGCGCGGCCGCCGCCCGCTGCTCGACGCCGCCCTCGACGAGGGCCGGATCGTCCGCGAGGGCGACCCGGAGTGGCGCGAGGAGGTCCCGGTGCGGGTCGAGTCCATCCCCGTGCGCCGCGAGGGCCGGGTCCTCGGCGTCATCGCCCGCAACACCAACCTGCTGACCGTCCGCACCCCCTCCCGGCTGGAGCTCACCTACCTCCAGTCGGCCTCCGACCTCGCCCAGATGATCGCCGCCGGAACGTTCCCCTTCGCCGGCGAGCAGGTCGACATGGACTCCTCGCCGCGCGCCGGCGACGGTCTCGTCCGTCTCGATGCCGAGGGCGTCGTCCAGTACGCCTCGCCCAATGCCCTCTCCGCGTACCACCGTCTCGGCCTCGCCGCCGACCTGGTCGGCCAGGAACTCGGTCAGATCACCGCCGAACTCGCCCCCTCCCGGGGCCCGGTGGACGAGGCCCTGGTCAAGCTGGCCTCCGGCTACGCGCCCCGCGAGTTCGAGGTCGAGGGCAACGGCGGCGTGATCCAGCTGCGGGCGATCCCGCTCAAGCCCAAGGGGACCCGCATCGGTTCGCTCGTCCTGCTCCGGGACGTCACCGAACTGCGCCGCCGCGAGCGCGAGTTGATCACCAAGGACGCCACCATCCGGGAGATCCACCACCGGGTGAAGAACAACCTCCAGACGGTGGCCGCCCTGCTCCGCCTCCAGGCCCGCCGGATGGACTCCGACCGGGGCCGCGAGGCGCTCAACGAGGCCGTGCGGCGCGTCGGTTCGATCGCCATCGTCCATGAGACGCTGTCCCAGAACCTGGACGAGCGGGTGCAGTTCGACGAGATCGCCGACCGGGTCATCGCGATGGTCGCCGAGATCTCCCCGGGCAAGGTCACCTGCCGGCGCAACGGCCGCTTCGGCATCCTCGACGCCGAGGTCGCCACTCCGCTCTCCATGGTCCTCACCGAGATCCTGCAGAACGCGCTCGAACACGCCTTCGCGCAGGGGGAGCAGGGCACGGTCGAGGTCAGCGCCGTCCGGAGCGAGACCCGGACGGACGCCCGGCTCCTGATCACGGTCCAGGACGACGGCCGCGGCCTGCCCGAGGGCTTCGACCCGCAGCGCGCCGGCAACCTCGGCCTGCAGATCGTACGGACCCTGGTGGAAGGGGAGTTGGGCGGTTCCTTCGACATGCTGCCGGGCGCCGAGCGCGGCACGAAGGTGGTCCTCGACATCCCCGTACAGCCGCAGAAATAAGCGGAGCTCATAGCAGCGAGCCCCGGACCGAAGGGAATCGGTCCGGGGCTCGAATGCTGTGGGTTACTGCTGCGCGCTGCGGCTCGGGGGCGGTGGTTGCGTACGCGGTGTACGCGCCGCGTGCCTCAGGCTGTGCAGGTGGCTCAGGCGCTGGCGTTACGCGCCCGGTTGCGAGCGGCACGGCGCTTCATCGCGCGGCGCTCGTCCTCGCTGAGGCCACCCCAGACGCCGGAGTCCTGGCCGGACTCGAGCGCCCACTGCAGGCACTGCTCCATGACGGGGCAGCGGCGGCAGACGGCCTTGGCTTCCTCGATCTGCAGCAGCGCAGGACCGGTGTTGCCGATGGGGAAGAACAGCTCGGGGTCTTCCTCACGACAAACGGCGTTGTGACGCCAGTCCATGGCTGCTACCTCTCTCAGGTGTTACGTGCGAGTTGCTTGTGAATGTGAACGCTTTCACGAATCCCTCCGCAAGGGAAGGGCCGACTGCCAGGTGAACTGGTGTGGTCCTTGTTGCTGAGGAGGGGTTCTGGCTCTCAGTGGAGGCCGGTGTTGCGGGCCGTCCCGATCGCCAAGAAGAGACTCCCAAACCCCAGCAACGGATACAACCCCTTCCGGAAAGTTTTTTTTGATTCCTCGGTGTCGGCTAGGTCACAGCCGTACTTCTAAGGGGTGGATGCGCGCCTAAACGTTCGAGTGAAAGGACTTTGGGCCCTTCCACTCACACAATCACACGCAGTGCACGGCGTACGCCTGTGAACGTCACGCTCGTACGCAGTCCCAGGTGGTCTCCGTCCATCTGGAGAGGGAGGGGAACCTTCGAATGCAAGGTGAAGTCGGTCAGGTCGTGCAGAGACACGGCATGCTTGCCGCGCGGACCCCGCTCCGGGGTCGAGGTGAGCAGCTGGGCGCCGTAACGGGCCACCGCCGGGGTGGAGAGCCGGCGCAGCCCGAGCACGTCCAGCGCGGTCTCGAAGGACGCCTCCGGGGACGCGTACACCGGGCGATTGCCCAGGTAGGTCCAGGGGGAGGTGTTGCAGATTATGGAGAGGACCAGGTCCTCGACCGGCTCCGCGCCGGGGCGCTCCAGGGTGATCGTGCCGTGCCGGCGGTTCGGCTCCCCCAGGAACTGGCGCACCACCTGGCGCAGATAGAGGGCGTGCGTCGATCTCTTCCCGCGCTCGCGCTGCTGTTCGACCCGGCCGATGACGCTCGCGTCGAAACCGAGCCCGGCACAGAACGTGAACCAGCGCTCCGGCACCGCCTCGTCCTCGGTGCCCGGCGTCCCGGACGCGAGCCCGAGGCTCACCGTCCGTGTCCGCCGCTCACGCAGCGCGTCGAGCAGGGCGCCGGTCGCCTCGACGGCGTCGTTCGGCAGTCCCAGGGCGCGGGCGAAGACGTTGGTCGAGCCGCCGGGGACGACCGCGAGGCCCGGCAGCCGGTCCGGATCGGGTCCGCCGTGCAGCAGCCCGTTGACGACCTCGTTCACCGTGCCGTCCCCGCCGAGGGCCACGACCAGGTCGATGTTCCCGGCCTCGGCGGCCCGTCGGCCCAGGTCGCGCGCGTGCCCGCGGTACTCGGTGGTGACCGCCTCCAGCTTCATCTCGCTGGCCAGCGCGTGGAGGAGCACATCACGGGTGCGGGCACTGGTGGTGGTGGCTGCCGGGTTGACCACGAGAAGTGCGCGCATGAGCGCCAGCGTACCTACCCGGTGGTATCGGGCCCAGTCCAGGCCCGAGGGGCGGACGCCCGCCGGACCCGCCTCGCCCGGCCTCGGCCGGGCCGCGCGCCCCGGTTACCCTGCCCTCTATGAGCAGTACGGAGCAGACCCCCCGGCCCACCCGTCTCGCCGCCGCGGCGGGCGTCGCCGGCATCGAGGCCCTCGGGCTCGTCGCCGGCGGCGTGTACATGTTGGTGAACGCCCTGACCGGGTCGGCCGGCGACCTCACCGGCGCCGTCATGGGCGCGGCGACCCTCGTCGCCCTCGGTCTGATCCCGCTCGCGGCCGCACGCGGCCTGTGGCTGCGCCGCTCCTGGAGCCGCGGCCCGGCCGTCATCACCCAGATCCTGGCCCTGCCCGTCGCCTGGCAGATGCTCCAGGCGAACAGCGCGATGATCCCGGCCGGCGTCGTCCTGGCCGTCCTCGCCGTGACCGGGCTCGTCCTCCTCGTGAACCCGGCCACGACCGAGGCGCTCGGCATCCGGCGCCCCGGCCAGGAGGCCTGACGGGGATCACTCCTCGACGAGGAGCTTCTCCCGCAGCTGGGCGAGCGTCCGGGCGAGCAGCCGGGAGACGTGCATCTGCGAGATGCCCACCTCCTGCGCGATCTGCGACTGGGTCATGTTCCCGAAGAAACGAAGCAGCAGGATCCGCTTCTCCCGTGGCGGCAGGTCCTCCAGGAGCGGCTTGAGCGACTCCCGGTACTCGACCCCCTCCAGGGCCTCGTCCTCCGCACCCAGCGTGTCCGCCACCGCCGGCGACTCGTCGTCCGTGTCCGGGACGTCCAGGGAGAGCGTCGAGTAGGCGTTGGCCGACTCCAGCCCCTCCAGGACCTCCTCCTCGGAGATCCCGAGCCGCTCCGCCAGCTCGTGCACCGTAGGCGAGCGGCCGTGCTGCTGCGAGAGCTCCGCCGTCGCCGTGGTCAGCGAGAGCCGCAGCTCCTGGAGCCGGCGCGGCACCCGGACCGCCCACCCCTTGTCACGGAAGTGGCGCTTGATCTCGCCGACCACCGTCGGCGTCGCGTACGTGGAGAACTCCACCCCGCGCTCCGGGTCGAACCGGTCGACCGACTTGATCAGGCCGATCGTCGCCACCTGCGTCAGGTCGTCCAGCGGCTCGCCGCGGTTGCGGAAGCGCCGGGCCAGGTGCTCCACCAGCGGCAGGTGCATGCGCACCAGCCGGTTGCGCAGCTCCGCCTTCTCCGGGGACCCCTCGGGCAGCTCGCGCAGCCGGACGAAGAGGGCGCGGGCGCCGCTCCGGTCGTGCGGGTCCGGGACGGCGTGGGCGTCCGGCCCCTCGTCGTCCTCGTCGCCGTCCTCGGTCTTCTCCGCCGCCGAAGCCGCCCCGACCGCCCCGACCGCCCCGGCCCCGTCGGGGGCCGGCGTCCCGGGACGCGCGGGGGCCTCGGAGACCCCCGGTGTCTCGGGAACCTCGGGGTGCTGCTCGTGCTCGCTCATCTGGTCCGCCTGCTCCGTAGCGACCCTGTTCGGCCGCGCCTGCTGCTCAGGGATGCCGGCCGTCGCGTCCCCGCTCCTCACGCCGGGCCTGGCCCCGCGCCGCGCTGTTTGTACAGGCTGATCGAGACCGTACGGTCATCGGCCACCGACGACTCCACCTTCCCGGCCAGCGCCGACAGCACGGTCCACGCGAAGGTGTCCCGCTCGGGCGCCCTGCCGTCCGTCGTCGGGGCGGAGACCGTCACGTCGAGCGAGTCGTCGATCAGCCGGAAGACGCAGCTGAGGACGGATCCCGGCACGGCCTGCTGGAGCAGGATGGCGCAGGCCTCGTCGACCGCGATCCGCAAGTCCTCGATCTCGTCGAGGGTGAAGTCCAAGCGCGCCGCGAGGCCGGCCGTGGCCGTACGCAGCACGGACAGATAGGCACCCGCAGCGGGCAGCCGGACTTCCACGAAGTCCTGGGTCCCGGGCTCGCCTGCGATCTGGGACACCCTCACCTCCAAGGTGGCACAAGCTCATTCGGGGTCCGGGGGGAGAGGCCCCGGACCGGGCGGTACGCAGGGAGCCTGCGCGGTCCGCCGTGACGCTATCGCGATCCATCCTGCCGTGTCGCCGTGAGCCCTGGAGACCAACGGTTTCCTCGCCCCCGCACCGGCAGCCGCGGAGAATCCGCGGAGGGGTGACGTACCCAGCGTCCGGGCGATCGAACCGTCCGTGACCGCACCGGCCGCGAGGCGGCGCTCCGGCCGTCAGACGATCGAACCGTCGACGAAGCACCAGCGCCAGGACTCGCCCGGCTCGAAGGTCCGCATCACCGGATGCCCCGTCGAGGAGAAGTGCCCCGTCGCGTGCCTCCCCGCCGAGGAGTCGCAGCAGCCCACGTGCCCGCAGCTCAGACAGAGCCGCAGCTGGACCGGATGCGTGCCGTCCGCCAGGCACTCGGGACAGGTGTCGGCCAGCGGCGCCGGTTCGGGGCGCGGCATTTCGGCCAGGTGAGGGCACTCGCTCATGATGGCCAGGTTACGTTGCGGCAGGGGAACGGGGTCGGACATGGACGCACTACAGCTGGTGGCACTGGTGGCGGCGAGCGCCGCCGTGGCCGGGTTCGCCCGCAGGTCCCCGGTGCCCGCCCCGCTGCTGCTCGTCGCGGTCGGCCTCGCCGCCTCGTACGTCCCGGGGGTCCCCGACTACACCCTCGACCCGCACATCGTGCTCCCGGTGATCCTGCCCCCGCTCCTCTACACGGCCGCCGTCGAATCCTCGTACCTCGACCTGCGGGCCAACATCCGGCCCGTCGCGCTGCTCTCCGTCGGGTACGTCCTCTTCGCCACCGTGGCCGTGGGCTGGCTCGCCTACATCCTCGTGCCCGACCTGCCGCTCACCGCCGCCCTGGTGCTCGGCGCCGTGATCGCCCCGCCGGACGCGGTCGCCGCCACCGCCATCGCCCGCAGGCTCGGCCTGCCGAACCGGATCACCACGATCCTCCAGGGCGAGTCCCTCGTGAACGACGCCACCGCGATCACCGCGTACAAGGTCGCCCTCGCGGCCGCCGTCGGCGAGGGCGTCAGCTGGGCCGGCGGCTTCGGGGAGTTCGCGCTCGCGGCGATCGGCGGCATCGGCGTCGGTCTGGTCCTGATGGTCCCGATCCACTGGCTCCGCACGCATCTGCGCGAGGCCCTCCTCCAGAACACCCTGTCCCTGCTCATCCCGTTCATCGCGTACGCCGCCGCCGAGGAGGTCGGCGCCTCCGGCGTGCTCGCGGTCGTCGTGGTCGGCCTCTTCCTCGGCCACAAGGCCTGGAAGGTCGACTTCGCGACCCGGCTCCAGGAGGAGGCCGTCTGGAAGATGGTCGCCTTCGTCCTGGAGTCCTCCGTCTTCGCCCTGATCGGCCTCCAGCTGCCGTACGTCGTCGAGGGACTCGGCCGGTACGGCATCGGGGAGGCGGCCTGGTACGCGGCCGGGGTCTTCGTCGCCGTGGTCGTCGTCCGGTTCGTCTGGGTCTACCCGGCGACCTTCCTGCCCCGCTGGATCTCCTCGGGCATCCGGGAGCGGGAGCCCGAGGTGGACTGGCGGGCACCGCTCGTCGTCGGCTGGGCCGGCATGCGCGGCGTGGTCTCCCTGGCCATCGCCTTCTCCATCCCCGTCGTCACCGACGGGGTGGACTTCCCGGCCCGGAACCTCGTCCTCTTCCTCACCTTCACCACCGTGATCGGCACCCTCGTGGTGCAGGGCCTCACCCTGCCGCCCCTGATCCGGCTCCTGAAGCTCCCCGGACGCGACCGGTACGCCGAGACCCTGGCCGAGGCGCAGGCCCAGAGCGAGGCCTCGCGGGCCGCCGAGGAACGCCTCGACGCGCTCCTCGCCGACGAGCGCAACGCCCTGCCGAAGCCCCTCGCCGACCGGCTGCGCACGGTCCTGGAGCGTCGCCGCAACGCCGTGTGGGAACGCCTCGGCGCGGTCAACGAGATCACGGGGGAGACCGCGGACGACACCTACCGGCGCCTCTCGCGCGAGGTGATCGACGCCGAGCGCGAGGTCTTCGTCCAGCTGCGCGACGCCCGCCGGATCGACGACGAGATGATGCGCACCCTGCTCCGCCGCCTGGACCTGGAGGAGGCGGCGGCCTACCGGGAGATGGACGACTAAGGGGTGTCCCGGGGCCTGTCCTCCGACGCCTTGGCGCCCCTCGACGTGGCCTCCGGCGCCCCGGCCTCCCGCGGTCCGTCCTCCGGCGCCCCGGCATCTCGTGCCCCGTCCTCCGGCGCCCCCGTGATCACCGCCGCGAGCCGGGTGCCCGCCGGGAAGGCGCCCTCCTCCGCGAGGGCCGTCAGGCCGTACAGCATTTTGGCGACATACAGCCGCTCGATGGCGAGTCCATGCCGATCCTCGAAGTTCTGTGCGAACGCCTCCAGAGCGGGGGACACGCGCGCGTAGCCCCCGCAGTGGAAACGCTCGTCCAGGCTCCACTCCCCGCGCGGCCCGCCGAAGGCCGCCTCCTGGAGGGCGCGCACCTCCCGGCCGAGGAAGCCGCCCTTGAGGACCGGGACGCCCAGCGCCCGCTGCCCCGGGGAGAGCCCGGCCGCGAGCCCCGCCAGGGTGCCGCCCGTGCCGCAGGCGACCGCGACCGTGTCAGCCGCGCCGACGAGCTCACGGCCCAGCTCCACGCACCCGTGGACGGCGAGCGCGTTGCTGCCGCCCTCCGGGACCACGTACGCGCCCGCGGGGGCCCGCTCCAGGAGCGCCGCGAGCGTGGCCGGGTCGTTCTTCGCGCGGTACGTGGCCCGGTCCACGAACTCCAGCCGCATCCCGTCCGCCGCGCACCGCGCGAGCGAGGGGTTGAGCGGCCGCCCCGCCAGCTCGTCGCCGCGGACCACCCCGACCGTCGGGAAGCCGAGCAGCCGGCCGGCGGCGGCCGTCGCCCGCAGGTGGTTGGAGTACGCGCCGCCGAACGTGAGCACGGGCCGCCCGGCCGCCTCGCGCAGGTTGAGCGCGAGCTTGCGCCACTTGTTGCCCGGCAGGTCGGGATGGATGAGGTCCTCGCGCTTCAGCAGCAGCGTGAGACCGCGCCGGGCGAAGCGCTCGTCCTCCACCGGCTCCAGGGGCGAGGGGAGGCGGGGCCGCAGACGGGACAGGTCGAGCACGTTCACCCGGCCATTCTCGCCGCCCCTCGGCGGGTGTCCCGCCGATCAGGCCTCGCGAGCCCGCCCGATCGGCAAGACGCCTCCGAGGGGGTCAGCGCAGCAGGTCGGCGATCCGCTCCCGCATCGACGCCATCGTGAACCCGCGCGGGTCCACCTTGCCCGGCTGCCACTCCCGGTGCCCGATGACCGAGCGGTGCGTCCAGCCGTGCGCCCGGCAGACGGCGGCCGCCGCCTTCGCGATGGCCTCCAGCTGGACCTTCGGCCACGGGTCCTCGCCGTCGCCGAGGTTCTCGCACTCGAAGCCGTAGAAGTGCCGGTTGCCGTCCGTGGTGGCCTCGTCGTCCGGCGGCAGCCGCCGCTCGGCGATGACCGCCCGGAGGACCTCGTCGTCGCCGAGCCCCGCGTGGTTGGCGCGCCCGTAGCCGACGAGGTGGACCGTGCCGTCCTTGGCGATCACGCCGTGGCAGAGGGGCCCCGGGAGGGACTCGTAACCGTCCCGGCAGATCCGGACGGTGTGGGCGGTGCCGCGGGTCACGGTGTGGTGGATCATCACGCCGTGCACCGGGCCCCAGGGGCCCTTGTGGTTGCGGTTGTGGGTGGACCAGTCGCCGACCTGGACGACCGCGAGGCCCTCGTCGCGCAGCGCGCCGAGGAACCTGTTCGCGGACATGGGTGAGGCCATGACCGACTCCTTCCGGAGGACGGGGTGAGCTTCCGGAGTACCGGAGTCCGCCACTCCGCTGCCATCCGTTCGGACCGTGTGCGAGTCGATCCGGACAGAACGTCAGGGGACGGGTGGGGCTGAGCTGTTCGGATGGAAATCGCGTGACATGCCCCGAAGATCACCGAACAGTCCCACCCGAATGTGTAATGGCGCCGACACGCTCCGTGCTGAAAGGCTTCTCTCGCAACTCAGTCATACGAGAGGGAGTTCCATGTCCGTTGGTTCGGTTGGCGACGAGGTCCGCGCGGAGCAGCAGGCCCCGCAGCAGAGTCTCGGCACCGCCGCCGCGCGGAACCTCGCCACGACCACCAAATCGGCCCCGCAGATGCAGGAGATCACCTCCCGGTGGCTGCTGCGGACGCTGCCGTGGGTCCAGGTGCAGGGCGGCACGTACCGGGTGAACCGGAGGCTCAGCTACTCCGTGGGTGACGGCCGCGTCACCTTCGTCCAGACCGGAGAGCGCGTCGCGGTGATCCCCGCCGAACTCGGCGAACTCCCCGCACTGCGAGGCTACGAGGACGAGGCCGCGCTGACCGAGCTCGCGGCCCGCTGCACCCAGCGGGAGTACGCGGCGGGCGAGACCATCGCCGTGGCGGGCGCCCCCACCGACCGGGTGTACCTCCTCGCGCACGGTCGCATCGAGCAGATCGGCGAGGGGCCCTACGGCGACGAGGCCGTGCTCGGCGTCCTCGCCGACGGCGCCTACCTCGGCGAGGACGCCCTGCTCCAGGAGGACGCCACCTGGGACTGGACCGCCAGGGCCGCCACCGCCTGCACGGTCCTGGAGCTCACCCGGGACGACGTGCGGAACCTCGCGGAGCGCGCCGGCTCGCTCGCCGCCCACCTCGCGGGCGTGGCCTCCGCCCCCGACCGGAGCACCAACACCTACGGCGAGGCCGCGATCGACCTCTCCGCCGGCCACGTCGGCGAGGCGGTCGTCCCGCACACCTACGTCGACTACGACGCCTCGCCCCGTGAGTACGAGCTGAGCGTCGCCCAGACCGTGCTGAAGGTCCACAGCCGCGTCGCCGACCTCTACAACCAGCCGATGAACCAGACCGAGCAGCAGTTGCGGCTCACGGTCGAGGCGCTCCGCGAGCGCCAGGAGCACGAGCTCGTCAACAACAAGGAGTTCGGCCTCCTCTCCAACTGCGACTACGGGCAGCGGCTCCAGCCGCACGACGGCGTCCCCAGCCCGGACGACATGGACGAGCTGCTCTCCCGCCGCCGGGGCTCCAAGATGTTCCTCGCCCACCCCCGCGCCATCGCCGCCTTCGGCCGCGAGCTCAACAAGCGCGGACTCGTGCCCGAGACGATCGAGATCGCGGGCAACCGCATCCCGACCTGGCGCGGTGTGCCGATCTACCCGTGCAACAAGATCCCGGTCTCGGACGCCCGGACCACCTCGATCATCTGCATGCGTACCGGCGAGGCCGACCAGGGCGTCATCGGTCTGCACCAGACCGGCCTCCCCGACGAGATCGAGCCCAGCCTCTCCGTCCGCTTCATGGGCATCGACGAGCAGGCGATCATCTCCTACCTGGTCACGGCCTACTACTCGGCGGCGATCCTCGTCCCGGACGCCCTCGGCGTCCTGGAGAACGTCGAGGTCAGCCGCTGGCGTTGAGCCGGCGGCTCCCGGGGGCGGGGGCCGAACCCGCCCGCCCCCGGGAGCGCCCGGCCCGGCACGGCGAAGAACCGTCGTGAGGGAACGCCGTGAAGGATGCGAAGGAAAAGACCGTGACCATGACCAGCGCGGATGCCGTCGCCGACGGTCAGGGGGCCGTGACGCTCCTCGACCGGACGCGCACCGCCGTCCATCCCCAACTGCGCTCGACCGTCGAGTCCCTGCCCGGCTCCATACGGCGGGTGGCGATGTACCACTTCGGCTGGGAGCGCGCCGACGGCACCCCGGACGCGGGACAGCCGGGCAAGGCGATCCGGCCCGCCCTGGTCCTCGCGGCGGCCCGTGCCCTCGGCGCCGACGAGACCCGGGCCGTGAAGGCCGCGGCGGCGGTGGAGCTCGCGCACAACTTCACCCTGCTCCACGACGACATCGTCGACGAGGACCCGACCCGCCGGCACCGGCCCACCGCCTGGACCGTCTTCGGCATCCCCGACGCCCTCATGGCCGGCGACGCGATGAGCGCGCTGGCCCTGCGGTTGCTCGCCGAGGATCCGCACCCGGCCTCCGCGGCGGCCTCCGCGCGCCTCGCCGCCTGCGTCATCGAGCTCTGCGCCGGCCAGCAGGCCGACTGCGCCTTCGAGCAGCGCGACCCGCGCGAGGTCTCCCTCGACGAGTGCCTGGCCATGGCCACGGCCAAGACCGGTGCCCTGCTCGGCTGTTCCTGCGCCCTCGGCGCGCTCTACGCGGGGGCGGGGGAGGAGGAGGTCGCGGCGATGGACGCCTTCGGCCGG
The DNA here is from genome assembly GCF_900105415.1 of Streptomyces sp. TLI_105. Taxonomy (GTDB): domain Bacteria; phylum Actinomycetota; class Actinomycetes; order Streptomycetales; family Streptomycetaceae; genus Streptomyces. Next base: position 2,812,073 of record NZ_FNSM01000001.1, on the reverse strand, counting down.
GAGGCCGGTCTCGCCTTCCAGCTGATCGACGACCTCATCGGCATCTGGGGCGACCCGGACCGCACGGGCAAGCCGGCCGGCGCCGACCTCGTCGCCCACAAGAAGTCGCTCCCCGTGGTGGCGGCGCTCACCTCCGGCACCCCCGCCGGGGAGGAGCTGGCCGAGCTGTACTCCCGGCCCATCCTCGACGCGGCGGCGGTGCGGGCGGCGGCGGACGCCGTCGAGCGGGCCGGCGGGCGTGACTGGGCGCAGGCCCAGGCGGCCGAGCGCATGGGCCGCGCCGTCGAGCACCTGGCCCGGGCGGTGCCGGATCTGGCGGCGGCGGAGGACCTGCTCGCCCTCGCGGAGTTCGTCACGCGGCGCACGCGCTGACGGTCCGTCCTCACATGTCGGGGACGATCCGGGCGACCACGGTCTCGATCATGTCGTCCAGCTCCCGGTCACCGAGGAGGCCGGGGACGGTGAAGTGGTCGAGGAGCAGTCCGGTGAGGGCGTGGTAGAGCACCCGGACGGTGTCCGCGTCGCCCGGCATGCCGGAGTCGAGATGGAGCCGGATGTTCAGGTCGAGGTCGGCCCGGAGCACCTCGGTGAACCGCTTCTGCAGCTCGGGGCGGCGCGCGGCCTCCAGGCGCAGCTCGAAGAGGCCCAGATAGCAGGTGCGCTCGGCGGTCATGCGCCGGGCGAGCCAGCGCATCAGCTCGACGACCAGCTCACGGCTGGGCGCCGGCAGCAGGGCGGCGTCGATGGCGCCGGGCTCCGGGGTGAGTCGTACGAAGATCCGGTCGGCGACCTGGGAGAGCAGCTGGTCCCGGTCGCTGAAGTAGTTGGACGAGGTGCCGGTGGGGACGCCCGCCCGGGCGTCGACCGCCCGGAAGGTCAGCCCGCGGGCACCTTCGTCGGCCAGGACCTCGATCGCGGCGTCGAGCAGTGCCGTACGGCGTTCCGGGTTTCTCGCCACGTCGGCCTCCTTCTGGAAAAGTCTTGCGCAACCACTACAGATGAAGCACTATAACTGTCGTGGTTGCGACTGCAGCCGCTTCCCGAGACGAAGAGGGCCGGTTTGCGCAAGCTCACCTACTACATCGCCTGCACCATCGACGGCTTCATCGGCGACCCCGAGGGCGATGCCACCTCCATGTTCAGGTACTCGGAAGGGCCGTACATGGCCTGGATGGGCACCGAATACCCGGAGACCATTCCGACGCAGGGCCGGGAGATGCTCGGCGTCGACGGCGAGAACAAGCACTTCGACACCGTCATCCAGGGACTCGGCTCGTACCGGCTCGCCCTCGACATCGGCGTCACCAGCCCGTACAACCACCTGCGCGAGTTCGTCGCCACCCGCTCGCTCGCCGAGTCGCCCCACCCGAACGTCGAGCTGATCGCCGACGACCTCGTCGGCCGCGTCCGCGAGCTCAAGGCCGAGGACGGCCCCCTGGGCATCTGGCTCTGCGGCGGCTCCACCCTCGCGGGCGAGCTCATCGAGGAGATCGACGAGCTGGTCATCAAGACGTACCCGCAGGTCTACGGCACCGGCATGCCGATGTTCGGCGCCGGCTTCGAACCCCGGGACTTCGACCTCGCCGACGTCCGCGCCTTCGAGAACGGCGTGCTCGTCCGTACGTACACCAGGAAGCGGTAGCGGCGGCGGGCGGCGTCGCGCGGGGCGTCCTACCCTGGATGCATGGGTGAGGAGACGCCTCGCACGACGCGGGGCCCCCTGGCCGAGCACCACTGCCCGGCCTGCGGCGGACCGCTCGCCACGGTGGCCACCCGGCACAAGGTCCTCGGGGCCTGGGTGCCGGAGTGGGAGGTGCAGCCCTGCCGCAACCCCGACTGCCCGCTCTACGAGGGGGCGGAAGCCGCTACCACGCACGTGACCGGCAAGAACGGCGAGATCGGGAGAAGTCCGGCCCCCGGGTGACCGGACGCGCGGCGAAGCCCGTCGTACGGCTACAGTCCGCGCATGTCATCGGAGTCGACAGAAGTCTGGACCGGCTGGTACCGGGACCGCAGCGGCGCGGAAGCGATCGTCATCACGGCCGACGGGCGGCGCGTCACCACCCGGATCAGGGGTATCGAGTACACGGGCGAGGGCTTCGCCGCGCTCGGCGCCGCCGACGAGGGCGGGCAGGCCCTCACGGGCTGCGTCCTGGAGTGGGACCTGCCGCTCCCCGTCGTCGTGGACGGCGCCGCCCAGCAGGCCACACTGGCCTGCCTGCTGACGCTCGGCGAGCGCGCCGACCTCAGCCTGACGCTCCACTACGGCGGCGCCGCCTTCGAGGCGTGCGTCGCGGGGGGCGACTTCGAGGAAGCCCTCGAGCGGGTACGGCGCCAGCTGCCACCCGGCGCGGACTTCGGCCGCAGGCTCCTCCAGGCGGCCTGAGACCGGGAGGGCGGCGCCCCGGGGAGGGGGCGCCGCCGTACCCGCGCGACTCCGGTCAGCCCTTGAACGCGGAGGCGAGACCGTAACGCCACAGCTGGTCGACGCGGGAGCGCTCCTGCGCGTTCGGCTGGGCGTTCTGGCAGGACGTGCCGGGGCCGCCGCCCGACATCAACTCGCTGCACGGGCCGCTGTAGTGGTCCGGCAGCCCGAGGACGTGCCCGGTCTCGTGGGCGGTGACCCGGGTCGAGTTGTACTGCTGGTTCTGCCGGTAGTCGAGGAAGATGTAGCCGCTGCCGTGGCCGTCGGTGCTGGCGTACGAGCCGCGGGAGTCGTTGCCCTCGTAGTAGGCGAAGTCCGGGTTGCTGCCCTCGACGAGCCGGACGTTCACCACCGAGCTGTTCCATATCTGGGCGGAGCGGGCGATCTGGGTGCGGAAGGTCGGCGCGTTGGCGGTGCTGTAGACGACGGTGACGGCGGTCGCGCCGGGGGTGGCGGCCCGCTTCTTCGCCACCGACTTCACGACGGCGTCGAAGAAGGCCTGGTTGGCCTTGGCCTCCTCGGCCGAACCGGCGTACGCCACGGCGGCGTTGCCGGTGGTGCCGAGGGTGCCGGTGGTGCCCGTGCCGACCGCTGCCGCCGGGGCCGTGCCGAGGGAAGCGGCGAGACCGAGACCGAGGGCGGCGGTCAGCACGGAGGTGAGGACCTTGGGGTGGCGCATGGGGGGCTCCTCCTGTTGGTGTCGGGGAGAGTCTCGGGGGAGCCGACCCGTCCGGGGATGATGCCAACCACCGATAGCTCCACCGCATCATGGAGGTGATCTGCGGCAACTCCCTTGAAATAAAAGGAGATTGAAGCTTCGCGGGCGTCTGGTGTGACTCGGGGAGCCGCCCTACCCTCGGGGCATGGAGCTGGAGGTGAGACATCTGCGCGCGCTCTGCGCCATCGCGGACACGGGCAGCCTGCACAAGGCCGCCCGGCAACTGGGCATGAGCCAGCCCTCGTTGACCACCCAGCTGCGCCGGATCGAGAACTCCCTCGGCGCCGAACTCTTCTCCCGCGGCCGCACCGGCTGCCACCCCACCCCCCTCGGCCGCTCCCTGCTCAGCAGGGCCCGCCCCCTGGTCGCCGACATGGCCGCGCTCGTCACCGAGACCCGGGCCGCCGTCGCCCGTGCCGACGGACCCGGACTCCGCGTCGGCTCCACTGCCAGCCGGGCGCTCCCGGGCTGGCTGCGCCGGCTCCGGCAGCGGCTGCCCGACACGGACGTCGGCCTCCGGGTGGACGTCTCCGCCAACGCGCTGCTGCGCACGGTCGCCGCCGGGCAGCTCGACGTGGCCTTCGTGCACGAGGTGGAGGGCTGCCCGCTGCGGGTCCCCGAGGGCCTCACGGGCCGGGTCCTGGTCGCCCGCGAACCGCAGTTCATCTCCATGGCCCACGACCACCCGGCCGCGGCCGGAACCGTCGTGGACCTCGCCGACCTCGCCGCCGACCACTGGATGGTCGACCCGACCGTCGACGGCGAATGGGACGGCCTCCGACGGGTCCTCGGCGCCGCCGGCATCGACCCGCCCCTGCTGCACGGCGACTACCACACGGCCGCCTCGCTCATCGTCCTCGGCGAGGCCGTCGCCCCCTGCCAGCCCACCTCGGTCCCGCGCGAGGACATGGCCGTCCGCCCCCTGCGCGGCGACCCGTTGGGCGTCCGGCTCCTGCTGTACGCGCGCCCGGACGCGCCCCTGGACGTGCTGTACGCCGAACTCGCGGCGGCCTACCGGGAGGTGGCCCTGCGGGCGGCCCCGTACCGCGAGTGGCTCCGCCGCCAGGGCGCGACGGCCACGCTGTCGGTGGGACCGTGCATGATGGCCGTATGAGCGAACGCGAAGAAGCCCCCGGCGCGGCAGAGGTCCGCCGAGCACGCCCGGAGGACCTGCCGCGGGTCGTCGAACTGATCACCGAACACGCCGTGTACGAGAAGGCCGCGCCCCCGGCCCCCGGCCTGGCGGACCGCCTCGCCGCCCTCCTCTTCGGCCCCGAGCACCCCCGCCTCCGTTGCTTCGTCGCCGCCCTCCCCGACGGCACCCTCGCGGGCTACGCCACCTGCGCCCCGGAGCTCTCCACCTGGGACGGCACGGAGTACCTCCACATGGACTGCCTCTACCTCACCGAGCCCTCCCGCGGCCACGGCCTGGGCCCTCTCCTGATCACCGCACTCCGCACGGAGGCCCGCGCCCTCGGCCTCCCGGAACTCCAGTGGCAGACCCCCACCTGGAACGAGAACGCGATCCGCTTCTACGACCGCCTGGGCGCCACCTCGAAGGAGAAGCGCCGCTACACCCTGCGGGCGGAGGCGTAGGGGCCCCGAGCCCCCGGCCGCCTCCCCTTGCGCCTCCCCAACGCCCGGAGGGGTACGACCGCCGAGCGGTCGTACCCCTCCGGGTGGGAATCAGAAGGTCAGGCCTTCTTGGTCTCCCAGAAGATGCGGTCGATCTCGGCGATGAGCTCCAGCGCCTTCTCGCCCGTCTTCGGGTCCGTCGACGCCTTGGCGGCCGAGAGGGCCTTCAGGGTGTCGTTGACCAGCTGGTTGAGCTCGGGGTACTTCTCGAAGTGCGGGGCCTTGAAGTAGTCGCTCCAGAGCACCGAGACGTGGTGCTTGGCGAGCTCGGCGCGCTGCTCCTTGATGACCGTGGCGCGCGCGCGGAAGTGCGGGTCGTCGTTGGCCAGGTACTTCTCCTGGACAGCCTTGACGGACTCGGCCTCGATGCGGGCCTGGGCCGGGTCGTACACGCCGCACGGGAGGTCGCAGTGGGCGCTGACCTTCACCTTGGGGGCAAACAGGCGGGAGAGCATTGAGCCGTCCTTCCTCGTGATCGTCTTCTCAGGTGGGACATTACTCGGTGAGAAGGGCGTTTTCGCGGGCGCCCCCTGGGGCTTAGGTCAAAAGTCCAGGGTCACCATGGGACTCGTGTACGAGTGGACGAGGCTAGGCAGGCGTGGGCCGGGAGGTGCCGGATGAGGGAATCGGGGCGGGAGAGGGTGGCCGAGGCCGGTGCGCCGTTCGGGATCGCCGAGGTGACGGGGGTCTCGATGGTGCCCACGCTGCTGCACGGCGATCAGCTGCTCGTGCAGTACGGGGGGCGGCTGCGGGCCGGGTGTGTGGCCGTGCTGCGGCATCCGCTCCAGCAGGATCTGCTCATCGTGAAGCGGCTGATCGAGCGACGTGACGGCGGCTGGTGGGTGCTCGGTGACAACCCGGACGCCGAGGGGGACAGCCGGGTCTTCGGGGCCGTACCGCCCGAGCTGGTTCTCGGGCGGGTGTGGGCGCGGTACCGGCCGGTGACGCCGGGGCGTCAGCGTTCGCCGGGCGTGACGCTCTCCTGGCTGGTGTCCTCGGTGAGGCCCGTGCGCTCGGCCTCCAGGCGTTTGCGGGCCCGATAGGCGGCCACGTTGGCGCGGGTCGCGCAGCGGTCCGAGCAGTAGCGGCGGGAGCGGTTGGTGGAGGTGTCCAGGTAGGCGTTGCGGCAGGGCGGCGCCTGGCAGAGGCCGAGCCGGTCCGCGCCGAACTCCGTCAGGTGGAAGGCGAGGCCCATCGCCGAGATCGCGGCGTAGCCCGTGGTCGCGTTCGAGGAGTGGTCGGCGAGGTGCATGTGCCACCGGGGCCGGCCCTCCTCGTCGAGGGTGTCGTGGCCGGAGATCTGCGGGCTGACGGGGAACTCCAGGAGGAGGGAGTTCAGCAGGTCGACGGCACCCGTGTGGTCGCCCTCGTCCGCTGCCGCGAAGACCGCCCGCAGGCGCGCCCGCACCGTGCGGAAGCGCGGCAGGTCCGCCTCCGTGACCCGCCGGGCCATCTGGGTGGCGGGGCCGAAGAGGTTCCGCAGCACCTCGACGGAGGTCAGCGTGTCCTTGTTGCGGGCCGGCTCCTCGGTGTTGACCAGACGTACGGCGAAGTCCGAGTAATGGGCCAGTTCCACTTGTAGTCCTTACTTCGGCGGGCTAGTGTCTCGGTCGGAAGGGGTAACGCCTGTTTCCCCTTCGAGGGTATTACGAAGGCGGGGAGGAACCACCATGACCGGAACCGACTGGGCGGCCTGGCAGCAGAGCTGGGACCGTCAGCAGGAGTGGTACATGCCGGACCGGGAGGAGCGGTTCGGCGTGATGCTCGACATGGTCGAGGCACTGGTGGGGCCGAAGCCCCGCGTCCTCGACCTCGCGTGCGGTACGGGAAGTATCACGAGCCGGGTGCTCCGGAGGTTCCCCGACGCGACCAGTGTCGGTGTCGACCTCGACCCGGCCCTCCTCGCCATCGCCGAAGGCTCCTTCGCCGGCGACGAGCGCGTCACCTTCGTCACCGCCGACCTCAAGGACCCCTCGTGGGCCGCGAGCCTGCCGTACGACTCGTACGACGCCGTCCTCACCTCCACCGCCCTCCACTGGCTCCACAGCGAGCCCCTGACGGCCCTCTACGGGCAGCTCGCCGGCCTCGTCCGCGACGGCGGGGTCTTCATGAACGCCGACCACATGATCGACGAGGCCACGCCCCGCATCAACGACGCCGAGCGCGGCCTGCGGCACGCCCGCATGGACCGGGAGAAGGCCGCCGGAGTCCTCGACTGGGCCGACTGGTGGGCCGTCGCCGCCAAGGACCCGGTCCTCGCCGAGCCCACCGCCCGCCGCTTCGAGATCTACGGCGAGCACGCCGACGGCGACGCCCCCTCCGCCCGCTGGCACGCCGACACCCTCCTCGCCGCCGGCTTCGGCGAGGCCCGGACGGTCTGGGCGTCGCCCTCCGACAGCCTCGTCCTCGCCGTGAAGTAGCCGCGATGCGCGAAAGGGGCGGTACGGGTCGTCCGTACCGCCCCTTTCCGTGCGTCTCACGGCACCGCACGTCTCACAGCACCGTGCGCCTCACAGCACCTTCGACAGGAACGCCTTCGTCCGGTCCTGCTGTGGGTTCCCCAGGACGTCCCGCGGGTTGCCCGACTCGACCACCACGCCGCCGTCCATGAAGACCAGCGAGTCGCCGACCTCCCGGGCGAAGCCCATCTCGTGCGTGACGACGATCATCGTCATGCCCGACTCGGCCAGGTCCCGCATGACGTCGAGGACGTCACCCACGAGCTCCGGGTCGAGCGCCGAGGTCGGCTCGTCGAAGAGCATCAGCTTCGGCTCCATCGCCAGCGCGCGGGCGATCGCCACGCGCTGCTGCTGGCCGCCGGAGAGCTGGGACGGGTAGTTGCCCATCTTGTCCCGCAGGCCGACCCGGTCGAGCAGGCGCTCGGCCCGCTCGCGCGCCACAGCCTTGGACTCGCCCTTCACCTGGATGGGCGCCTCCATGACGTTGGCCAGGGCCGTCATGTGCGGGAAGAGGTTGAAGCGCTGGAAGACCATGCCGATGTCACGGCGCTGGACCGCGACCTCGCTGTCCTTCAGCTCGTAGAGCTTGTCGCCCTTCTGCTTGTAGCCGACCAGCTGGCCGTCGACGGACAGTCGGCCGCCGTCGATGCGCTCCAGGTGGTTGATGCAGCGCAGGAAGGTCGACTTTCCGGAGCCGGAGGGGCCGACGAGGCAGAAGACCTCGCCGTTCTGCACCTCCAGGTCGATGCCGCGGAGGATGTGGGCCGCGCCGTAGGACTTGTGGACGCCCTCTGCCTTGACCATGGTCTGACCGGTCATGCCGATGCCTCCGGGGAACGCTTGAACGTGGTCAGGTTCGTCTTGACCCGCTGGAACGGAGTGGGCGGCAGGTTGCGCGTCGAACCGCGGGCGAAACGGCGCTCCAGGTAGTACTGGCCGATGCTGAACACGCTGGTCAGCGCCAGGTACCAGATGGAGGCGACGAACAGCATCTCCATCACGGCGCCGGCCGTGTTGCCGATGTTGGACGAGGCGCGCAGGAGTTCGGTGTACTGCACGGCCGAGACCAGGGACGAGGTCTTCAGCATGTTGATGAACTCGTTGCCCGTCGGGGGCACGATCACCCGCATGGCCTGCGGGAGCACGATGCGGCCCATGGTCTTCGTCTGGGACATGCCCAGCGCGTGCGCCGCCTCGGTCTGGCCCTCGTCGACCGACTGGATGCCGGCGCGGACGATCTCCGCCATGTAGGCGCCCTCGTTCAGACCGAGGCCGAGCAGGGCCACCATGAACGGCGTCATGACGTCCACGGTCTCGTTCTTGTAGATCGGCCCGAGGTTGATGTAGTGGAAGATCAGCGACAGGTTGAACCAGACGAGCAGCTGGACGTAGACCGGGGTGCCGCGGAAGAACCAGATGTAGAGCCAGGCGACCGCGCCGGTCACCGGGTTCTTGGAGAGCCGCATCACGGCGAAGACGATGCCGAGGACGAGGCCCAGCGCCATGGACGCGATGCTGATGATGATGGTGTTCCACATGCCGTCGATGACGGAGGGGTCGAACACCTTGTCCCACACCGTGTCCCAGACGACGTCGCCCTGGGAGAAGGCGAAGACGAGCCACCCGAGGAGTACGACGACCACGACGGCGCTGACCCAGCGGCCGTAGTGCCGCACGGGGATCGCTTTGATCGCCTCGTACGGGATGCCCGAGGGGGTGGGCCCGGCCGGAGCGGCGGCCGGGTCCTTGCTGATCTTGTCAGTCATGACGACTGCCCTTCAGTGGTACGAGGAGAGGTCACTTGCCGGCGTTGATCGTGGCCGACTTGACCGCGCTGCCCTCGACGTCCCACTTCTTCAGGACCTCCGCGTAGGAGCCGTCCTTGATGATCGCGTCGAGGGCTTCCTTGACGGCGTCGCGCAGCTGGGTGTTCTCCTTCGAGACGCCGATGCCGAAGAGGCCGACGTCGCTCTGGTTGCCGACGACCTCGAAGTCCTTGCCGCCGCCCGAGGTCTTCGCGATGTACGAGGCGACCGGGTAGTCGTTCAGGTCGGCGACCGCGCCGCCCGCCTTCACACGGGTCTGGGCCTCGGCGTCGGTGTCGAAGGCCTGGATGGTCAGCTTCTTGTCGCCGCACTTGGCGGCCTGCGCCTTGAAGGTGTCCTCGTAGATCGTGCCGCGCTGGACGGCGACGGTCTTGCCGCAGAGGTCGTCGAGGGAGTTGACGCCCTGCGGGTTGCCCTTCTTGACCAGCAGGGAGACGCCGGAGCTGAAGTAGTCGACGAAGTCGATGCCCTTGCCGATCTTCTTCCCGTTGTCGTCCAGGCCCTCCTGGCGCTTCTTGTTGTCCGTCATCGAGGACATGATCAGCTGCTGGCGGCCGGTGTAGATCGAGGTGATCAGGCCGTCGAAGGTACCCGAGACGAACTCGAGCTTGACGCCGAGCTGCTTGCTGAGGGCCTGCCCCAGGTCCGGGTCGACACCGACGATCTTGCCGCCGTCGGTGAACTCCATCGGGGCGTACGAGGCGTCCGTGCCGACCTTGATGACACCCGACTTCTGGATGTCGGCGGGCAGCTTCGAGAAGAGCGGGGCCTTGCTCGCGGCGGCCGAGGACGAGCCGCCTTCCGTGGTCGAGCCGCTCTCGGTCTGGTCGCCGCAGGCGGTCAGCAGCATCGAGCCGGCGACCGCGATGGCGGCGACCGCGGCAAGACGGGACGTGCGGGTCTTGGCGGTCGTACAGCGCGTGGAGCGTGCGGTCATGGTCGGGTTCCTCCGGCGTGTGAGGTGCTGCCAGGTGTCGCGTACACAACTTCGAGTGTCGCGACCTCGTGTGATTACGGCATCTTGCCATTCGGACTGCCACAAACCGACGGCCTCGGATGTCAAAATCGGATAACAGGTGACCCCGAAATCCCGACAGGCCGGTACATCGGGGCCGGATCTTCTGCGGAATCCCTTCCCTGTCACCGGAAAATCTGCGGTTCATCTCGCCATTCGGACGAGCGGAAGGCCGCCAATCGGGTGGGGCGATCATCTATCGGGACATGGGGTGACGTGTCGTTCTCCGTACCCGTCCGGATGCACTCGGTATGAGTCGCGTCACCGAACGGATATGAACTCGTCTGCGGTGCCGTCCGTCCGGTAAGAAGGATCCTTACACCCCTCATCCGGGGCTCAGGGCGCGTTGTGCGGCGCGCCCGCGCGGCTGCCAGACACGGCGGCCGCGGGACCCGCCCACCGCTCCACACCAGGAGCGGCCAACCCTCAAATGAAGCAGACTTAAGGGGTCAACCCAATGGCAGCGGAGATCGTCAATCCTCGCAACGACAGTGGTACGGACGGAGCTCCCGAAGAGCCCTTCGATCCTGTCTTCGCCCTTCACCGGGGCGGCAAGATGGCCGTGCAGGCCACCGTCCCCCTCCGGGACAAGGACGACCTGTCCCTCGCGTACACGCCCGGCGTCGCCAAGGTGTGCACCGCGATCGCCGAGCAGCCCGAGCTGGTCAACGACTACACCTGGAAGTCCCAGGTCGTCGCCGTCGTGACCGACGGCACGGCCGTGCTCGGCCTCGGCGACATCGGCCCGGAGGCCTCCCTCCCGGTCATGGAGGGGAAGGCCATCCTCTTCAAGCAGTTCGGCGGCGTGGACGCGGTCCCGATCGCCCTGGCCACCACCGACACCGACGAGATCGTCGAGACCGTCGTCCGGCTCGCCCCGTCCTTCGGCGGCGTGAACCTGGAGGACATCTCGGCCCCGCGGTGCTTCGAGATCGAGCGCAAGCTCCAGGAGCGCCTCGACATCCCGGTCTTCCACGACGACCAGCACGGCACCGCCATCGTCACCCTCGCGGCCCTGCGCAACGCGGCGAAGCTGACCGGCCGGACCCTCGGCGACCTGCGCGGTGTCATCTCCGGCGCCGGTGCGGCCGGTGTGGCCATCGCGAAGTTCCTCCTCGAGGCCGGCCTCGGCGACGTCTGCGTCGCCGACCGCAAGGGCATCGTCAGCCGCGACCGCGAGGACCTCACGGACGTCAAGCGCGAGATCGCCGAGCTCACGAACAAGGCGGGCCTCACCGGCTCCCTGGAGAGCGCCCTGGCCGGCGCGGACGTCTTCATCGGCGTCTCCGGCGGTACGGTCCCCGAGGCGGCGGTCGCCGCCATGGCGCCGAACGCCTTCGTGTTCGCCATGGCCAACCCGAACCCCGAGGTCCACCCCGACGTCGCGCACAAGTACGCGGCCGTCGTGGCGACCGGCCGTTCGGACTACCCGAACCAGATCAACAACGTCCTCGCGTTCCCCGGCATCTTCGCCGGCGCGCTCCAGGTCCGGGCCTCCCGGATCACCGAGGGCATGAAGATCGCCGCGGCCAACGCCATCGCGGACGTGGTGGGCGACCAGCTCGCCGCCGACTGCGTGATCCCGTCGCCGTTCGACGAGCGGGTCGCCCCGGCCGTCGCGGCCGCGGTCGCCGCCGCCGCCCGCGCCGAGGGCGTCGCCCGCCGCTGACGCGCGCACCCGCCGACGCGCGCCCCTCGCCGGCGCGCCCCGGGCACCCCGAAGGGCCCCGTTCCGATCACCGGGACGGGGCCCTTCGGCGTGCGGGGCATACGGGAGGTGGGGACGTCGGCGCGTGCTGTCCAGGCGACACGGGTCACACGGGTGCGTGGTTCCGTCGTGTACCGGCGGCGGCCTAGGGTCGGGGCCATGTTCGCTGCCTACGCTGCCCGAATCGACCGCGACCAGCCCCTGAACGGCCTCGAATTGGGCGAACGCCCCGAACCCGAGGCGCGGCCCGGCTGGACCACCGTCACCGTCAAGGCCGCCTCGCTCAACCACCACGACCTGTGGTCGCTGCGCGGGGTCGGACTGCCCGAGGAGAAGCTGCCGATGATCCTCGGCTGCGACGCCGCCGGCATCGACGAGGACGGCAACGAGGTCGTCCTGCACTCCGTCATCGGCCAGACGGGCCACGGCGTCGGTCCTGACGAGCCCCGGTCCATCCTCACCGAGCGCTACCAGGGCACCTTCGCCGAGCGGGTGACCGTCCCCAGCTGGAACGTGCTGCGCAAGCCGAAGGAGCTGTCCTTCGAGGAGGCCGCCTGCCTCCCCACCGCCTGGCTGACCGCCTACCGCATGCTCTTCACCAACGCCGGCGTGCGCCCCGGCGACTCCGTGCTCGTGCAGGGCGCGGGCGGCGGCGTCGCCACCGCCGCGATCGCCCTCGGCAAGGCGGCCGGCCTGCGGGTCTTCGCCACCAGCCGCGACGAGGCCAAGCGCAAGCGGGCCGTCGAGCTCGGCGCCGTCGAGGCGTACGAGCCGGGCGCGCGGCTCCCGCAGCGCGTGGACGCCGTCATCGAGACCGTCGGCGCCGCCACCTGGTCGCACTCGGTCAAGTCGCTGCGCCCCGGCGGCACGCTCGTCATCTCGGGCGCCACGAGCGGCGACCGTCCCTCGCACGCCGAGCTGACCCGGATCTTCTTCCTGGAGCTGAAGGTCGTCGGCTCGACGATGGGCTCCAAGGACGAGCTGGAGGACCTCCTGTCGTTCTGCGCGGCGACGGGCCTCCGGCCGGTGATCGACGAGGTGCTGCCGCTGGACCGGGCGCGGGAGGGCTTCGAGAAGATGGCCTCCGGCGAGCTCTTCGGAAAGATCGTCCTGAAGACCTCGTGACGACCCCTTGATGACTCGTCAGTACTGCTGATGGGATCTCCGGCACGCGAAACGTGAACATCTCTCACTTCCTCGTGCCGGAGGTCCTCCTTGCTGCGAACGCGAACCACCCTCGCGGCGACCCTCGTCGTCGCCGCCCTGCTCGCCCCGACGGCCGCCCACGCGGAGCCGGCGGAGACCGGCATCCCCGTCCTCACCGACGAGCACGGCCGCGCGCTCACCCTGCGCGGCTGGAACGTCGAGGACAAGGCCGGTCGAGGCGACGCCGCCCTCTCCGCGATCACCGAGAAGCACTTCCGCGACCTGCGGGCCAAGGGCTTCGACTTCGCCCGTCTGCTCGTCTTCTGGGACGACCTGGAGCCCCGCCCCGGCCGGTACAGCCAGACCTACCTGCGGAAGATCGAACGCATCCTGGACTGGGCCGAGAAGTACGACGTCAAGGTCCTCATCGACGCCCACCAGGACGTCTTCGGCCCCGCCTTCGGCCACCGGGGCATGCCGGCCTGGGCGACCAGGACCGACGGGCTGCCCTTCACCCCGCACCCGGACGACTGGTTCTCCGAGTACTTCGAGCCCGCCGTCCAGCGGGCCTTCACCCACCTGTACGAGGACGAGGACCTGAGGCGCGCCCAGGCCCGCATGTGGCGGGTGCTCGCCGACCGCTTCGAGGGCCACCCGGCCGTGCTCGGCTACGACCTCATCAACGAGCCGATGGGCGAGCTGCGGGAGGGCGAGGACCTGCCGACGGCGGCCCGACGCATCGAACGGGACCAGCTCACCCCCATGTACAACCGCCTCGCGGACGCGGTCCGTTCGGCCGACCGGGACGCCTGGGTCTTCGTCGAGCCGACCCCGATCGTCGGCGAGGGCGTGCCCACCGGACTGGGCAGGATCGACGACCCGAAGACCGTCTACGCCCCGCACTTCTACAACACCGGCATGGAGGCCGGCGCCGACTACGACCCCGCCGCCGGCTGGATCGAGAGCTACGAGCAGGCCGTCACCCTGTACCCCAAGGAGTACAAGGTGCCCGTGGTGGTGGGGGAGTGGGGACCGCTCAACAACTCCCTGCCGAACATGAACCGCTTCTACCGCGCGGCCATGGCCTCCCTGGGGCGCTACACCTCCGGCTGGGCGGGTTACGTGTGGTGCTACGGCGGCGGCTACTGCGCGGTGGACGGCGCCGGCGCCTTCCGTACGAACAAGGAGCTGACCGCCGAGCCGTACGCGGAGGCGGTCGCGGGCACGGTCCGCTCCGCCGCGTACGACTCCGGGGGCGGGGTCTACCGCCTGTCCTACGACGCGGCCGGCCGGCGCGGCCCCCGCGTCACCGAGCTCTCCCTCCCGCCCGGCGACTGGCGGATCACCGCCCGCGGCGCCGCGCTGGTGCTCCGCAAGGACCGCGGCAGGGCTTCGATCCTCGCGACCCCCGGCGCCCGAGTGACGGTCACGGTCGCCCGGGGCTGAGGGGCCCGGGGCGAGGGCGGGACCGGGGTTGGGGTTGGCGTCGGACCCGGGCTCGGGGGCCGGAGTTGGGGTTGCCGTCGGACCCGGGCTCGGGGCGGGGGTGATGCCGGGAGCAGGGCCGGGATGAGGGGCCCGGACCCGGCGCGCGCCACTCGAACCATCCTTGGCCGCCCCCTCAGGCCTTTCGTTCCGGGTGGAGCAGGGTCGTGATGCGGGTCGCCGCTGCGGACAAGTGGCTGCGTGCTTCGGTGAGTTGGGACTCGGTCACGCCGTGGTCGCGGGCTGCGTCGCGGATCTCGTCGCGGAAGCGGTCGAGGAGGCGGTCGAGGTCGCGGGTTGGGTCGCCCGAGCTCGCCGTGTCCCGCGCCCACTCCGGGGTCTCGCCGGCCGGGGTCTCGTCGACCGGGGCCTTCGTGAACGGCGGCTCCGGCGACGCGGCCTTCGGGTGGGTCGTGCCCGTCACCAGGTCGCCGAGCTGGGCCGTGATGCCCGAGATCCCCTCCCAGACCCCCTTGGGCCAGTCGCCCCGCGAGAACCGGTCCTGCACCTCCTCCTGCACCTGCTGGGCGATCCGCTGGAACTCCTTCGCCTGCCGGCGCGCCGAGCGGGCCTCCTCGCGGGCCTCGCGGGCCTGCTGCTTCCACTCCTGCCTGACCCGGCGCAGCTCCTCCTTGGCCTCGGCGAACGAGGAGGGGTCCGCCGCGCGGGTCCGGCCCGCGGCCGCGCGCATCTCGCTGCGCACCCGGCCGGCCGCGCCCCGCACGTCGTCGCGGATCTCCGCCGCCAGCTCCGATACCGACTCGCGGATCTCCCGCTCCAGGTCGTCCAGTTCGGCCCCGCGCCCGGCCAGCTCGGTGCGGCCGGCGTCGGTGATCGAGTAGACCTTGCGGCCCCCCTCGCTGGCGTGGGTCACGAGACCCTCGGCCTCCAGCTTGGCGAGGCGCGGATAGACCGTGCCCGCCGAGGGGGCGTACAGCCCCTGGAAGCGCTCCTCCAGGAGCCGGATCACCTCGTACCCATGGCGCGGGGCCTCGTCGAGCAGCTTGAGGAGGTAGAGACGGAGGCGTCCGTGGGCGAAGACGGGCGGCATGTCAGAGCACCTTTCCGGTCGTGGAGGGGGCGGACGAGGGGGCGGCGTCGCCGTCCTCCTCGGACTCGGGGCGGCGGAGCAGGGCGATGGAGCCGGAGACGGTGGTCGCCTTGAGCGTCCCCCGGCCCGAACCGAGGGTGCCGGTGATGGACTTGGCGCCCCACTGGCCTCCCACCCGCAGGTCCTCGAAGGCGTTCGACACGGCGCCGCTCGTGGTGCTCGCCTCGACCCGGGCGTCGGCCGGGTGCGGGAGCCGGATGGCGACCTCGCCGGAGACGCTGGTGAGCCGGATGTCGGCGGGGGGACCGCCGACCCGGCCCGGGTCGAGGTCGATGACCATGTCGCCGCTGACGGTGTCGGCCTTCACGGAGGAGCCCGAGCCCTCGATCACCGTCACGTCGCCGGTCACGGAGTTGACGCGCAGCGCGCCGGTGACCGACTGGGCCTCCAGGTTCCCCGAGACGGTCTCGGCCCGGACCGGGCCCGAGAGTCCGAGGAGGGTGGTGTCGCCCGTGACGCCGCGCACCTCCGTACGCCCTCTGATCCCCGTGACGACCGCTTCGGCGCCGACCACGCCCACCTCGACGTCGACACCCGCGGGGACGGCGACGGAGACGACGGCCCGACGCCGGTACTCCTTGCGCTCGAACCACTTGAGGATGCTCTTCCACTGCAGGTCCTCGTAGGTCACGGTCAGCGTGGAGCCGTCCTGCGTCACGATCAGGGGCGGGCCCTCGATCTCGGAGACCTCCACGCGGGCGGAACTCTCGTCCGTCCCCACCACGTTCACCGTGCCGTTGACGATGCGGACCTGCAGCAGCGTCACGGGGTCGGCCGGAGCCAGCTTCGTCGGCTCGGTGACGGACCACTCTGTCATGGTGCTGACCTCCCGTATCGGCAACGCAACATATCGCGTCTCTCGAAAGACACGATATATCGCGGCCTTGCGAAGTCAACCCTGACTCATCCCTCACTCACCCCTGACAGGGGCGGGGTGATTGCCGCCATATACGGATAAATTGCCCTAGCGTGGGGCCATGAACGCGACACCCGGACCGCACTCCGCCGGAGCCCTGCTGCTCTGCCGCGGCGAGCCGCCGGAGGTCCGGCCGCCGGCCCGGCTCCTCCGGGAACAGCTGCTCCTCGCCCCCGCGGGCGCCGAGTGGACCGTGCTCGTACCGGAGGGGAAGCCCTGGCTGCACGGCGGGGAGTCCGTCGAGCAGGTCGTCACCGGCTGGGCCACCGCCCTCGCCGTCCCGGCCGGCGGCCGGCCCGTCGTCGCGCTCTGGTGGGACCGCGACCGCGCCGGCCTCACGCTCGCCGCCGGCTTCCGCCGCACGGTCGGCTACACCTGGCTCGCGGACGGCACCCCCGTCGGCGAGGACGAGGCCATGCGCACCTTCGCCGCCCGGCTCGCCCTCGATCCCGTCCTGGACGTGCAGGCCCTCGAACCGCTCACCGAGCCCGACCCGGACGCCGACGCCCACAGCCGTCTCGTCGGAGTCGTCGCCGTCCTCGCCCGCGCCGGACTCGCCCTGCCCGCCGGACTCGTCCCCGGCGAGAGCGCCGGCCGGCTCCGCTCCGCCGCCCTCGACCAGGGCGCCGAGCAACTCGAAGGACACGGTTGGCGCGACGCCGTGCGGGCGGAGCTGGACGTGGTGGAGAGCAGTCCCGTCGGCCCGTTCCTGCGCGGCCCCAAGGCGCGCGTACTGGGCGGGGCGCAGCTCCTCGTGGGGGTGCCGCTGCTGCTCTGGGGCGCGGGCCGACGCAGCGGCGGCTGGGCGACGGCCGGCGCGCTGCTCGTCGCGCACGGCGCGCTCGGGCTCGCCTACGACCGGCTGCGGGAGCGGTGACCGGGCCGCCGGGTCCGCCGCCGGGCGCGTCTTCTACTCGTCGTCGTCCTCGTCGTCGTCCAGACGGGCCAGCCAGGTCGCGAGGCGCTCGACCGGCACCTCGAAGTCGGGGTTGAGGTCGACGAACGTCCGCAGCTGCTCGGCGAGCCACTCGAAGGTGACCTCCTCCTCGCCGCGCCGCTTCTCCAGTTCCTCGATGCCACGGTCGGTGAAGTACATGCGATCAGGATAGGCCGTACCCCTCACATCCCCTGTCGCCCGTCAGCCCCACCGATTAGCCTTCTGGATCCAACATCGCTTCGGGGAGCGGGGGGCCGCTGTGGCACACGGGATCGCTCGGATTCGGCTGGACGACGGCACGCCCGTGTGGGCGCGGGTCAGCGACGCGGAGGAGCTCGGCCGGGGCGGCTTCCAGGACACCGGGGTCAGGGACCGGGTCGTCTCGATGGCCGGCGGGCTCACGGACGTGGTGCGCGGGGTCGTCGGCTCCCTGCGCGCCGGCCTCGACCCCCAGGGGCCGGTGGAGGTCGCCGTCAGCTTCGGCATCGAACTGTCGGCGCAGTCCGGCAAGGTGATCGGCGTCCTCGCGGACGGCGCGGGCAAGGCCTCCGTGAACGTCTCCCTCACCTGGACCGAACCGGGCCCGACGACCGAACCGGGCCCGACGACCGAACCGGGCCCGACGACCGGGCGTGCGGCGGAGTCCGCGCCCGGCTCCGCCGGGCCGGAGGCCGCGGAACAACGGCCGGGCATCGTCCCGCAGCGGCGTCCGGCGGCCGATGGCACCGCATGAGCGCCTTCGACGCTCTCGTGCGCCCCGCACTCGTACGCATCGGCGCTCCCGACAGCGGGTATGACCCGCACGGCGACCAGTTCTGGGGCACCGGCTTCTTCATCGCCCCCGGCTGGGTGTTGACGTGCGCCCATGTCGTGGCCGAGGGGGGTGGCGAGGTGTGGAGGAAAGAGCCGGCCGTCGGCATCACCTGGCAGGACGGCAGGACCACGCGCCGGTCCATCGGCACGGTGGTGCTCGCCCTGCCCCGGCCCGAGGACCCCGGCGTGCGCCCCGAGCCCTGGGGCTTCCCCGACGTCGCCCTCGTGCGCGTGCCCGGCACCGCCAAGGCCTCCTGCGTCCTGCTCGCCGAGCGGCCTCCGGCCCGGACCACCGAGGTGGGCCTGCACGGCTGGTCACGGGAGACCGGGGAGCTGGGCATCCGCCAGGTCCACGGCCGGCTCAGCGGCGTCGACGCCCGGGCCCTCGTGACGAAGGGCGTGCTGCCCGTCGAGGGCTGCTCCGGCGGCCCCGTCGTCGACGACCTCCAGGGCGCCGTGATCGGCTTCAACAAGGGACGGTGGTCCGACCAGGGCGCCCTCGTCCCCCTCACCGCCCTGCGCCGCCTGCACGACGCTCCCGGGGGTCGGTTCTGGGCCGAGGCCCTGCGTGACCACGACCGCCACCACCTCGACCACTACCTCCGGTCGCTGGAGGACGGATCCGACTGGACGCGCGCGCAGAAACAGCTCGGCGGCCCGCACCCGTTGAGCCCGAACCTGCGCACCCGGCTGCGGGGACAGCTCGCCGCCCTGCCGCCGCCGATCAACCCCGGCGAGATCATGGACCTGGTCGACCGGGTCAAGGCCTGGATCAGGAACACCACGGCCCCGGACGCGTTCGAGGACGACCCGCGCACGTGGAGCGAGGGCGCAGCCCTGCTGTACGGGCTGCGCGCGCCCGACCGCAGCGATCCGGGCGACCCCGGCCTCGACGCCGTGCTCCTGTACGCGGCCCATGTCCTCCGGCGGGTTTCCGGGCGCCCCGGCGGTCTGGGCGACGAGGCCGCCTTCCGGGGCTGGCTCATCGACCGGGCCGCCGACGCGGGCCCGTTCCTCCGCCGTGAGATCGACGACCTGATCGGCTCCGGCATCGCCGACGTCCGCGAGCGCCGGGCACGCGCGGACGTGCTCCTGGAGATCGACACGCCCCGCTGGGACCGGCGCTACCCCTGGCGGGTGAAGCTGCTCCGCGACGGACACATGGTCACCCCGCTCCACGGCGACGACCGCGGCGTCGAGCGGGCCGAGCTCAGGAAGACCCTGCGCGGGCCGCTCGCCGAGGCCCTCCGGCTCGGCGACAACGGGCCGTACCTGGCCTCCGTGGAGGCGGTGCTGCCGCGCGAGCTCTTCGACGAGCCGCTCGACACCTGGCGGCTCGAACCCCCGCAGGGCCCCGACGAGGAGCGGGGGTCCACCACCCTCGGGCAGCGCCGCATCGTGGTCATCAGGGACGCCCGGCGCCACGGCAGACCGCCGTCGCCCGAGTGGCGGGAGCGTTGGGCGGCCGGGGAACGAGGGCCGCTGCGCGCGGTCCCGCTGCGCGCCGAGGTGCCCGGCGCGGGCCCGGACGCCCACACCCCGCGCGTGCGCCGGGAGACCTGGGCGAAAACGTACGACCGGCTCCGCGAGGCCCAGGGCGGCACCGTTCCCGTCTACTGCGGCCCGGTGGGCAGCGGCGACGGGCTCATGGCGATGAACGCGGCCCTGGCCGCCGGCCACCCGCTGGCCCTCTGGCGGACCGGTGCCCACGACCACACCGACTGCGCGGCCTTCCACGTGGAGGCGGACTGGATGCTCGCGGACGCGCGCACGGCCCAGGGGCTCGGCGAGCCCGTCCGCTCCCTGCGCGCCCTGGCGCCGGAGCGGGCCGACCTCGCCTGGGCCGAGACCATCGCCGTCCTGTACGACCCGCCCGACCGCCCGCCGCCCGCCGGCCGCCTGGAGGCCCCGCCGCTGCTCGGCGAGGAGGACCCGTGAGTCCGGCGGAGCGCGCCTCCGGCCAGGGCCGCTTCGTGAGTCCGGCGCAGCGCGTCCCCGGCCCGAGCCGCCTCGTGAGCCCGGCGGCTTCCGGCCCGGGGCGCCCCGTGAGTCCGGCGGCTTCCGGCCCGGGCCGCCTCGTGAGCCCGGCGGCTCCCGGCCAGGGCCGCCTCATGAGTCCGGCGGCTCCCGGCCCCGTCCCGGACGACCGGTTTGGGGGTCGGCAGGGGCGGTCCCCGAGCAGTACGTTCGGAGGGCCCGGCCAGCACACCACAGCCAGAAGGAGTTCATGGTGAACGATTGGCGGATCTACCGTGGGGCCGGGCATCCGCACGACGAGATACGGCGCCTGCCCGCCCCGCCGCCCTGGCGTGACTTCTCGACGGGCGGCGCCGACGACACCCTCGCCGGCTCCGACCGACGGCTCGGCGTCAAGCGCAGACTCGTCCAGAACCACCACCCCCGGCCCGCCGAGACCGACGCGGTCAACGCCGCCCTGTACCTGCGGCGCCCGCTCCTCGTCACCGGCAACCCCGGCACCGGCAAGTCCACCCTCGCGCACGCCGTCGCCCACGAGCTGCGCCTCGGCCGCGTGCTGCGCTGGCCCATCGTCAGCCGCTCCACCCTCCAGGACGGCCTCTACCGGTACGACGCCATCGGCCGCCTCCAGGACGTGCAGCTGGAGCGCGCCCAGACAGGGGCGCCCGGCTCCGCGGCCGCGGCCCCGGCCGGCATCGGCTCGTACATCCGGCTCGGACCGCTCGGCACCGCGCTGCTCCCCTCCGAGCAGCCCCGGGTGCTGCTCATCGACGAGCTCGACAAGAGCGACCTCGACCTGCCCAACGACCTCCTGAACGCGCTGGAGGAGGGCGAGTTCGCCATCCCCGAGCTGGAGCGGCTCGCCGACCGGGAGCCCGTCGTCGAGGTGCTCAGCGACGACGGCCGCAAGGTGCCGGTGTACGGCGGCCGGGTCCGCTGCACCACCTTCCCCTTCATCGTGCTCACCTCCAACGGCGAACGGGACTTCCCGGCCGCCCTGTTGCGCCGCTGCATCCGCCTGGAGCTCGAACCGCCCGGCGAGGAGCAGCTCGGCGCGATGATCGAGGCCCACCTCGGGACCGACGCCGCCGCCGGCGACGGCGAACAGGGCCTCGTCCAGCGGTTCCTGAACCGCGAGCCGGGCGAGGTCATCGCCACCGACCAGCTGCTCAACGCGCTCTACCTCACCCAGCACGCCTCCCGCGCCGAACGGGTGACCAGGGAACGCATCGCGGACATGCTCATGCAGCCGCTCGATCAGCCGAGGTGATGACCGGATGCACCGGACGCACCGGATGCCTCTGGAGGAGCTGACCCGCAGACTGCGGGCGGGCGGGGCGGACCCGTCCGCCGAGGCGGTCGCGGACGCGCTCTGGCTTTCCCAGTGGCTGCCGGAACCGGAGACACCTGATCCGGAGCCGCCGTCCCGCGCGGACGACAGGAGCACGGAGACCGCCCGGCCCACCGACGAGGGGCGAGATCCGGCCAATCGAGAGGAGACGCCCGCACGTACGCCCGCACGCCCGCCCCAGCGCACCGGAAGCCACGAGTCCGTCGCCCTCCACATGCGCTCCGGAGCCGCCCCGGCGGACGGAGCGCACGGCGGCGCGGGCGGGGGGACGCGACGGGGCGCCGCCCTGCCCGTCCGCGCGCCCGGAGCCAACGCCCTGCCCGGACTCCTCGGCCTGCAGAAGGCCCTGCGCCCGCTGCGGGGGTACGCGCCCGCCCCGTCCCGCCCCGACGAGGGCACCCTCGACGAGGAGGCCACCGCCGAACGCAGCGCCGCCGCGGGCATCCTGACGCCCGTCCTGCGCCCCGCCGCCGGCCGCCGCCCCGACATCCAGCTCCTCATGGACACCGGCCCCGCCATGGTCGTCTGGGACCGCATGGTCGAGGAGCTCCGCCAGGCCTGCCAGCAGTCCGGCGCCTTCCGCGACGTCCAGGTGCACCGCCTGTACGACACCGGCGAAGGCCCCCCGCTCGTCACCACCACCTCCGGCGCCGACGGCCGCCCCCGGCTCCGTCCCGTCGACCAGCTCCACGACCCCACCGGGCGCCGCTTCACCCTCGTCGTCAGCGACTGCGTCGGACCCCTCTGGCAGCGCGGCGCCGCCCAGCGCTTCCTGCGGCAGTGGCCCCGCCACTCCCCGCTCGCCCTCGTCCAACCGCTGCCGCCGCGCCTCTGGCCGCGCACCGCCCTCCCCGCCGAACCGGGCACCTTCCAGCGCTCCACGCGCCCCGGGGGCCCCGCCGCCTTCCGCTCCGACGACGAACCCTGGGCGGTTCCCGACCCGGCCAGGCAGGCCGTTCCCGTGCTCACCCCCACCCCCGAGGCCTTCGCCTCCTGGGCCCGGCTCCACACCGGCCACGGCGGCGGCACCGTCCGCGGCTGGGCCGCCTGGCTCGCCCCCGAGCCGACGCGGCCGCCGACGCCCCGGACACCCCGCGTGCCGCGCGGCGACGAGGAACTCCTGCGCGCCTTCCGGGCGGGCGCCTCCCCGGGGGCGCTCCGGCTCGCCGTCCATCTCGCGGCGGCCCCGCTCACCCTCCCCGTCATGCAGCTCGTCCAGCGCGCCATGCTGCCCGACACCGGGCCGATGGAGCTGGCCGAGGTCCTGCTCAGCGGACTCCTGCGCCGGCTTCCCGGCCCCGCCCCGTACCCCTGCTTCAGCTATCCGCCAGGCGTCCAGCAGCTTCTCCTCGGCTCGCTCGATCCAGGCGCCGCCGCCCTCGTCCTCAAGCACTGCTCGGCCTACGTGGAGCGCAACTTCGGCCAGGGCATGCGCAACTTCCCGGCGCTCGCCGCCGCCCGCCTCGCCGGCCACGACCCCGCCGCGGACGCCGGGGCCGGCCCCGGCGCGACGCCCGACGAGACCGACGAACCCACCAGGCGCGAGGGCGCCGAGGCGGAACTGTTCGCCCGCATCCCCGCGCGCGTGCTCCGCTTCTACCACCCCGACCTCGTCACCCCCGACCCCCTCACCGAAGCCCGCCGCCTCCTCGAACAGGGGCGCGCCCAGTCCGACCCCGCCCTCCTCTCCGCCGCCCGAGAACGCGCCGAGGAGGCGCTTCCGACCGCGCCCGTCGAGGCCCGGGTCGTCCTCGGCCGCATCATGTACGCGGAGGCGGGCACGGGGGCCGCCCGGCGTGCGGGACGTCGCAGCGAACTCCTCGCCCGGGCAGCCGACATCCTCGTCCACGCCGCGGAGCTGGCCCGGCTCGGAGACGACCACTGGGCCGAGGCCCGCCTCGAACGGGCCGTCGTCCATCACGCCCTGTGGCAGGAGACCGAGGACCCGCGGCAGCTCGACGCCGCCCTCACCGCGCTCGCCGAGGACGCGGACCGGTGGCCTCCGGCCGCCCGGCCCACCCTGCACCTGCGCCGGGGACGGCTGCTCCTGGCACGCGGCGACGGCGCCGCGGCGGCCGAGGAGCTCACCGCGGCCCTCGCCCTCGGGGAGAGTGCCGCCGCTCTCCTCGACCTCGCCGACGCCCTGCACCTCGCCGAGGCCGGACCGGACCGCGTCGCCCCCGTCCTCGACCGTGCGGAAGCCCTCCTCGGCGACGGTCGCGCCCTGAGGCTGCGCCACGCCACCGCGCGCGCCCGCCTGTACGAGGCGGTCGGCGACGGGCCGGCCGCCGACGAGGCGTACGAGCAGGCCACCCTGCTCACCCCCGCCGAGGGCGAGCAGCGCGGGCGGCTCCTGCTCACCTGGGGGGAGTCCCTGCTGCGCCGCGCCGCCGCCGGCACCGGGTCCCGGCCGGTCGACCGCGCCGAGTCCGTGCTGCGCGAGGCCCTCACCTGCCTCCCCGCCGGCGCCGCCGCCCGCGAGCGGACCCGGATCCTCATCGGCAGCGTGCTCGCCCTGCGCTTCGACCGCGCCGGGTTCCTGCCGGACCTGTACGAGAGCCGCCACCTCCTCGACGAGGCCCTCCGCGCCACCCGCGACCCGGAGACCCGGGCCGAGGTCTGGCTTCAGCTGGGCTGGGTGCAACTGCAGCTGAGCGAGGCCGCGCGGGACGGGCAGCTCGTCGGCGCCCTCACCGCCTTCCGGCGCGCCGCCGACGACACCCGCGCCGTCCGCGGCGACACCCCCGGCACGGTCACCCTGGCGCGGGCGCTCCACGCCCAGGGCGCGGCGCTGTACCTGATGGACCGCGTCGGCGAGGCCGCGACGGTCCTGGAGGAGGCCGCCGAGCAGTGGCGACGGCTGGACGGCGTGCTGGTGGCGGTGGACTGGGCGGACGTGGAGCGGACCCGGGCCCTGCTCGCCGAGGTCGGTGCCGACCCCCGCCCGCGGCCGGACCGCTTCTCCCGCGAGGAACGGCGCCGGATCGCGCCGCCCTGGTGGGCGTGGCGCGAAGGGGAGGCTGAACGGCTTGATAACGGGGGCGCGCATGGGCGCAGTTGAGTCGAACGGGTTTCCGCCTTTGGGGCGTCGGGAAGAACCGCTCCGCCGCTACGACCGTGGGGGACAAGGGTCGGTGAGGAGGAGCCGAGGGTGTTGGAGCACACGAAGCGGGTCGCAGGCGTCGACGGGGGCGGCGAACGGCCATGGCGCTTCCCCGACCTCACCGGTGTGGACCTGCGGACCTTGCGCCTCACGGACGATCCAGAGCTGGCGGCCGCCGTCGAACGGGTGCTCTGGCACCCGCAGGAGCTGGCCGATTCCTGGGCGGAGACCGCCGGGGACAGGGTCCACGGCTGACCTCCGGTGGAGTGGCCGCGCCGACCGGCCGTTTTCGGTCAGATGCGCACCACCCGCCGTAGGCCCGTGGAGGCGGGAATGAACACCGCGCCCCTGCCCGCGCCCGTCCTCGCCCGACTGGCCCGGCTCAGCCCCGCCCCGGAAGGGCTCACGCTGCTGCGGTCCGCCCTGCACGCCCGGCGGTTGCTGCTCCTCAAAGCGCTCCTGGTGCGCGTCCACCGGCACCGGGCGTCCGTCGAACCGGGCGCGCTCGGTCGGTTCGAGCGCGCCTGGGAACTGCTCGAACGGGTCGAGCGGCGCCATCCCACCGTGGTCCGGGACGTCCTCGACTACCCGACGACCGGGGCCTGGCTGGCCGGGGCGCTCGCCGAGCCCGCCGGACCCGCCTTCGACGGGCTGCTCGGCCACCTCGACAACCTCGCGGTCACCGCCGCCCTGCGTGGCGGCGGCCCGCTCGACCTGACCGTGGAAACCCCGGACGGCCTGCTGTCGCTGCCCGGCGTGGGCCGGCTGAGGGTGGCCGCGGACCGCGTCCGGATCAGCGCCGGAGAGCGGACCGTACGGTTCCACCCGGACGGCACCCGCCACGCCGCACCCGCCGTTCTGACCCTGACCGGCCGGCGCCACGGGGTGCTCACGGGCCGCGGGCCCGGCTGGCGCGCGGTCCGCCCGCTGCCCCGCAGCGCCGCGCGCCTGGACGACCTCGACCCGTACCGGGTGCCGTCCGGCGCGGGCGGCGGCACGGTGGTCATCGCCGCCGACCCCGCCGACACCGATCACGCCGCCTGGTCCGCCACCTGGCGCGCGGCCCAGGACCTCCTCGGCCGTACGGACCCGGGCCGGGCGGCCGAGGTGGCCCGTGGCGTCCGCGCGGTCGTCCCGGTCGTTCCGTGCGGACCCCGCCACCTGGGTGCCACACTGAGCGCCGCCCCCGGAGCCGTACTGACCTCACTGCCCGCCGAGGGGCAGGGGATGGCCGAGACGCTCGTGCACGAGCTGCATCACAGCAAGCTCGCGACGCTCCATGAACTCGCGCCGCTGTACGGCCCCGGGCGGGACGCCGTGCACCGGGTCGGCTGGCGGTCGGACCCGCGGCCCATCGCCGGTGTGCTGCACGGCGCCTACGCGCATCTGGCCCTGGCCGATCTGTGGAGGCGCGCGGTCACCGCCGAGGGGGTGCCGACAGCCTGGCGGTCCGCTGCCGGGCAACAGTTCGACGACATCCACGATCAGGTGGGCGGGGCACTGCGGATCCTGCTTGAATCCGATGAACTGACCGTGAGCGGGCGGCAGTTCGTTCTTCACATGAAACTGCACCACGCGAGCCTCGGCGCGACCCCCCTGGTCGCTGGGTAACACTGTGCCCACGGCACATCACACTGCGTTGCGCGAGAGCGGGACGGGAGACACGACAGATGGCGGAACAGCGATCGGGCGGTGCGTCGGATCACGGAGTCAGGAGCGCGCCGGAACACGTCCTCGTGGTCTTCCCCGGCTACAACCGCCCGTGGGCCACCTGGATCAACCAACGGCTCGACGCGTACGGGGTGCGTGCGACCCTTCAGCGCTGGGACCCGCCGCGCGAGGTGCCCCTGGAGGACTCGCTCGGCGACCTGCTGCTCGCCCGCGGCCAGGTGCTGCTCGTCCTGGACGACTGGTTCTTCCAGCTCGGCCCGCGTGCGGCCGGTGAGTGGAACGACGTCCTGCGGGGCTTCGTCGCCGCCCATGCGGAGCGGTTCGCCGCGGTCAACCTCACCAACCGGACCCTGCTCCCGGCCACCGCCGTCCTCGAACCCGTCAGCCTGTGGGGCGTCGGCGAGGAGGAGGCCGAAGCCCGGCTGCTCAGCCGGCTCGCCGTCGAACCCCGCCGCGCCACCGGCCGTCGGCTGCCCGCCGGCTCACTCGTCCGCTTCCCGGACACCCCTCCCGAGGTCTGGGGCGAGATCCCGCGCCGCAACCCGCGCTTCACCGGCCGGGACGACCTGCTCACCGAGCTCCAGGAACGGCTCATGGACGCCGAGCGCGGCAACGCCGCCTGCACCCTGCTCGGCATGTCCGGCATCGGCAAGACCCAGATCGCCGCCGAGTACGCCCACCGCTTCAGCTCCGACTACGACGTCGTGTGGTGGGTCAGCTCCGACGACCGCAACGTGCAGCGCGACCGCTTCGGCGAGCTCGCCACCGAACTCGGCCTCCCCACCGGCAACGAACCCGGCGAACGCATCCGCGCCGTCCGCGAGGCACTGCGCCGGGGCGACCCGCACTCCCGTTGGCTCATCGTCTTCGACGGCTGGGACGACACGGACGGCGCGAACGTCATGCTGCCGCACGGCCCCGGCCACGTCCTCGTCACCTCGCGCAACCGCGGCTGGGGCGACTACACCGACATCCTCGAGATTCCCGGCTTCGACCGCGCCGAGTCCACCGCCTATCTGATGAGGCGCGCCCCGCACGTCACCGCGCCCGAGGCCGACGAGGTCGCCGCCGAGTTCGGGGACGTGCCCCTGCCGCTGGTCCAGGCCGCAGCCTGGCTCGGCGAGTCCCGCATGGAGGTCCCCGAGTACCTGCGCATGGTCCGGGACGGACGGATCTCCGCCGTCGAGCCGTCCGGCGACGGCTTCCCCCAGGCGTCCCTGACCTCCTGGTCGATACTGATCAACCGGCTCCGACGCGCCCAGCCGCAGGCCATCGACGTGCTCAGCCTGTGCGCCTCCTTCGCCCCCGGCCGCATCCCGCTCGGCCTCATCCGCGCCTATCCGCAGGCGGACCTCCCCGAGGACCTGCGCTGGATGGTCACCGATCTCGCCGCCTGGTCCCGGGCCCTGGACACCCTGGTCAACTACTCGGTGCTCACCCGCGAGACCCGGGGCCCCGTCAACAACGCCGAGGTGGGGCCGCACCAGGAGTCCGTGCACATGCACCGGCTCGTCCACGACATCGTCGCCCGGCTCACCGAGGGCGACCACCGCGCCGCCCACCGACAGGCCGTCCGCACCCTGCTCGCCGAGGCCGACCCCGGCAACCCCATGGACAGCCGGCACTGGCCCCGCTACGCCGAACTCCTGCCCCACCTGGAACCCTCCGGCGCGCTGCTCAGCCACAACTCGCGCACCCAGACCGCCGTGCTCAACTGCCTGCGCTACTGCTTCCGCAGCGGCGAGTTCAAGGCCGGCATCCAGCTCGCCGAGAAGATCCGGGACAACTGGTCCACCTTCATGGACCCGCTGGACCAGCCCATGCTGGACCTGACCACCCAGCAGGGCAACATCCTGCGCTCCTTCGGCCGCTTCCGCGAGGCGTACGACCTCGACCTCGCCCAGCGGGAACGCCTCTCCACCGCCCAGCCCCCCAACGAGCTCGGCACCCTGCTCTCCAGCAGCGCCATCTCCAGCGACCTGCGCTTCCTCGGTCAGTACAAGGAGTCGGAGCGGCTCCAGCGCACCGTCCTCGCCGACGCCGAACGGCTCCTCGGCACCAGCGAGTTCTCCACCCTCGTCGCCCGCCACAACCTCGGCGTCACCCTGCGGCAGCTCGGCCGCTTCCGGGAGGCGTACGAGTCCGACGCCGAGACCCTCGCCCACAGCGAGCGGGTCCTCGGCAAGCGCCACTCCCACACCCTCAACTCCAGCAACGCCCTCGCGCACGACCTGCGGCTGCTCGGCCAGTACCGCGAAGCCCTCGCCCGCCAGGAGGCCAACGTCCTGCGCCATGTGCAGGTGCTCGGCCCGCAGCACCTGCAGACCCTCTACGCCCGCACCCAGCTGGCCCTGTGCCGGCGCCGCGAGGGCGGCTTCCAGCAGGACCTCGGAGCCACCATGGCCAGCCTGCTCGACCAGCTGGAGCAGGTGCACGGCCGCACCCACTACGTGACGCTCTCCTCCCTCAACAACTACGCCAACTACCTCCGCGAGCACGGCGACCTCGACCAGGCCCGCGAACTCAGCCACGAGGCCGAGGCCGGCTACCGCGCCCTCCTCGGCCCCGCCCACCCGGTCGCCACCGGAGTCCTCGCCAACACCGCCCTCGTCCTCCAGGCGTCCGGCGAACGTGCGGACGCCCTGGCCATCCTGGAGGCCGCGCTCGCCGGACTGACCTCCTCGCTCGGCTCCGACCACCCCTGGGTGCTCGGCTGCGCCCTCAACGCCTCCGCCGCCCGCAACTTCAACGGCCGGGTGGCCGACGCCGCCGAGCTCAGCCGGGACACCCTGCGCCGGGCCCGGCACACCCTCGGCAACGAGCACCCGCTCACCCTGTCGTGCCAGGTGGCCCTCGCCACCGATCTGCGCGGGCTCAGGGAGAACGAGGAGGCCGGGAAGCTGGAGGAGGACGCGCTGCTCACCCTCACCCGCACGCTGGGCGCCCAGCACCCGCACACCCTGTCGGCGCGTCAGCGCAACCGGCCCTACTGGGACTTCGAGGCCAACCTGGGCTGAGCCCCGTACACCTGGCGGAAACGCCGGAGGCCCGGCACCCCGAGTGGGGTGCCGGGCCTCCGTATGTGCTCCGGTCCGTCAGGCGTCGAAGACCTCGTTGACCAGCTGCTGCTGCTCCGCCTGGTGGCGCTTGGCCGAGCCGACCGCCGGGGAGGAGGAGTGCGGACGCGAGATCCGGCGCAGGCGCTCGCCCGCCGGGATGTCCGCGCCGACCGCCAGGTCGAGGTGGTCGATCAGGTTGAGCGCGATGAACGGCCAGGCACCCTGGTTCGCCGGCTCCTCCTGGGCCCAGATGTACTTCGCCGCGTTCGGGTACTTGGCGATCTCGGCCTGCAGCTCGGCACCCGGCAGCGGGTACAGGCGCTCCAGACGGATGATCGCGGTCTCCGTGTCGCCGCGCTTCTGGCGCTCGGCCTCCAGGTCGTAGTAGACCTTGCCGGCGCAGAAGACGACCTTGCGGACGTCGGCCGGGTTACCCGCTCCGGAGGAGGTGAGCGTGTCGCCGATCACCGGGCGGAAGCCGCCGGTGGTGAACTCCTCCACCTTGGACGCCGCGGCCTTCAGACGCAGCATCGACTTCGGGGTGAAGACGATGAGCGGCTTGTGGTGCGGGTTGTGCACCTGCCAGCGCAGGAGGTGGAAGTAGTTCGACGGCAGCGTCGGCATGGCGATGGTCATGTTGTCCTGCGCGCACATCTGGAGGAAGCGCTCCGGGCGCGCGGACGAGTGGTCCGGGCCCTGGCCCTCGTAGCCGTGCGGCAGGAGCAGCGTGACGCCGGAGGTCTGGCCCCACTTCTGCTCGGCCGAGGAGATGAACTCGTCGACGACGGTCTGCGCGCCGTTGACGAAGTCACCGAACTGGGCCTCCCAGATGACCAGCGCCTCCGGGCGGGCCAGCGAGTAGCCGTACTCGAAGCCCATCGCCGCGTACTCGCTGAGCAGCGAGTCGTAGACGTTGTAGTGGGCCTGGTCCTCGGCCAGGTAGAGCAGCGGGGTGTAGTCCTCGCCGGTCTCCTGGTCGACCAGGACCGCGTGGCGCTGGCCGAAGGTGCCGCGGCGGGAGTCCTGGCCCGACAGGCGGACCGGGGTGCCCTCCATCAGCAGGGAGCCGATGGCGAGGGTCTCGCCGAAGCCCCAGTCGATGGTGCCGTCGTCGATCGAGGCGGCGCGGCGCTGCATCTGCGGGAGCAGACGCGGGTGGACCGTGATCCGCTCCGGGACGTTGACCTGCGACTCGGCGATCCGCTTCACGACCTCCTGGGAGACCGCGGTGGTGACGGCGACCGGGAACTCGGCCTGCGCGTCCGGCACGGTGGCCGACGCCGGGGCGGCGGTGGCCTCGCGGACCTCCGCGAACACCTTCTCCAGCTGGCCCTGGAAGTCCTGGAGCGCCTGCTCCGCCTCTTCGAGGGTGATGTCGCCGCGACCGATGAGCGACTCGGTGTACAGCTTGCGCACCGAACGCTTCTTGTCGATCAGGTTGTACATCTGCGGGTTGGTGAACTGCGGGTTGTCGCCCTCGTTGTGACCGCGGCGGCGGTAGCAGATGAGGTCGATCACGACGTCCTTGTTGAACGTCTGGCGGAACTCGAAGGCGAGCCGCGCGACGCGGACCACGGCCTCCGGGTCGTCGCCGTTCACGTGGAAGATCGGCGCCTCGATCATGCGGGCCACGTCGGTCGCGTACATCGAGGAACGCGAGGACTCCGGGGCGGCGGTGAAGCCGACCTGGTTGTTGATGACGATGTGGACCGTGCCGCCGGTGCGGTAGCCCCGCAGCTGCGACATGTTCAGCGTCTCGGCGACGACGCCCTGGCCGGCGAAGGCCGCGTCGCCGTGGAGGGCGACGGGCAGGACGGTGAAGTCCGTGCCGCCCTTGTTGATGACGTCCTGCTTGGCGCGGACGACACCCTCCAGGACCGGGTCGACCGCCTCCAGGTGCGAGGGGTTGGCGGTGAGCGAGACCTTGATCTGCTCGCCGTCCAGGCCGGTGAAGGTGCCCTCGGCGCCCAGGTGGTACTTCACGTCGCCGGAGCCGTGCATCGACTTCGGGTCGAGGTTGCCCTCGAACTCGCGGAAGATCTGCGCGTACGACTTGCCGACGATGTTCGCCAGGACGTTCAGGCGGCCGCGGTGGGCCATGCCGATGACGACCTCGTCGAGGCGCGACTCGGCGGCCGAGTCGATGACCGCGTCGAGCAGCGGGATGACGGACTCGCCGCCCTCCAGGGAGAAGCGCTTCTGGCCGACGTACTTCGTCTGCAGGAAGGTCTCGAAGGCCTCCGCGGCGTTCAGCCGGCGCAGGATCCGCAGC
The DNA here is from genome assembly GCF_900105415.1 of Streptomyces sp. TLI_105. Taxonomy (GTDB): domain Bacteria; phylum Actinomycetota; class Actinomycetes; order Streptomycetales; family Streptomycetaceae; genus Streptomyces. The sequence goes on along the minus strand of NZ_FNSM01000001.1, from coordinate 2,780,446 downwards.
TGCTCCTCGCGCTCCACGCGGGAGTGCGGGCGCTCGACGCGGTCCTGGATCCACTTGCGCTGCTTCGGGTCCTGGATGTGCATGAACTCGACGCCGGTGGTGCGGCAGTACGAGTCGCGGAGCACGCCGAGGATGTCGCGGAGCTTCATCATCGACTTGCCGGCGAAGCCGCCGACCGCGAACTCCCGCTCCAGGTCCCACAGGGTGAGGCCGTGCTCGGTGATGTCCAGGTCGGGGTGCTTGCGCTGCTTGTACTCCAGCGGGTCGGTGTCGGCCATGACGTGGCCGCGGACCCGGTAGGAGTGGATGAGCTCGAAGACGCGCGCGGCCTTGGTGACGTCGTCGTCGTGCGAGGCGTCGATGTCCCTGAGCCAGCGGACCGGCTCGTAGGGGATGCGCAGGGCCTTGAAGATCTCGTCGTAGAAGCCGTCCTCGCCGAGGAGGAGGTTCGACACGATCCGCAGGAACTCGCCGGAGGCGGCGCCCTGGATGACGCGGTGGTCGTACGTCGAGGTCAGGGTCATGACCTTGGAGATGCCCAGCTTGTTCAGGGTGTCCTGGGAGGTGCCCTGGAACTCGGCCGGGTAGTCCATCGAGCCGACGCCCATGATGACGGACTGACCGGGCATCAGACGCGGCACGGAGTGGACGGTGCCGAGGCCGCCGGGGTTGGTCAGGGAGACCGTGACGCCGGAGAAGTCCTCCATCGTCAGCTTGCCCACGCGGGCGCGCTTGACGATGTCCTCGTACGCCTGCCAGAACTCGAAGAAGTTGAGCGTCTCGGCCTTCTTGATGCCCGCGACGACGAGCTGGCGGTCGCCGTTGGGCTTCACCAGGTCGATCGCGAGGCCGAAGTTCACGTGCTCCGGCTTGACCAGGGTCGGCTTGCCGTCCTTCTCCGCGAAGGAGTAGTTCATCGACGGCATGGCCTTGATCGCCTGCACCATCGCGTAGCCGATGAGGTGCGTGAAGGAGATCTTCCCGCCCCGGGCGCGCTTCAGGTGGTTGTTGATCACGATCCGGTTGTCGAAGAGCAGCTTCACCGGGACGGCGCGGACGGACGTGGCCGTCGGCACCTCCAGGGAGGCGTTCATGTTCTTCGCGACCGCGGCGGCGGGGCCGCGCAGCGTGATCAGCTCCGGGCCGGCGGGGGCCTCGGCGGGCTCCTTCGCCTTGACCGCGGCCGGAGCGGCGGCGGCGGGCTTCGCGGCGACGGGCGCGGGAGCCGCGGCCGGCTTCACGGGAGCCGGGGCCGCGACCGGGGCGGGCGCGGGGGCCGGAACGGCCGCCGGAGCGGCAGGTGCGGCCTGTGCGGGGCCCGCCTGCTGCGCGGCGGGCGCGCTCTGAGTGGTGGGGGCCGGGGCGGCGGGGGTGTCCGACGCTCCGGGCTTGTAGTCGGCGAAGAAGTCCCACCAGGCACGATCGACCGAATTCGGGTCCTGGAGGTACTGCTGGTAGATCTCGTCGACGAGCCACTCATTGGCACCGAAGGCGGCTGCAGGGTTCTGGCCCTGCCCGTCTTGGTCGGTCGGGGAGCTCGGGGTACTGGGGGACTGAGACGACACGGCGGCAACCGCCCTCTTCCGCTTCACAAGGTGATGGACAGCGGAAATAAAGGCTACGCCTGTCCGGCCGGGAGGTGCAGGCCGGGCAGTCCAACGTCGCGCAAGTCACACTTGACGAGGTGTTTCGACGCCGTGAATGGCGGGAAACAACCGTGGTTCTGCAGGTGTGAGGGTACGGAAAAGCGCGAGCACGGCCCGGTTCGGCCGCACCCCTGATCGCGTCCCGCTCACGTAGACGCAGGTCTCGCTCACGGAAACGCAGTCCCGCTCACGTTGACGCACGTCCTGCTCACGTACACGCAGAACGTGTGCTTCCGGTTCGAACCCTACGTCAATCCCTGGGGGGAAGGCTGCCCGGAAGAGTGACTCTGATGCGGCATCCACGTGACGATTCGGCCACTCCGATCCCGCCGCCGTGCAGATCCACCGCCCAGCGGGCGATCGCGAGCCCGAGGCCCGTGCCGCCGTCGCTGCCCGGCCCCTGCCGGTCCTTGGCCGAGCCCCGGTTGAACCGCTCGAAGACCTTGTGCCGCTCCGACTCCGGGATGCCGGGGCCCTCGTCCTCGACCTCCAGCTCCAGCGAGTCCGGATACGGGCCGCGCCGGGCCCGGACCGTGACGCGGCCGTGCGGCGGGGAGTGCTTCACCGCGTTGTCGATCAGGTTCGCCATCACCTGGTGCAGCCGCTCCGCGTCCGCGTGCGCGACCAGCTCGGGCGGCGACACGTCCAGGTGCAGATGCACGTCCGTACGGCGGTGCAGCCCCGAGGTGGACGACAGACCGCGCTGGGACGCGGCCAGGTTCGCCTCCCGCAGGACGCCCGACAGATACGGCCAGACCTCGAAACGGCTTGCCCGGAGCGCGACGACACCGTTGTCAAGACGTGACAGGTCGAGCAGGGTCTCCACCAGCCGCCCGAGCCGCTCCGTCTGCTTCAGGGCCGACCGCATGGTCTCCGGATCGGCCTCGGACACCCCGTCCACGACGTTCTCCAGGACGGCCCGCAGCGCGGCGATCGGCGTGCGCAGCTCGTGCGAGACGTTGGCCACCAGCTCCTTGCGGTGCCGGTCGACGGCCTCCAGGTCGTCCGCCATGCGGTTGATCGTCGAGGCGAGGTCGCCCAGCTCGTCCCGCCGGTCCGCGCCCCGCACCCGGCGGCTGAAGTCCCCGCGCGAGATCGACCCCGCCACCGTGTTCATCTCGTCCAGCGGCGCCGTCAGGGACTGCGCCACGAACTGGGTGATCAGCAGGGTCGCGATCATCGCGAAGATCGTGATGTACCGGAACTCGGTGGAGGTGCGGATCGCCACCAGGGCCAGGCAGGAGGTCAGCAGGACCGCCCCGACGACCAGGGCGCCCAGCTTGGTCTTGATCGAGATCACGATCCGGCGGGGCCGGCGCGGCCCCTGTCCCGTGTGCGGCCTCCCGGGCCCCGGCCGGCTCACGGCGCCGGGGTCTCCAGCGCGTAACCGACGCCGTGGACCGTACGGATCCGCTCGGCCCCGATCTTCCGGCGCAGCGCCTTGATGTGGCTGTCCACGGTCCGGGTGCCCGAGGCGTCCGCCCAGTCCCACACCTCGGCGAGCAGCTGCTCGCGGGAGAGGACCGCCCGGGGGGTGCTCGCCAGGCAGACCAGCAGGTCGAACTCGGTCGGGGTCAGGTGCACGTCCTCCGCGCGGACCCGGACCCGGCGCTGCGCGTGGTCGATCTCCAGCTCGCCCAGGCGCAGGATCCCGCTGCGCGGGGTGACCGCCGCGAGCGCGGCCCGCTCCACGCGGCGCAGCAGCACGTGCACCCGGGCGGCCAGCTCGCGCATCGAGAACGGCTTGGTCATGTAGTCGTCCGCGCCGACGCCGAGGCCGACCAGCATGTCGGTCTCGTCGTCGCGGGCGGTCAGCATGAGGACCGGGACGGGGCGCTGGGCCTGGACCCTGCGGCACACCTCCAGGCCGTCGAAGCCGGGCAGCATCACGTCCAGGACCATCAGGTCGGGCTGCCAGGCCTCGGCCGCGTCGACGGCCGCGGGACCGTCGGTCGCGGTCTGCACGAGGAAGCCCTCCGCGCGCAGCCGCGCGGAGATCGCCTCCACGATCGTGGCGTCGTCCTCGACCACCAGGACGCGCCGCTGGGCCCCCGGAGTGGCCGCCGCACCGTGGTGAGTGGTGTGTGTCTGCTCCATTGCCCCGCCTCGCGTCGCCGATGTCGGTGCAGCAGCCTAGAGGTACCGACGGCGTCCCGGCTATCCAGGAGCTACCCGGGACGGACCGCGAGGTGGACCACGTCGGGGACGCCCCGGGCAACGGGGATCTCTTCCGTCCGTACCCCGCTGAATCCGGCATTCCGCAACGACTCTTCGAAATCGGCGGACGGCTGCGCGGACCACACGGCGAGGATACCGCCGGGGTTCAGGCGGGCCGCGCAGGTCGCCAATCCCTCGGCCGAGTACAGGGATTCGTTGTCCTCGGTGACCGTCCAGTCGGGGCCGTTGTCGATGTCGAGACAGAGGGCGTCGTAGGTGTCGGTGGTGGTGCGGAGGTGGGCCACGAGGTCCGTGTGCAGGATCACGGTCCGCGGATCGGCGAGCGCTGCCCCCGAGATCGCCGCGAGCGGTCCCTGCCGGTGCCAGTCGATGATCGCCTCCTCACGCTCGGCGACCGTGATCCGGCCCCAGCGGGGGTCGGCGGCGGCGTGGGCCAGGGAGAAGCCGACGCCGAGGCCGCCGACGAGGACGGAGGCGCCGGGACGGGACCCCTCGGGAAGGGCGGCGAGGGCCGCGTCGACCAGGAGCCGCTCGGAGCGTCCGTCGGAGGTGTCCATCAGGAAGGTGCCGTTGGCGATGATCTCGTAGTGCTCGGCGCGGCGGCGGAGCACCACTTCTCCGTACGGCCCTTCACGTCGGTCGAGGGTGACGGGGCTGGTCATGATCACTCCGTGGTCTCGTGTACGTCCGGTTCGTCCCGACCATCCTGGCGGGGCGCCGACGGCCGGGACAAACGCGTAACGAGCCCTATGCGCGCGGGGCTTCGGCGAACTCCGCTCAGGGGTTCGTCGGCGGACCGCCCTCCGGCAGGGCGGCGAAGACGCGCTGGAGGGCGGGCGAGCGCTCGCCGTCGTCCGCGACGACCAGCCGGTGGCGGTACGTCACGTAGTACTGGAATCCGTCCGGGATCGGGCTGCCTGTCGGGCGCTCCGGGACCAGGGCGAACGCCGGGTCCTCCAGGGCCGCCCGGAGCTCGGCGGCCTCGGCCGGGGTCTGCCTGCCGGTCCGGGGCGGCTTGGTGCCGGAGCGGCTGGTCCAGCTGCCGTCGTAGTGGACGACGAGCTTGTTGCGGACGCCCGCCAGGCCGCCGTTGACGACCACCTCGACGAGGACCTCGCCCGGCTGGGGGTCCGCCGCCGGTGTGCCGGGGTCCGTCGTGGGGCTCGGCAGGGCCGGCGCGCTCGCGCTCGACGGCCCGCCGGGCGCGGGCGGCGTCCCGGGGCCGCAGCCGCTCACGCCGCCGACCAGGGCTCCCGCCAGCAGCAGGGCCCCGCACCACGTTCCCGTACCCCGTACGCCTCGCACCATGGGACGAGCATGCCCGCTCCGGGGCTCCGCGCGCAGCCGGACGCGGCAGGGAGCGTCGGGGAACATCAGGAGCACCAGGAGTCCCGGGGGACGTCAGGGGCGCCAGGAGCGCCCCGGAGAGGGCGTCGGAAGCGTCAGGGGCCGTCAGGGATCCGTTCGGACGATTCCGGTGAGCGGCCCCCGGTAGCGCCAGTCCAGCGAGTCGTAGAGCGCGAGGCCGTCCGTGGTCGCGGCGAGCACGCCGGTCTCGGCGCCGGCCTGGGCGGCGGCGGCCTCCAGGGTGCGCATGACGTTCGCGCCCAGGCCCCGGCGCCGGTGCGCGGGGTCGGTCTCGATCTGGTCGGCGACGGCGGTGGAGCCGGTCGGGGCGATCTGGCCGCGGGCGGCGAGGGTGCCGTCCGGGGCCAGGACGCGGACCCGGATGACGCCGTCGCGGACCTCGGTGGTGCGCGCGTATCCCTCGGGCGGCGCGGGGCGGACGCCGGGATCCAGTCGCTTGACCATCATGAAGCCGGGGTCGTCGGGGACCGTCCACCCGTCGGTGATCCAGGACGCCGCCTCCTCGGGGGCCGCCATCACCTTGAGCCAGCTGTACGGCTCGGTCAGCCGGGCGCAGAGCGCGCCGACGGAGCCCGCGTCGGGGGCGGGCAGGACGTGCCGTACGACGTGCCGGGGCAGTCCGACGTCGATCCGGTAGCCCCAGGGCTCGGCAACGGCGGACGGGGTGCCCCGGGAGACGGTCCAGCCCGCCACCCAGGCGGAAGTAATAGCTGATATATCCATGTGGGCATTACATCTGCTCCGTGCGGGCGCGTGCAGGGGTGATCGCTCAGAGCGAACGGACGTCCGGGAACATCCGGGGGCTCACAAGCATTGAGTGCTCATAGCTCAACTTGACTGCCGAAGGGGAGATCATGGCTTCTGAGTCCATGCCGTCCGTGCCGCTCACTCTGCCTGTGCTGCCGCTCGACGACGAGGTCGTGCTGCCCGGAATGGTGGTGCCGCTGGACCTGTCCGACACCGACGTACGGGCCGCCGTCGAGGCCGCCCAGGCCGCGGCCCGCACCGGCACGGGCAAGCCCCGTGTGCTCCTGGTGCCGCGCGTCGACGGGACCTACGCCGGCACCGGCGTCCTGGGCATCGTCGAGCAGGTCGGCCGTCTGTCCGACGGCGACCCCGGCGCGCTGATCCGCGGCCTCGGCCGCGTCCGCATCGGCGCCGGCACCACCGGCCCCGGCGCCGCCCTCTGGGTCGAGGGCAGCACCGTCGAGGAGACCCTGCCCGATCCACTGCCCGGCTCCGTGGCCGAACTGGTCAAGGAGTACAAGGCGCTGGCCACCAGCTGGCTCAAGAAGCGCGGCGCCTGGCAGGTCGTCGACCGCGTCCAGCAGATCGACGGCGTCGGCGCCCTCGCCGACAACTCCGGCTACTCGCCCTTCCTCAGCGTCGAGCAGAAGGTCGAACTCCTGGAGACCGCCGACCCGGTCGCCCGCCTCAAGCTCGCCACCGCCCAGCTGCGCGAGCACCTCGCCGAGCAGGACGTCGCCGAGACCATCGCCAAGGACGTCCAGGAGGGCGTCGACAAGCAGCAGCGCGAGTTCCTGCTCCGCCGCCAGCTCGAAGCCGTCCGCAAGGAGCTGCGCGAACTCAACGGCGAGGCCGAGGGCGACGAGTCCGACGACTACCGCGCCCGCGTGGAGGCCGCCGACCTGCCCGAGAAGGTGCGCGAGGCCGCCCTCAAGGAGGTCGAGAAGCTGGAGCGGTCCAGCGACCAGTCCCCCGAGGGCTCCTGGATCCGCACCTGGCTCGACACCGTCCTCGAACTGCCGTGGAACGAGCGGACCGAGGACGAGTACGACATCCGGGGCGCCCGCGCCGTCCTGGACGCCGAGCACGCCGGCCTCGACGACGTGAAGGAACGGATCACCGAGTACCTCGCGGTGCGCAAGCGGCGCTCCGACCGCGGCCTCGGCGTGGTCGGCGGGCGTCGCGGCGGCGCCGTCCTCGCCCTCGTCGGCCCGCCCGGCGTCGGCAAGACGTCGATCGCGGAATCGGTGGCCCACGCCATGGGCCGGAAGTTCGTCCGGGTCGCCCTCGGCGGCGTGCGCGACGAGGCGGAGATCCGCGGCCACCGGCGGACGTACGTCGGCGCCCTGCCCGGCCGGATCGTCCGCGCCGTCAAGGAGGCCGGGTCGATGAACCCGGTGGTCCTGCTCGACGAGATCGACAAGGTCGGCTCCGACTTCCGCGGCGACCCCGCGGCGGCGCTCCTCGAAGTCCTCGACCCCGCGCAGAACCACACCTTCCGCGACCACTACCTGGAGGTCGAGCTCGACCTCTCCGACGTCGTCTTCCTGGCCACCGCCAACGTCCTCGAAGCCATCCCCGAGGCGCTCCTCGACCGCATGGAGCTGGTGCGCCTCGACGGCTACACGGAGGACGAGAAGGTCGTCATCGCCCGTGACCACCTGCTCCCGCGCCAGCTGGAGCGGGCCGGTCTGGAGCCGGGCGAGGTCGTCCTGGAGGAGGCCGCGCTGCGGAAGCTGGCCGGCGAGTACACCCGCGAGGCCGGCGTCCGCACCCTGGAGCGCTCGATCGCCCGGCTGCTCCGCAAGGTCGCGGCCCAGCACGAACTGGGCGACCGCGAGCTGCCGTTCACGATCGGTCCCGACGGCCTGCGGGAGCTCATCGGACGCCCGCACCACGTGCCGGAGTCGGCCCAGGACCCGGCGGAGCGGCGGACGGCCGTGCCGGGCGTCGCCACCGGGCTCGCCGTGACCGGCGCGGGCGGTGACGTCCTCTTCGTGGAGGCCTCCCTCGCCGACCCGGAGACGGGCGCCGCCGGACTGACCCTCACCGGTCAGCTGGGCGACGTGATGAAGGAGTCGGCGCAGATCGCGCTCTCCTTCCTCCGCTCGCACGGCGCGGAACTGGAACTGCCCGTCACCGGCCTGAAGGACCGGGGCGTGCACATCCACTTCCCGGCGGGCGCGGTGCCCAAGGACGGGCCGAGCGCGGGCGTCACCATGACGACCGCCCTCGCCTCCCTGCTGAGCGGCCGGCTCGTCCGTACGGACGTGGCCATGACCGGCGAGGTCTCCCTCACCGGCCGGGTGCTGCCGATCGGCGGCGTGAAGCAGAAGCTCCTCGCCGCCCACCGGGCGGGCGTCACGACCGTCGTGATCCCCAAGCGGAACGAGGCCGACCTGGACGACGTCCCGGCCGAGATCCTGGAGAAGCTGGAGGTCCACCCGGTGACGGACGTCCGCCAGGTCCTGGAGATCGCCCTCGCACCGGCGGTGGTGCCCGTGGAGGTGGCCGCGTAACTCCCCGTCCGGGCGCTGGATCCCGTCCGGGCGCTGGATCCAGGATCCAGCGCCCGGATCTCGTTACCTGGATGTCAGTCGGGGCTGGCATGCTCGTACGCATGAACGACGACGCCTTCTGGGCTCTCATCGACGAGTTGGGCCGCCGGACCGGTGACCGGGACGAGCGCCTCGAGTGGCTGCGGGAAGAGCTGATAAGGCGTCCGGTGGCCGAGAGCGTGGACTTCCAGGTGCGGCTGGAGCGGGCGTGCGAGGCCGCGGACACGCGCGCGGTGTGGACGGCGGCGAACCGGATCGAGGGCGGCGACTGCACGGACGACGGCTTCCACTACTTCACGCTCTGGCTGGTCGGCCAGGGACGGAAGGTGTACGAGTCGGTCCTCGCCGACCCGGACGCGCTGGCCGACGTGCCCGGGGTGCGCGCGCTCGTGGGCCGGCACCACGACGACTGGGACGACGACGAGTGGCCGGAGTGGGAGGAGCTCGACTACGTCGCCCAGGACGCGTACGACGAGCTGACGGGCCAGGAGGACGACGACGGCGAGGAGTTCCTCGACGCCGTCGAGGAGGCGGAGGACGCCGCGGAGGCGGCGGGGGAGTGGGAAGAGGACGAGGAGGACCGGGAGCCTCGGCCGGAGGGGTCGGCGATGACCCGGCTCACCGCCCTCTTCCCGCTCGCCTCCGGCTCCTAGGAGCCGGAGGGGTCCGCGGCCCGGAGGTCAGGAGGCGGACGTGCCGCGGCGGCGGCCCAGGAGGAGGCTGCCCGCCGCGAAGACGGCGAGGGCGCCCGCGCCCGTGAGGGCCGTCGGCAGCGGTGAGGAAGGGGCCTCGGCGGTGTCGGCGGACAGGGCCGGGGGCTGCTCGTCGCCGCCGTGGCCCGCGTGGCTCACGGTGGACAGCTCGGCGCCGGCCGCGATCTTCGCCTCGGTCGGGGGCTGGGCCCGGGTCCCCGTCGCCGTCGCCGTGCCGCCGAAGGTGACGTCCGAGCAGCTGTAGAAGGCCTCGGGGCTGTCGTTGCGCTGCCAGATCTTGTAGACGATGTGGCGGCCGGTGCGGGCCGGGAAGGTGCCGGTGAAGGTGTAGTAGCCGTCGGTGGCGGTGCGGCCGGTGTCGTGGACGGCGACGGGGGTCGGGTCCAGGTCCGACCACTTCAGGGGGTGGGTCGGGTCGAAGCCGGCCTTGGTGATGTAGACGGTCATCGTGCCCGAGTGCGGGGCCGTCACCCGGAACCTGAAGCCGAAGGAGCCGGCGGCGACGGCCGTGGCCGGCCAGTCGGTGCGCGCCCAGTCCAGGGCCCGGTACTTCTCGCGGTTGGCCGAGCAGAGCTTGCCGTCCGGGATGAGGGCCTGGTGCTGCCCGGCGGCGTTGGCGATGTTGACCTCGTTCCAGTCGTAGAGCGGCTGGGTGCCGGAGTCGGCGACGAGGTCCTTGCACACCTGGGACCTGGGCGTCTCGGGGCCTTCGGCGTAGCAGGCCGCCACCCGGCTCACGGGGTCGAAGACGGCCCCGTGGGCGCTCGCGGTGGCGGGGGTGAGGCTGACCAGGGCAGCGGCGGCGGACAGGGCTGCGACGCCGGTGACGGTGCGGCGGGAGGACGGCATGCGGGGGCTCTCTCTCGTGCGTGGGGGAGTACGGGGTGAGCAACGCGCTGCGGGCGCAAGTGAGTTGGCTCCCGCGCGGCCGGCGGGGGAAGCCTCGCATTGGTCCATACCAATGGGCAAGGGGAGGGACGGAAAAAGCGGCCCCCCGGGGTGCCGCACACCCGGGAGGCCGCCGTCGGCCGGAGAGCGGGATCAGCCGTTCGCGAGCGCCTGCACGCGCGAGTAGTCCCCGTTGAAGTGGTTGTGGTCGCCGACCGTCGGGCCGGACGAGGTGTACTGCCAGATCGTGTGGTACGGCCAGCCGGCCGGGAGTTCGCCGACCTCGGCGGCGTACCGCGCGATCCACAGCGGGTTGGTGGAGCCGAAGGCCGCGGAGTTGCCGGTGCACTGCTTCCACCAGCTCGTCGCCGTGTAGATCACCGGGTCGCGGCCCGTCCGGTACCGGTACCGGTTCACGAAGTCCTGGATCCAGGCGACCATCCCGGACGCCGTCTTGCCGTAGCAGGTCGCGCCGTACGGGTTCCACTCGATGTCGAGCACGCCCGGCAGGGTCCTGCCGTCCCCCGACCAGCCGCCGCCGTTGTTGACGAAGTAGTCGGCCTGCGCGGCTCCGGTCGTCGTGTCCGGGGTGGCGAAGTGGTACGTGCCGCGGATCATGCCGACGTTGTAGGAGCCGTTGTACTGCTGGGTGAAGTAGGTGTTCTTGTAGTACGTGCCTTCCGTCGCCTTGACGTAGGCCCACTTCACGCCGCTGTTCCACAGGGTCGACCAGGCCACGTTGCCGTTGTGGCTGGAGACGTCCACGCCTTCCGTCTGCGCGGCCAGGGTGGAGACGCCGCCGGGCTTGGCGCCCTGGCCGTCGTGCGCGATCACGCCCATGCCCATGTAGGCGGAGCCGCGCGCGGGGATCGCCTGCCGGGCGCCCGGGACCTGGGCCGCGCTGGCGGTGCCGGAGAGGCCGAGGGGGAGGAGGAGGGCCAGGGCCGCGAGGGCGGCGCCGGCGAGGGTCGTTCCGGATCTGTGCACACGCATTGCGTGCCTCCGAAAGGCTCGGTGGGGGAGCGGTGGGGGCAGGCCGGTGACACAACCTGGAATGAACATGTCACTCTGGGCTGCCGGGGAAGACGCTACGCACGTAGACCCGCCCACGGAAGAGGGCCCGGTTGCCGCCGTTGGTCTACGCCTGCGAAATACTGAAGGAGCTGCGGCGATGGACGCCTCGGCAAGAAACTTTCAGCGACCGGAAAGCGCGCGGAAGGTGCTGACGTGCACGGAAGCGGTACGGGGAATGAAGGCCGGGCCACCGCCGGAGGTGGTGTGGACCAGGAATTCCTCGCCCTCGAGCGGGAGCTGGCGGTCTTTCTGCGCCGCGCCCGCGCCCAGTCCGGCGAGATGGCCCGCGAGGTCCACCCCGAACTGGAGCCGGCCGCCTACGGCCTCTTCGTACGCCTCGACGACGCAGGACCCCAGCGGGCCACCGAACTCGCCGGCTACTTCGGCGTCGGCAAGGCCACCATGAGCCGCCAGCTCCGCGCCCTTGAGGACCTCGGACTCGTCGCCCGCGACCCCGACCCCGCCGACGGCCGCGCCTCGCTGGTCCGCCTCACCGAGGAGGGCCGCAGCCGCTTCCGCAGCGTCCGTGACGCCCGGCGCGAACGCTACGTCCGCAAACTCGCCGACTGGGACCGCGCCGAGGTCGCCGAACTGGCCCGCCTCCTGAACCACTTCAACGTCCGCTCGGAGGGCTGACGCGCGGGGCCGCCACTCAGCGGTCCCACAGCTCCGCGTACACCGCGGTCGCGTCGTCGTGGAGCTTCCAGCGGCGCGGCCCGCCCACCCGCGCGTCGTCCGTCTCCAGGGCCCGCACCCGGCGGAGCAGACCGTCCGGACCCTCCTCGCGCAGCACGCCGAAGCAGTCCGTCCAGTCGCCCTCGCCGAACAGCTCCACCCAGCGGCTCGCCCCGTCCGTGAGCGCCGCCAGGGCCCGCACCTCCGCGCGCGGGGTCGTCCCGGCGACCGCACGCGCCGCGACCGCCGGGTCCGCCGCCGCGGTGAAGAAGCCGCCCGCGCGGTTCCGCAGCCGGTCCGTCGCCTCCAGCGAGCGCCGCACCTCGTCCGGCACCCGGTCGAGCCGGTCGTCGAGCACCGCCCGCACCGTCCCGTCGGGGGCCTCCAGGAGGAGGGCGGAGTCGGAGAGGACGAGGTGTTCGACCCGGGTCTCGTCCCAGCGGGCGAGCACCACGGTCGCCTGGGGCGTTCGCACGTGAGAAAGGTCACAGGTGTCGCGGTGGGCGTCCGCGGTGCGCCGGATTGCCAGCGACAGGATCTCGGGCAGGGGCATGTCCCGGCGGGAACCGGACAGTTCGGTCAAAGCTCCGCCCAGTCGCGCGGTGAACCACGGGACCGTGTGCACACAACCGTCATCACCGACGGGAGGTGTGACGCCGTCGAGCAGGACGACCGCCCCTCCGCCGTCCGAGGTGGACGGAACGGCGGCCACCCAGTCCTCGTTGGGGCGTTCGGGGCTGCCGGGAAGGGAGGCGACTTCACTGCGCATGGCGTCCAGTCTGCCCGCCCCCGCGCATTCCCCCCGGAACTCCTTCACGAGACCTGCAAAGGACCGGAAAAGGCCTGTACCAACCTCGCGAACGCGACCCGGGAGGCGGAAGAAGCACCTCCGGGAAGCTGCGGGCGGGCATCCTGCCAAAGGCCGCCCGGAAGATCCAACCGGCGCCCCGCGCGAGCCCCCGGAATCCGACTCCGGAAGTTGTTCGCCAACTACTGAGTGTTGTTCACTCGTTCGGGTGGCGGAGCGGCCGATGCCCGTCCCCTTGCCAGAAGCGCTGGAATGGTCGGAAGCCGTACCAGGGGTGGGGGCGCTCCATGTGACCGGCCGTCACCTCTGCTTCATCGGCGGACGAATCAAGAATGCGAGCACCGGTGCAGAAGAAGCGGCCTCGGAGCAAGAACGGCACGCAGAGCCAGACCCCCGGTGAGCCGCAGGCCCCCGCCGGCCGGCCCAAGCGCGTCCGCAACCGGCTGGTCGCCGGCGTCGCCCTCGTCGGCGTCACCGTCCTCGCCGCCGGAGCCCCCGCGATCCTCGCCGCCTCCGCCGAGCTCACCGAGTCCCAGCGCCTCGTCACCCTCGCCGAACTCGACCGGCAGGCCGTCACCCTCGCGCACTCCCTCGCCGACGAGCGCGACGAGGTCGTGGCGTACATCGCCGCCGGACGCGAGACCCAGAGCGGCGACGCCGAGCACCGGCGGAAGGTCACCGACGCGCGCTCCACCCGCGTCGACCGCCAGATCGACGAGATCCGGGCCGCCGCCCCCGCCGAACTCCGCCGCGACCTCGCCGGCGTCCCCTCCGTCCGCCGCGCCGCCCTCACCGGCAAGGGCACGGCCCTGGAGGCCCACAAGGCGTACTCCGACGTCATCGGCAAGCTCCAGGCCCTCGCCGACGAACTCGCCGACAAGACCCCGGCCCGCGCCTCCGACACCGCCCTCACCGAGGCCACCCGCGCCCCCGCCGCCCTCGGCCGCGCCGTCGAACAGGCCTCCGCCACCCGCGGCCTGCTCCTCGGCGCGCTCTCCGTGTCGCAGCCCGAGGCCACCGGGGGCGTCCACTACGACGCCGAGAGCGGCACCTACGTCGCCGACGAGCCCGAGGGCGCCGTCGAGGCCGACCGGGCCCGCGACGGCCTCACCGCCGCCGCCCAGCAGGCCCGCGTCCGCGAACTCGCCGCCCTCGGCGACTTCGACCAGGCCGCCGGCACCACCGCCCGCGACTCCCTCGCGGCCACCGTCACCGGCCCCGACGTCAAGACCGCCGAGCTCGCCCTCGCCAGCCTCACCGACCAGCCCAAGCTGACCGAGGCCGAGCGCGGCACGGACCCGGTCGCCCTGGAGTCCGCCCTCTCCGCCCGCATCGAGCAGATGCGCGGCGTCGAGTCCGCCCTCGCCACCCAGCGGGTCGAACGCCTCGCCGCGCTCCGCGACGACGACGTCACCGCCCTCGAACTGCGCATCGCCTTCCTCGGCGGCTGCCTCCTCGTCGCGATCGGCATCTCCACCTACGTCGCCCGCACCCTCACCCGGCCGCTCGCCGTGCTCCGCCTCGGCGCCGCCCGGCTCGCCGCGGCCCCCGAGCCGCACGCCGAGGAAGCGATCCGCTTCACCGGCCGCAACGACGAGTTCGCCCAGGTCGTCCGCTCCCTCAACGCCCTGCACGGCAAGCTCGCCGGCCTCGCCGCGCAGACCGAGCGGCTCACCGACGAGCGTGCCGACCTGGTCGCCGCCAAGGACGCCGTCGGCTCGGAGCTCGCCGCCCAGCGCGCCGACCTCCAGGGCCGGGTCGCCCTCCTCACCGCCGACCTCGAACGGCTCAGGGGCACCGTCCACCACACCTTCGTCAACCTCTCGCTGCGCAGCCTCGGGCTCGTCGAGCGGCAGCTCGGCGTCATCGAGAAGCTGGAGGAGCGCGAGCAGGACCCGGACCGCCTCGCGACCCTCTTCAAGCTCGACCACATGGCGACCGTCATGCGCCGCCACAGCGAGAACCTCCTCGTCCTCGCCGGCCACGAGCACGTCCACGGCCACGCCGGGCCCGTCCCGCTCGTCGACGTGCTGCGCGCGGCCGTCAGCGAGATCGAGCGGTACGAGCGGGTCACCATCCAGTCGCTGCCGCCGCACGCCCAGGTCGCCGGCTTCGCCGCGGACGACCTGAGCCACCTGGTCGCGGAACTCCTGGAGAACGCCACCTCCTTCTCGCCGCCCGACGCCGAGGTCCAGCTCTCCGGCTGGCTCCTGGAGAGCGGCGAGGTGATGCTCTCCGTGCAGGACTCGGGCATCGGCATGACCGCCTCCCGGTCCGCCGAGCTCAACGCGCGCCTCGCCGAGGCCGACCCGGAGGCCTTCGAGGGCGAGGGGCTCGGCATGCGGGTCATCGCCCTGCTCGCCGCCCGCCACGGGGTCCGCGTCGAGCTGCGCGAGCAGAAGCCGGGCGGCACGGCGGCCGTCGTGGTCCTGCCGCCGGCCCTGCTGCCGACCACCCCGCCGACGGCCGTGTCGGAGCCCGTACGGGTCGCCGGCACCGCGCCCGTGATCCAGCTGCCCGGCTCGGTCGCGGAGGCCAACTCCAACACCCTGCCGCCCCGGCACCGCGACCCCCTCGTGGAGGCGGCGGAGGCCGCGTTCCTGGCGGCGGACACGGAACAGCCGCGGGAGCAGGAGCCGCCGTACGCCCCCCAGCCGGAAGCGACCCCCGAGGCGCCGTACGCCCCCCAGCCGGAAGCGACCCCCGAGGCGTCGTACGCCCCGGAGCCGGAAGCGGCCTACGAGCCCGAGCAGTCGACGCCCGAGCCCGCGTACGCCCCGGAGCCCGAGCCTTCGACGCCCGAGCCGCCGTACGCCCCCCAGCCGGAGGCGGCCTACGAGCCGGAAGCGGCCCACGAGCCCGAGCCGCCGTACGCTCCGGAGCCCGAAGCCGCGCCCGAGGCGTCGTACGAGTCCGTCTCCGAGACCACGCTCCAGGTCCGGCTGCCCGACCCGCCGCCGGAGCCGGACACCCACGAGCGCGCCGCCGACGGCGAGGAGGCGGCGCCCGTCGAGGCGACCGCCGCCGACGGGACGGTGCCCGGTCCGCGCCCCGCGCAGTGGGAGCGCGTCACCGACAAGGGGCTGCCCAAGCGCACCCCGCAGGTGGTCCGTCAGCCCTCCGCCCCCACCACGCCCCGCCGGGGCGGCGTGGACGCGGAGGCCCTGCGCCGCCGGCTCGGCGGCTTCCACCAGGGCGCCAAGGCGGGGCGCCGGGACGTGGAGGCGGAGCTGGGCACGGCGCCCACAGAAGCCACGAAGACCGCACGTACAGGGGAGAAGACGGGGGACACAGTCGAGGAGGCACGCAGTTGACCGCGACGGGAACGTTCGGACTGAGCACGGAAGCCCGCAACCTGCAATGGCTGCTGGGGAATCTGGTGGAGGAGGTCCCGGGTGTCCGCTCGGTGGCCGTCGTCTCCTCCGACGGCCTGATGCTGCTCTCGTCGGACCCGGCCACCCAGCAGGCCACGACGGCCGCCGAGGGCGCCGGCCGTCCCGACGGGCCGCGCGGCTCCAGCGCCGATCTGGCCACCATCGTCTCCGGCATCGGCAGCCTCACCATCGGGGCGGCCCGGCTGATGGACGGCGGCGGGGTCAAGCAGACGATGGTGGCGATGGAGGAGGGCAGCGTCTTCGTCATGTCGATCAGCGACGGCTCGCTGCTCGGCGTGCACGCCACGCCCGACTGCGACATGAGCGTCGTGGCGTACCACATGGCGCTCTTCGTGGGCCGCGCCGGCCACGTACTCACCCCCGAAGTCCGCAGTGAGCTGCGCAAATCGATGGAGAGCACCCAGTGACGGCCATGTCCTCGGCACATCACGCCTTCACGCTGCCGGTACGGGGAGAGGGACGGCGCCCCGCGCGCGTGCGCCCGTACTCGCTGACCGGCGGCCGGACCCGCTTCGGTCACATCCTGCTCGTCGAGACCTTCGTGGCGGCGCTCGAAGCGCCCGCCGCCCGCAAGGTCCTGACGGACGGCGGGCCCGCCGCCCGCGGCCTGATGCCGGAGATGCGGGCCATCGTCGAGATCTGCCGCCGGATGCGGACGGTCGCGGAGATCTCGGCGCTTCTGAAGATGCCGTTGGGGGTCGTCCGGGTGCTGCTCAGCGACCTGGCCGACCAGGGAAAGATCCGTGTGTACGGGACCGGTCACGGCACCGGGCAGCCCGACCGCGCGCTCCTCGAAAGGGTGCTGAGTGGACTCCGTCGTCTCTGACGCCGCCGCCGTCTCCGAAACGCCGGCGGCCGCCGTCGGCATCCCCGCCCAGCCGGGGTCCGCATCGCGCGAACCGGTCGCCGACGGGGTCGACACCGAAGAGGGCGCCCAGGACTGGCAGCTCGACCACTCCCGCGCCCCGATCGCGACGAAGATCGTCGTCGCGGGCGGCTTCGGCGTCGGCAAGACCACCTTCGTCCGCGCCGTCTCGGAGATCACCCCGCTCCAGACCGAGGCGCTGATGACCCGGGCGAGCGAGGACACCGACGACCTCACCGCCACCCCGGACAAGCTCACCACCACGGTGGCGATGGACTTCGGCCGGATCACCCTCGACAACGACCTGGTGCTGTACGTCTTCGGCACGCCGGGACAGCAGCGCTTCTGGTTCATGTGGGACGACCTGGTGCGCGGGGCGATCGGGGCGATCGTGCTCGCCGACACCCGCCGGCTCACCGACTGCTTCCCGGCGCTCGACTACTTCGAGAGCTGCGGGCTGCCGTACATCGTGGCCGTCAACCACTTCGAGGGCACCGAGCTGTTCGAGGCGGACGACGTGCGGGAGGCTCTGACCGTGCCCGCGCACGTGCCCGTGGTGATCATGGACGCGCGCAAGCGGTACAGCGTCGTCGAGAGCCTGCTCGCGATGGTCGCGCACGCCCTCGAAGCCACGCCCGAATAGCCCGCCCCCCCCCGAACAGTTCGACCCGTCACGCCAGGAGCCCCGCCCATGCGGAAGATACTCATAGTCGGCGCCGGCCAGTCCGGCCTGCAGCTCGCCCTCGGACTCCAGTCGCAGGGGTACGAGGTCACCCTCATGTCGAACCGGACCGCGGACGAGATCCGGACCGGCCGGGTCATGTCCACGCAGTGCATGTTCGACACCGCCCTCCAGCACGAGAGGGACCTCGGCCTCAACTTCTGGGAGTCCCAGGCCCCGAAGATCGAGGGCCTCGGCGTCTCCGTCGCCGGCCCCGACTCCGCCCGTCTGATCGACTGGGTCGGTCGGCTCGACGGCTACGCCCAGTCCGTCGACCAGCGCGTGAAGATGGCCGGCTGGATGGACACCTTCGCCCAGCGCGGCGGCCAGCTGGTGATCCACGGCGCGGCCGTCGGCGACCTGGACTACTTCTCCCGCAGCTACGACCTGGTGCTCGTCGCGGCCGGAAAGGGCGAGCTGGTCTCCATGTTCGGCCGGGACGCGTCCCGTTCGCCGTACAGCGAGCCGCAGCGCGCCCTGGCCGTCGCGTACGTCCACGGCCTGGGCCCCCGCCCCGAGCACCCGGACTTCGACGCGGTCCGCTGCAACGTCGTCCCGGGCGTCGGCGAGCTCTTCGTCATGCCGACCCTCACCACCGGCGGCCGCGCCGACATCCTCTTCTGGGAGGGCGTCCCCGGCGGCCCGCTCGACGTCTTCCAGGGCGTCAAGGACCCCTCCGAGCACCTGGCGCTGACGCTGGAGCTGATGGAGAAGTTCACCCCCTGGGAGTACGCGCGGGCGACGAAGGTCGAGTTGACCGACGCGGGCGGCACCCTCGCCGGCCGGTACGCGCCGACCGTCCGCAACCCCATCGGCCGGCTCCCCGGCGGCGGTCTGGTCCTCGGCGTCGCCGACGTCGTCGTCGCCAACGACCCGATCACCGGTCAGGGCTCCAACTCGGCGTCCAAGTGCGCCGCCGCGTACCTCGCCGCCATCGTCGAGCAGGGCGACGAGCCCTTCGACGAGGAGTGGATGCAGGGCGCCTTCGACCGCTACTGGAAGACGGCCCAGCACGTCACCAAGTGGACGAACGCGATGCTGGCGCCCCCGCCGGAGCACGTCCTGAACCTGCTCGGCGCGGCCGGCCAGCTGCAGCCCGTCGCGGACCGCTTCGCCAACGGCTTCAACGACCCGGCGGACTTCGAGAACTTCTTCTTCGACCCGGAGAAGACGAACGCGTACCTGGCCGAGGTCTCCGCCGGCTAGTGGGCCACCGACGGCCGGCTCCCGGAGAAGGGGTCGGCCGTCGGCGTGAAACGGGTCGGCGTGAAACGGGTCGCCGTAAAAGGGGTCGAGTCGTTCCGCACGGATGCTCGATCATGTGTTCATGTCCCAGCAGAACACCGTCGCCCGCGTGGACGCGGACCTGGCCGCAGGCCGTGTGCCGATGGCGCGCCAGCGCCTGCGCGGACTCGTCTCCTCCTTCCCGTACGACCTGACCCTCCGCCGCCGACTGGCCGAGGTGTACCGGCTGTACGGCGACGCGGCGGAGGCCGGGCGCTGGACGTACCTCGAAGAGGACCGGCGCCCGGACGAGACCGCCGCCTTCGAGGAGCGGTACGGGTCTCCCGCACGGCGCATGAAGGCCCTCGCGTGGCGCGGGCCCGAGGCGCTGGCCGCCACCGCGTTCGCCGAGCGGCAGCTCGTGTCCGTGCGGACGGCCCGCGCCGAGGAACTGGGGCGGCCCGTCGACTGGGACGATCCCGCCTCCTACGAGGAGGACGCGGACGAGGAGTACGCGCCGGACACCGGCGGGTGGTCGTTCGGCGGCTTCGTCGTGGGTGCCGGCTGCCTGATGGGCACGGTCGTCTTCGTGGGTGTCTGGGTGCTCGGGGTCATCTCGCTCTTCAGCGACTGACGGCCCTCCTCCGCGCGCCGGACGGCGAGCGGGGTCAGGAGGCCGGTCAGGGCGAAGAGGGCCCCCACGGCGAACCAGCCGGGCCGGCCCCAGCCGATGCAGAGCGCGATGAGCAGTCCGGGCCCGAGGGCCTCGGAGAGACCGGCGCCCAGACCGAAGACGCCCAGGTACTGGCCGGTGGCGTGGGGCGGTGCGAGGGCGTACGAGACCTCGAATCCGCCCGCCGCGTGCCAGAGTTCGCCGACCGTGTGGACGACCACGGCGGTCAGGAGCAGGACCACCGCCACCGCGACGGGCGTCCCGGCGGAGAGCGAGACGAGGGCGCAGGAGACGAGGAAGGCCGCTCCCGCGCGCCGGTAGGCGCGGCCGCCGGCCCGGGGCGAGTCGACGCCACGGCTCGCCCGCACCTGGAGGCCGACGACGAGGACGGTGTTGGCGAGCATGGTGCCGGAGACCAGCCAGTGCGGGGCGGTGGTGGACCCCACCAGCCAGAGCGGGATCGCGACGGTGAGCACCTTAAACTGGATGGCCATGACGCCGTCGAGCGCGGTGAGCGCCAGGTACGGCCGGTCCCGCAGCGCGATCCACCGGGGCCCGCGGGCGACGGGCGCGGGCGCGACGGGCGGCAGCAGGAGCAGGACGGCGGCGGAGGCCGCGAACGCGAGGGCGTTCCCGGCGACCAGGACCCGGTAGGCGCCGAGGGTGCCGACCTGGACCGCCCATCCCGCGAGGAGCGCCCCGAAGGAGATGCCGACGTTGGTCACGGCCCGTAGATAGGCGCGGAACTCCTGCGGCCTCTCCCCTCCGTGGTGCCGGATGAGCGGCGCCCGGGCGGCGAGACCGGCCGCCTTCGCGCCGGTGGCCGCGGAGACGGCGAGGACGAACGGCCAGAAGCTGTCGGCGAGGACGAAGGCCGCCGTGGCGAGCGCCTGCACCGCCAGGGTGGTCACGAGGACCCCGCGCGCCCCGCGTCGGTCCGCGAGGTGGCCGACGGCGATCCCCACGGCCAGCGAGAGGAGTCCGGCGATGCCGAGCCCGAGCCCCACGGCGGCGGCCGGGAGGCGCACGGCCTGGGTGAAGTACAGCACTCCGGCGGTCAGGAAGAGGCCGCTGCCGACGGCGTTGACGAAGTTCGAGGCGGCGAGGGCGCGGCGGGGCCGGGTGTCCGGCAGCAGTCGGGGCATGACGGGGCTCCGTGTCCGGTAGAGGCGATCGGCCATCGGCCATCGGTAAGGACCCGTCAAGCTTGTTGCATATTACGTGCAAGGGCAAGGGGCTTGCGGCGGGCGGGAGTTCAATCCCGGTCGTAGCCCTCGTCCCCGCCGTCCCCGGCACCGGCGGGGAGCTCGGGCGGGGTGTACCTCTCCAGGGCCGTTCCCCCCGGATCGGGCCGTACGGCCCCGAGCACCGGGTTCGCCGCGAGCGGGGAGACCTTCACCTTCCCGCCGGGGCGCGGGGCCTGCACCACCAGGCCCTCGCCCAGATAGAGGGCCACATGGGTCGCGCCCGGGAAGTAGACCACCAGATCGCCGGGACGGAGCTCGGTCAGCGGCACCCGGGGCAGGCTCTCCCACTGCTCCTGACTGGTCCTCGGCAGCTCCCGGCCGGCCGCCGCCCACGCCTGCTGCGTCAGCCCCGAGCAGTCGTACGCCTCCGGGCCCTCCGCCCCCCACTCGTACGGCTTGCCGATCTGCTCCACCGCGAAGCGCAGCGCCTCCGCGCCCGCCCGTGACGGGGTGCGCGGGCCGTCCAGGACCCCGGAGCCGAGCAGCTGGCTCTGCGCGCCGGCGGTCTGGACCCGTTCGAGCGCGGTGATCCGGGCCAGCTGGTCCGGCGACAGGGCGGCGAGCAGCTTCTCCACCTCCAGGAGCTTGGCCCGCACCTCGTCACGCCGGGTGCGCTGCGTGGCGACGAGCCCCTGCTGCCGGTCCAGGGCCTTGCGGGAGGCGCTCGCGAGGCTGCCGGCCTGCCGCTCGGCCCTGGTGAGCCGGGAGACGGCGGTGGCCCGGTCGCGGGCCGCGCGGGCCATCAGATGCCCCTCGTCCAGGGCCGACTGGGGGTCCGCGGCGAAGAGCAGCCGCAGGTAGGAGGGGAACGGCGAGGAATCGGATCTGCCCTGGTACTGGTCCCGGGCGATCCGCCCGGCCGCCGCACGGCCCTGCGCCAGCGCCGTCCGGGCGGCGGTGAGCCGAGCGGTGACCTTCTTCGTGTCGGCGGCCTGGCGCTTCAGCGCCTCCTCCGCGGCGTTGTACCGCTCGGTGGCGGCCTCGGCCTGCTGATACAGCGTCCGCAGTCGGGTGAGCAGTCCGCTGACGGAGCTCCCGCCGGGGGCGGGAAGCGCGGCGGCGTCGTCCTCGACGGGGGGAGAGGCCGTGGGGGAGGACGGGGCCGTGGGGGAGGGGGACGGGAGCGCCGGGTCGGCGGGGTCCGCGCCGGGGCCCGTACTGGGGCCTGTGCCCGGCACGGGGTCCGTACCTGCGGCAGCGTCCGTACCCGTACCCGTACCCGTACCCGTGGCGGCCGGTGTGGCGGGGTCGACCGGGCCGACCGGTTCCGCCGCCGGGTCCGCCCAGGCGATCGGGGCCTCCGCCGGGGGGTCCACGGGCGGGTCCGGGGCGGCGGCCGCCCCCGGGAGCATCCCCGTGAGCGCCGTCGCCACGGCGAGCGCGCCCGTGCAGACCGTGCGCAGCAGCCTTCGTGACACGTCACCACCTCCACGGGGGATGATGACAAGTCACTTCATCCGATTACCGTACGAATCGGGGCGCGCCCCTCCGCGTCACCCGTTCGGTCCCGGCCCCGGCTTCGGCGTCGGCTTCGACCACGGCCACTTCAGCTCGCGCCGCTCCCGCCCCTCGGGGACGTACACGTAGACCCAGCCGCGCTGGAGCCCGAGCCGTTTCGTGTAGCCCGCGGGCTCGCGCCGGTAGGCGTACAAGGTCGGCGGGCGCCCGTCGTGCGCCGGGACCGGGACCTCGTACCACTTCGGCGGGTGGCCGGTCGGGCCGAGCAGGATCGGCAGGGCCCGGCCGTCGAGGGGGCCACCGCGGAAGGGGGTGTTCTCGCTCTTCACCCCCCCAGTCTCTCCCGGCCCCCGGCCCCCCGGCCTCACAGCAGGTGCGCCGCCTCGCCCACCACCGGGATCACCCGCCGGGCCAGCGTCGCCACCGGCCCCTCGGGGGCCTCCTGCGCGAGGAGCCGCTTCACGACCCCCGCCGTCTCCTCGTCGCTCGCCGTGGTCGCCGCGAGCAGGGCGACGAGATGGTCGACGAGCCAGTCCCGCAGTTCCGCCGCCGGTGGCTGCTTCCCCTCGTCGAGCCAGATGAGCGAGGCCGCCTCGACGGCGGCGATCCACGTCCGGACGAGCATGCCGAGCCGGGGGCCCGGCCGCTCCGCCCCGAGGTGGACGAGGATCTGCTCGGCGGCGGCCCGCCGCACCTCGTCCACGATCGCGGAGGTCCGGGAGGTCTCGGCGACGCTGCCGCCGCGGAGCAGCGCGCTGAACCCGGCGTCGTGCCCGTCGACGAAGGCCAGGTAGCGGTCGAGCACCCGGCCGAGCCGCTCCGTCGGCGGGCCGGCCGGCGGCTCGGTGAAGCAGCGGTTCAGGGCGTCGGCGGAGGAGCGCAGGGCCGCCTCGTACAGCTGCTGCTTGCCGCCGGGGAAGTAGCGGTAGACGAGGGGCCGCGAGACGCCGGCCGCCTCGGCGACGTCGTCGAGCGAGACGTCCTCGGGCGCCCGGTGGGCGAAGAGCTCCTGGGCGGTCTCGAGGAGCTGTCCGCGCCGCTCCTCGACGCTGAGCCTGCGGTACGCGGGGGTGGCGGCGCTCGTCATGGACCGCAGCGTAACCGCGGAGCCGGTCCCTCGGGTGACGGGCCCGGGGCTTCCGGGCGGGAGTCCCGCACCGGGCGCGCAAGACCGCCGATCCCTTGTGCGCGACTTGTTGACGATCCGTCTATCAACGTGTGAGCCTGCTGCAAACGGACGGAAGGAGTCGTCAGTGTCGACGCACGACCTCTACGTGAACGCCCCCGCCGGACCCGTCTGGGAGGTCCCCGCCACCGGCGCCGCCCGTTTCTCCTGGGACTACGACGACGGCCGCGAACGCCTCCTCGCCCTCTACCAGAAGGGCAAGGACAAGCAGTGGGACGGCGCCACCCGGATCGACTGGGGCATCGAGGTCGACCCGTACGACCCGCTCGGCACCCCCGACGAGGTCCTGACCCTCCACGGCACCCGCCACTGGGCGAAGATGACCGAGAAGGACAAGGGCGACCTGCGCCGGCACTACGCCTCCTGGCAGTTCAGCCAGTTCCTCCACGGCGAGCAGGGCGCCATGATCTGCGCCGCCAGGATCGTCGAGTCCGTCCCCGACCTGGACGCCAAGTTCTACTCGGCCACCCAGACCATGGACGAGGCCCGGCACGCCGAGATCTACGGCCGTTTCCTCCACGAGAAGATCGGGATGCTGTATCCGATCAACGACAACCTCAAGGGCCTCCTCGACGACACCCTGCGCGACTCCCGCTGGGACATGCCCTACCTCGGCATGCAGGTCCTCATCGAAGGCCTCGCCCTCGCCGCCTTCGGCATGATCCGCGACACCACCGACAAGCCGCTGCCGAAGCAGATCCTCGCGTACGTGATGCAGGACGAGGCCAGGCACGTCGCCTTCGGCCGGATGGCGCTGCGCGACTACTACGAGCAGCTCACCGACGCCGAACTGCGCGAGCGCGAGGAGTTCGTCATCGAGGGCTGTTACCTCATGCGCGACCGGCTGCGCGGGGTCGAGGTCCTGGAGAACTTCGGCATCCCGAAGAAGGAGGCGGAGGAGCTCAGCGAGCAGAGCGAGTTCCTGCACCTCTTCCGCAAGCTCCTCTTCAGCCGGATCGTCCCCTGCGTCAAGGACATCGGCCTCTGGGGCGAACGCCTCCAGAAGGCCTACCTGGACATGGGCGTCTTCGACCTCGGCGACTCCAACCTCGACCTGCTGATGAGCCAGGACGAGGAGATCGCGGAGGCGCTGGACCGCGAACGGTTCACGGCGGAGGAGGCGGAGCGGGTCGCCGAGGTGGAGGCCGCGATCGAGCAGGGGGCGACGGAGGGGGCGACGGAGGGGGCGTAGGGGGAGGAGACGTGAGGGGCGGTCACACGGGTGACGTAGCGTGCTCGTCATGACCATGCCGCCATCGTCGAGCCCACCGCCCCACCATCCGTACGGCGGGCCCGTACCGCCCCCGCAGCAGCCCGGCGCGTTCGGGGCTCCGCAGGGGTATCCCCCGCAAGGCCCTCCGCAGGGGTATCCGCCGCAGTACCCCGGACCGGGCACGGGAGCCTGGGGGCAGCCGCCCATGGGGCCGCCGAAGAAGAAGCTGTCGGCCGGAGCGATCGTCGCCATCGTCCTCGGATCCCTGGTCGTGGTCGGCGGCCTCGGCTACGGGGTCAAGGCCGGGCTCGACGGCGTCACCGGCTCCTTCCCCGAGGCGAAGCACAAGCTGGTCGTCTCGCAGACCGTCCTCGGCGGCGAGTTCACCCTCGTCTCCGACCTCTCCGACACCCAGGGCAAGGAGATCGAGGACACCCCCGACTTCACCGTGAAGGACGCGACGGCGGCGGTCGGGCAGTACAGCGCCAAGGACGGGTCCGTCCTTGTGCTCTCCGGGATGTACGGGCAGATCAAGAACCCCGGTACCACCCGCTCGTCCATCCTCAAGGGGGCCGCCACGGACAAGGGCTCCACGCTCGTCGTCAAGCCCAGGGACTTCACTCCCGCCGGGTACGACGTGACCGTCAGCTGCCAGGTCACCACGTCGAAGGACGGACTGAGCACGACGACGCTGCCCATGTGCGCCTGGGGCGACGAGAACACCGCCGCCGCCATCGCCCTCGTCGGCGCCGGGGAGGCCACGGTCGACCCGAAGGACATCGACCTGGCCGGACTCGCGGAGAAGACGGCCAGGATCCGCGCCGAGATCCGCAAGCCGATCGGCTGACCCCGGGGAGGGGGCGGGGGCACGGAGAACCGGCTACGGATTCCGCGCCTCCGCCTCCAGCCTCAGCGCCTCCTCCATCACCGCCTTCGCGATCGGCGCCGCGCTGCCGCCCCCGCTGATGTCCGTACGGGAGGCCTCCGCGTCCTCGACGACGACCGCCACCGCCACCGCCGGCTGGGCCGCGTCGTCCGCCTGCGCCCAGGCGATGAACCAGGCGTACGGGGTGCCCGTGTTGCCGAAGCCGTGCTGGGCGGTGCCCGTCTTGCCGCCGACCCGGGCCCCGGGGATCGCCGCGTTCGTCCCCGTGCCCTCCTCCACGGCCCGCACCATCAGCCGCTGCAGCTGCATCGCCGTCGCGGGGTTCATCGCCTGCCGGTAGCTGCGGCGGCCCGTGCGGTTCACGGTCGTGCCGCCGGAGGTCGTCGTGCGGTCGACGAGGTACGGGTGGGCGATCTCCCCGTTGTTGGCGACGGCCGCCGCCACCATCGCCATCTGGAGCGGGGTCGCCGTCGTGTCGAACTGCCCGATCGACGACAGCGCCAGCTGGTCCGGGCTCATCTCACGGTCGAAGTTGGACTTCGCCACCCAGGACGGCACCCGCAGCCCCGTGTCGTTGAAGCCGAACCGTTCCGCCGCGTCGACCATCCCCGTCAGCCCCACCTTCACCCCCAGTCCGGCCATCACCGTGTTGCAGGACCACTGGATCGCGGACGCGAGGGAGGCGTCGCCGCAACCCGTCGCCTCGTTCGGCAGCACCTGCCGGGTGCCGGGCAGCACGAACGGGTCGGGAGTGTCCGTCGGCGCCTCCACGTCCCGTACCACCTCCGCGTCCAGGGCCGCCGCGGCCGTCACGATCTTGAAGGTGGAGCCCGGCGGGTACGTCTGCCGCAGCGCCCGGTTCAGCATCGGCTGGTTCGGCGAGGTGTTGAGGCGTCGCCAGGCGTCCTTGACGCCCTGTCCGGTCCCGGAGAGCACCCCCGGGTCGTACGAGGGCGAGCTGACGAGTGCCAGGATCCGGCCGCTGGACGGCTCGACCGCCACGACCGCGCCCCGCTTCCCGTCGAGCCCCCGGAA
Source organism: Streptomyces sp. TLI_105 (assembly GCF_900105415.1). Lineage (GTDB taxonomy): Bacteria > Actinomycetota > Actinomycetes > Streptomycetales > Streptomycetaceae > Streptomyces. The sequence continues at coordinate 2,753,888 of NZ_FNSM01000001.1, read as the reverse complement.
GGCGGCCTCCTGCACGGGGGCGCGGATCGTCGTCACCACGTCGCCGCCGGGCTGCCGGCCGCGGGTGAGGTCGTCCCAGAGGGGCAGTGGTGCAAGCATCGGGTCGGTGCCCGCGAGGATCCCGTCCTCGGCGTGCTCGACGAGCGTCGTCCCGTACGTCTGGGAGGCGTAGCCGGTCAGCGGCGCGTACAACGGCCCCTGCTTGTACGTCCGCTCCCAGCGCAGCTGCTGCCCGCTGTCCCGGGAGCCGGTCACCGGCTTCCCGTCGACGACGATCTCGCCGCGCGGCTTCGCGTACCGCTCGATCGCGATCCGCCGGTTGGCCGGGTTGTCGTCGAGGGAGTCGGCCTCGAAGACCATGACGCGGGCGGCGTTGACGAGCAGCGCCACCAGGAGGACGAGACAGAGCGCCGCCGCGCGCCGGATGTACCGGACCATCGGACCTCCCCGGGTGCCGGAGCCCGTCACCGGACGGCCTCCTCGGGTGTCGGAGTCCTTCACCGCGCGGCCTCCCCGACCTTGGCGAGCTCCCCGGTGTCGGCGGCGTCCGGCCGGGGTGCGCGGGCCGAGTCGCTGACCCGGATGAGGAGCGCGACGATCACCCAGTTGGTGACGACGGAGGAACCGCCCTGGGCCAGGAACGGCATCGCCATGCCGGTCAGCGGGATCAGCCCCATCACCCCGCCCGCGATCACGAAGACCTGGAGCGCCACGATCGAGGCGAGGCCGATCGCGAGCAGCCGCCCGAAGGGGTCGCGCAGCGAGAGGCCGGCGCGGTAGCCGCGGGCGACGAGCAGCGCGTACAGCAGGAAGAGCGCGATGAGGCCGACGAGGCCCAGCTCCTCGCCGGCCGTCGACAGGATGAAGTCCGACTTGGTGGCGAAGCCGATGAGGACGGAATGGCCGAGACCGAGCCCGGTGCCGAGCATCCCGCCCGCGGCGAAGGCGAAGAGCGACTGGGCGAGCTGCCCCGGCCCCTCGCCCGCGCGGATCGAGGCGTACGGGTCGAGCCAGTCCTGCACCCTGCTGTGGACGTGCGGTTCGAGCGAGCCGACGAGGAAGGCGCCGGCGGAGGCCAGGACGAGGCCGACCGCGATCCAGCCGGTCCGGCCGGTCGCCACGTACAGCATGATCACGAAGAGGCCGAAGAAGAGCAGCGAGGTGCCCAGGTCCCGTTCCAGGACGAGGACGCCGACGCTGAGCAGCCAGATCGCCACGATCGGCCCGAGGACCCGGCCCGTCGGGAACTGGAACTTCCAGATCCGGCGGCCGGTGTACGCGAGCGCGTTGTGGTTGGCGGCAAGGTACGCGGCGAAGAAGACCGCGAGCAGGATCTTGGCGAACTCGCCCGGCTGGAAGGAAAGCCCGCCGATCCTGATCCAGATCTTGGCGCCGTTCACGGCGGGGAAGAAGATCGGCAGGATCATCAGGGCGAGCGCGGCGGCCACCGAGACGTACGCGTACCCCTGGAGCGTCCGGTGGTCGCGCAGCAGCAGGACGACCACGATGAACAGCGCCCCCCCGACCGTCGACCAGACCAGCTGCGTCGTCGCCGCCTGGTCCTTCGGCGTCTCCAGGTCGAGGCGGTAGATCAGCACCAGACCGAGGCCGTTGAGCAGGACCGCGATCGGCAGCAGCAGGGGGTCGGCGTACGGGGCGCGGAAGCGGACCGCGAGATGGGCGACGAGCGCGAGCAGCCCGAGCCCGGCCCCGTAGCGGGCGGCGTCGGGCGGCACGGCGCCGCTGCGGGCGAGGCCGACCTCGGCGTAGCCCAGGACGGAGATCAGGACCGCGCCGATCAGGAGCGACAGCTCCACGCCGCGCCGCTTCGGGACGCGGAGGCCGGGCGGGGGTGCGGTCATGGCCGCAACGTAGCAAGCGGTATGCCCTATGTCCCTTTTGTGTGACGGTGTGCCGTGACTCCTCGCACCCGGATCGCCGTGACCCCTTCGGCTCGGACGGCCGTCACTCCTCGGACGCGGACCCGGTCGCGTCGAACCGCACGTACTCCGGCAACCGCAGCCGGGCCTCGGCGCCCCCGCCAGGCCCGGCGCCGAAGACCAGCTCCGCGCCGATCACCTCCGCCTGCCCCACCGCGATGGTCAGCCCGAGGCCGTGCCCCTTGCCCCCGCTCTCGGTACGGAACCGCTGCGGCCCCGACTCCAGCAGATACGCGGGATATCCCGGCCCGTGGTCCCGCACGGACACCACCGGGCCGTCCACCGTCACCACCACCGGCGGCGCCCCGTGCTTGTGCGCGTTGGCCACCAGATTGCCGAGCACCCGCTCCACCCGCCGCCGGTCCGTCTCCACCGTGGCGTCCCGGACCACCCGCACCTCCGTGTCCGTGCCCGAGGCGCGCACGACCCGCTCGGCGAGCGGCCCGAGTTCGTGCACCGCCAGGTCCACGGTCTCGGTGCGGGCGTCGAGCCGCGAGATCTCCAGGAGGTCCTCGGTGAGCCCCCGCATCGCCCGCACCCGGTCCCGTACGAGCTCCGACGGCCGGCCCTCCGGCAGCAGTTCGGCCGCGGCCGAGAGCCCGGTCAGCGGGGTCCGCAGCTCGTGCGCCACGTCGGCGGTGAACCGCTGCTCGCTCTGCAGCTTGCGCTGGAGCGAGGAGGCCATGGTGTCGAGCGCCCCGGAGACCGTGGCCACCTCGTCCTGGGGCCGGGTCGGGTCCTTCGTACGGGGATCGTCCACGCGCGCGTCGAGGTCGCCGGCGCTGATCCGGCGGGCCACCTGCGCGGTGAGGTGCAGGCGGCGGGTGACCCGGGTGACGGCGAAGGCGCCGACGAGCAGGGTCGCCCCGATGGCCAGGACGGAGGAGCCGAGGATCGAGCGGTCGAGCGCGTCGATCGTCTCGGCGCTCTGGGTGTAGTCGAGACGTACGGCGAGGGCGCGACCGCCCGCGGGGCCTGCTCCGGGGCGGTCCGCGGGGCTCGCCGCGGGGCTGCCTGTCGGGCCGTACGCCGGGCCGCTCGCCGGGTTCGCGGCGGGGCCGCCTGCCGGGCTTGCCACGGGGCCGTCTGCCGGGCCGCTCGCCGGGCTCATGGCGGGGCCGTCCGCCGGGCCCGCGGCCCACATCGTCGGGCGGCCCTCGTGTTCCGCGACCATCGTGCCGCGCTCCCCGCGCGCGGCGAGCGCCCGCAACGGGGCCGGCAGCCCGGGCGGATCGACGCCGGCGAACCGGGGGAGCGGCTCGCCCGCCTCGTAGAGTTCGCTGACCTCGGTGAGCCGCGCCAGGGCCTTCTCCCGGGAGTCGTTCACGGTCTGGTCGGCCACCGAGACGTGGACGAGGATGCCGAGCAGGGCGGCGAGGGCGCAGCACATGACCGCGATGAAGACCGCGGCCTTCCAGGTGAGGGTCGCGGTCCAGGCGGGCCGCCGGGGCGCCCTCATGGCGTCGCCTCCGGGGGGAGGGGGACGGGCGCGGGGGTCCGGCCGGAGGACGCGCCGGGGCTCGGCGTCGGGCTCACCAGGTGGGGTGCGGGCACCATGGAGGGCCCGGTGCCGGAGGGCTTCACCCGGACGATCTCGTCCCGGGTGGGCAGCATGCTGCCCTGCTGTTCGTCCCAGGACCAGGCGGTGCGGTACTCGTACCCGGGAATGCCGGCCGAGCCGACCCGCATGATCAGGTCCCGGCCCGCCAGCTCCACGCTGATGACCTGGTCGACGGTGGACATGATCCGGGTCAGGCTGCCGTTCTCGGCGAGGTAGACCCGCACCCCGACCTGCTGCTCAGGCATCCGGATCCCGACGATCAGCTCGTCCCGGCCGTTGCCGGTGAGGTCGCGGTAGTACGGCCGCAGGATCGGACAGGCGGCCGGTGCCGTGTCGCAGGCCTCGATCGCCCGGGCGGTCTGCTCGTACAGGCCGTCCGCGCCGGTGTACGTGTCGGGATGGGCGCGCACCTCGGCGCGGACGACCGCCACCGGGTCGACGGAGTGGACGTCGTTGTCGGCGATCTCGATGCCGGGGACGCGCTGGATGTCGGACTCGCCGTAGTCGATCGGGGGATTCGTGGCGGGCGGCAGATCGGGCCAGAGCCGGACGGGCCCCACGGCCGTGGGAGTGGGCCCGGCGCTCATGAGTCCGCCCTCGCCGCCACCGCAGCCGGTGAGCGCGAGGCCGAGACCGAGGGCGCACAGGACGCCGACGACGCTCCGGACTCCGCGCGGTCTCACGCTGCTCCTCGGTCGGGTCGGTAGAGGGGTGGGGCTCCCAGTAGACCTTATGCGGAGTGAAGTCCTTTTTGTCTCATCATCGGACCACCTTCGGCCTGGGTGGCCCTGTCGGCGGGCCCTTCAGGCGGCCGGTCGGGTGGCCGGGCGGACGGCCTGTCGGACGGCCGGTCGGGCGGCCTAGAACGCCCCCCGCTCCATCCGGGCCAGCGCCGCCCGGCACAGGGTCAGCAACTTCTCGTCGAGGTGGATGTCATGGCTGCCGGAGGCCCCCTCGCGGGCGTTGTGGCGGCGCCTGCGGGTCAGCTCGGTGAGGACGACCAGCTGCGCCTCCGAGGCCGCCGGACCCATCTCCGCCAGGCACTCCGCGATGTCCACGCGCGCGTGCCTGTTCTCCTCCCAGGCCGCGAGCAGCACCGGGAGCGACGCCGGCGCCTCGCCGGACACCCGCCACAGCGCCGCCGCGCTGCGGACCCGTACCCACAGGTCCCGCGAGACCAGGCCGGGCCGCAGGGCCGTGGCCGCCGTGGCCGCCGCCGGGCCGATCTCGCCGAGGGCCTGGGCGGCGGCGCACCAGTCCGCGCCCGGCGTACCCGGCCGCAGCCACCGCTCCAGCGCCGGCAGCACATCCCCCCGGTCCCCCTCGGCCGCCCACAGGGCCCGCGCCGCCGCCGTGGCCACCGAGGCCGAATCGGCGGCCAGGAGTCTTCGCATGTCCGGTACGGCCTCCCGGGCGGCGGGCCCGAAGGCGGTCAGGGTCCGCAGGGCGGCCTCCCGCACCCAGTCGCGCCGGTTCGCCGGCGCCTCGCGCAGCATCCGCAGCACCTCCGGCAGGGCCTGGGCGCCCCGCACGGCCGCCAGGGCGTACAGCAGCGGCGCCGCCCGGTCGTACAGCCGCTCGTCGAACTCGACCTCGGCGAGCCGGCGCCGGAGCAGCGGGGCGAGCATCACCGCGGAGGGCCCGAGCCCGTCCATGGCGTACAGCAGCTCGCGCCGCACCTCGGCCTCCTCCAGGGCGCGGGCGAGCAGCGGGACCGCGCGGGGGTCCCCGGCGCGGGCCAGCGCGAGCAGAGCCCCGTCCCGCCCGGACCGCCCGACGAAGGGGCTCTGGCCGGTGTCGTGCGCGGACCCGGTCGGCCCCGCGGAGCCTGCTCCCGCGACGCCCGGCCCCGCGGCGAGGCGGGTCGCGAGCGCGTCGGCGGCGGGCGCGCCCAGTTCGAAGAGCCGCTCCAGGAAGGACGTGGCCGCCTCCCGGAGCCGGGGCTCCGGGTCCTGGAGCTGGGCGCCGACGAGCCGGACGACCTCCTCGTACCGCCCGCGCCAGATCCGTATCAAACCGCCGCACAGCCAGATCGCGTCCGAGCGCTGCCCCCAGTCGGGGCTGCGCAGCTGGGCGAGGATCAGCGCGATCCGGTCGTCGACCCGGTCGTCGAGCGCCGCGTGCAGGGTCCGCAGCAGCTCCTCGGTCCACGGGGCGGGCCGGCCCGCGGCGTGCTCCTCCAGGAGCTCGCGGACCTGCCCGATGAGGGTCGGCGTCGCGGCCCGCTCGCCGCCGGGGGAGGCCGCCCGGTTCGCCGAGGTCCTGATCTCCTCCAGGAGTCCCGTCACCCACGGCACCACATCGTCCGGAATGTCACCGGGCGCGCAGCGCGCCCGCTGCGCGAGGGCCGCGAGCCGCAGCCCGGGGTCCTGCGCGGCGCGGGCGAGCCAGTCGAGCCAGTCGACGGTCTCGGCGCGCAGCGAGGCGTGCCGCAGGGCGATCCGCCCGACGGCGGCCACCAGCGCGAGCCGCACCTCGGTGTCGCGCTCGACGGTGAGCCGCTCCCGCAGCAGGGACAGCACCCGGGCGGGCTGGGGGTGCAGCGAGGCGAGCGCGCACGGCGCGGCGAGCCGCACCTCGGGGTCGGGGTCCGAGACGAGGCCGAGGAAGACGTCGGCCCCGGCGGCGATGGCGGCGGCGGCCATCGCGTAGTTGGCGGCGGGGATGAACTCCTCGTCGTCGGAGCCGAGTTCGTCCAGTTCCTCGTCGTCGTCGAGCTCGATCCCGCCGATGCTGGTGAGCAGCTCGACGATGCAGCCCCGGTCCTGGACGCCGGGGTCGGCGACGAGTTCGAGGAGGAAGGGGATGCAGGCGAGCGTCGAGTCGTACACGTCGCCCTGGTGGTGCACCGCGCCGTACATGCCGTCGAGGGCGGTCTCCCGCTCCGCGGGGTCGGCGGAGGCGAGTCCGCGGAGCAGCTCCGGCACGTCGTCCGCGGGGCCGTACGCGTGCCCCAGCGAGGCCCAGTCGACCTCCTCGATCCCCGTCAGCATTGCCAGGCCGCCTTCCCCGTGAGCGCTGTGCCAGGCAGCAAGTGTGCACCACAGGAAGGACAACAAAGCCGAACCGGCGACACCTGCCGTGCCCGGAGCGCCTGTTGCGGTCTGTTTGCGCCATGTACGGTGCGGAGCAAGGCAGTTGCGGTCGGTGTCCGTACGGGTGACACTCCGATGCCGTATGAAGAGGACCCGGGCACCGCGCACGGCCCGAGCCCCCTCGCCTCTCCCCTCCGACCGGGGCGGACGAAGGCCGCCGCCTCGTGCGGCACCCCGGCCCGGCGCGGCTCGACCGGGAGCGACGGGACTGCGCCGGGGTCAGCCGGGGCGAGGTGGTCAGGACCTGCCGGAGCGACGGTCGGGCCTCCCGCGACCCCGCCCCGAGCAGCTCGCACCGGCCGCTCGCGCGCGTCGGGCCCCGGGGCGGCCGGCAGGCCGAAGGCGACGTACGAGACGGGCGCCCCGGCCCGCACCCGGTCGGTGAAGCTCAGAGGGCCGTCGCGGGAGGCGCGCGGCGATGTCGGGGAACTGGAGGGGGCCAGGTCCCGACGGGAGCGGGAGTGGAGGACGACCGGGCCGGCGTCGAGGACGAAGGCCGGGGCGCGGAAGCCGTCGGGCTCGGGGGAGTGCTGCAGCTCCGAGGGCGCCCCCGCCTGCGCGGGGCTCTCGGCGGCGGGCCGGGGCCCATGACGTCGACGGGCGACACCGGCACGACCACCGGGCCGGCCCGGCCGGGGCCCGGATGACCGGGGCCGGAACGACCGGGGCCGGAACGACCGGGGCCCGCAGACCCGGTCCCACCACCCCCACCCGCCCCCGGGCCCCGGTCATGGGACGGCTCCCGCCCGCTCGGGCGCGCAGAGCGGCGCCATGGGGTCCCCGTACCGCTCCAGACGTGGCGCGATGTCGCCCATGAGAACGGCGATAGGGGCGGGTTCGGTAGGGCCTCCGGGCCGTCCGCCGCGAAGGAGGCGGGTAGCGAGGGCGAGGCGGCGACAGAACTCAAGCCGAGGGGGACGGCGAAGGCGGAACGGAAGCCGCCGCCGCCGACGACGACGCCGACGAAGACGAAGAAGCAGACCCCGCAAGCACACGGCCTGAAGCGTCACCGTCCGAGGACGGCCCCGTCGCCCAACCGCCCCAGAAGTGCACGCACCGCCCAAACGCCCCAGAGAATCCCAAGCCCCCCGGCGCCCCTCCGGGGGGCTGCGTACTGCCCGAATCTGGGCAGAGGGAGTCGCGATGGCCCCAGAACTCCCCGCATAGCGAACAGAGTTCACCGTCCTTCGGGCAACACATGGTCAAATTCTTGTTGCAGACCTGTCAAACAGGCGACTTCGCTGGCACGCTCACAGCCGCAACACCCACCCCCACAATCCCCACGCTTTTCAGCGAAGGAGCCCGCGTGACCCGCCAGCAGTCTTCGTCCCGCCGTACCACCGCCCGAGCCGCCGCGCTGATCGCATCGGCTGCCATGGTCGTCGTCGGCGTCCAGACCGGCTCCGCCAGTGCCGACGTCCACCACGCGGCCGGCGCCACGGCGGTCCAGCTGTCCGGCACCCAGCGTGCCGCCGCCATCCACGAGGCGCAGGGCGAGGCCGCGGCCACCGCCCAGGCCATCGGCCTGCAGGCCCAGGAGAAGCTGGTCGTCCGGGACGTCATCAAGGACGCGGACGGCACCGTGCACACGCGCTACGAGCGCACCTACGAGGGCCTCCCGGTCCTCGGCGGCGACCTGGTCGTCCACCAGAAGAAGTCGGGCGCCCGCTCCACCACCAAGGCGACCTCGGCCCGCATATCCGTGGCGAGCACGACGCCCGCCGTCGAGCGCGCCGCCGCCGGCAAGGCCGCCCTCGCCTCCGCCGCCAACGCGAACGAGGCCGTCTCCTCCGCCCGCAAGGTGATCTGGGCGGCCACCGGCAAGCCGGTCCTCGCCTGGGAGACCTTCGTCACCGGCGTCCAGAAGGACGGCACGCCGAGCCGCCGCCAGGTCGTCACCGACGCCACGACGGGCAAGGAGCTGTTCTCCGTCGAGACGATCGAGACCGGGGTCGGCAACACCATGTACGCCGGCCAGGTCACCCTCGGCACCTCCGGCTCGTACACCCTGACCGACGCCACGCGCGGCGGCCACAAGACCTACGACCTGAAGGGCGCCACGTCCGGCCAGGGCACGCTCTTCACCAACTCCACGGACACGTGGGGCAACGGCCTCGCCTCCAACCGCGAGACCGCGGCCGCCGACGCCCACTACGGTGCGGCCGTCACGTGGGACTTCTACAAGAACGAGCTGGGCCGCAGCGGCATCCGCGGCGACGGCGTCGCCGCCTACTCCCGCGTCCACTACGGCAGCGCGTACGTCAACGCGTTCTGGGACGACTCCTGCTTCTGCATGACCTACGGCGACGGCATCAACAACACCCACCCGCTCACGTCCCTCGACGTGGCCGGCCACGAGATGTCCCACGGCCTGACCTCCTCCACCGCCAACCTCCGCTACAGCGGCGAGTCCGGCGGCCTGAACGAGGCGACCTCCGACATCCTCGGCACCTCGGTCGAGTGGTACGCCAACAACTCCGCCGACGCGGGTGACTACCTCATCGGCGAGAAGATCGACATCAACGGCAACGGCACGCCGCTCCGTTACATGGACCAGCCCAGCAAGGACGGCAGCTCCGCCGACTACTGGTCGAAGTCGGTCGGCCGCCTGAACGTCCACTACTCCTCGGGCCCGGCCAACCACTTCTTCTACCTGCTCTCCGAGGGCAGCGGCACGAAGACCATCAACGGCGTCACCTACAACTCGCCGACCTACAACGGCTCCACGGTCACCGGCATCGGCCGCACCGCCGCGTACAAGATCTGGTACAAGGCCCTCTCCACCTACATGACCTCCACCACCGGCTACGCGGGCGCCCGCACGGCCACCCTCTCGGCCGCCGCCGACCTCTACGGCACCGGCAGCACCCAGTACAACGCGGTCGCCTCCGCCTGGACCGCGATCAACGTCAAGTAACCACACCTGACACACACAGAGGGCCCCGCCCCGGCGCACCTGCCGGAGCGGGGCCCTCCGTCTGCCGTCCCCCCTCATGGCCCCGCCCGGGCTTCTGCTCCGCCGACCCGTTGTCCGCACCCGAGCGGTGAAGGTCCAGGACCGCCTCTTCGGGTACGGCAGGTACGTGGCCGGTCAGTTCCAGACCGTCCAGCGTCACGTGCGGCCTGTGGGCGGCCTCAACACCCACACGAGCCGAGCTGCCCACGCCCCAGGCCACGAACAGGCCGCGCCCCTCGACATACGGCCGCTCAGCCCGGCACCCGCCCGCACAAACAACAAGACCCCGCGCTCAGCATTTCTGCTGATCACGGGGTCTTCAGGCGCCTCCTGCGAAGTGCCCCCGGCAGGATTCGAACTGATCGATGGTCATGCCCTCCTCGTTCCCACTTCGGACCCGAGGCGACCATGCTCGCCACTCGTGCCATGGCATCCCTGGCGAGAAACACCCCATCTTGCCTGACCGCCACCCCCCGGGGGTGAACCAGTAGGTGAGGGGCCCGCTGACCTGCGCGTTCCCGGATCACCCTCGTAGCCGACCTGTCGCTTTTGGTCGTCATCGGTCACCCCTGAGCCCCTCGCACGGCCCACAGACGGCCCAGGAATGCCCGCTCGGACCTGCACGCCGTAGGGGACGCCGTTTACCCCGCCCAGGCGGGCGACCTGCCTGGATACTCCTTGGTAACCGCACGAGCGGGAGGGTTAGCGTGCCCCCATGGATCACCTACGCCGTGCAGCCCTGAAGCTGGCCCTCGGAGAGCAGCCCACCGAGGACCTGCCGGTGATCGCTGCCCAGGCGTTAGCCGGCGGACTGGAGAGCCCGGCCCTGGTCGAGCTGGCAGGGCTCTCCCGACGTGACCCGCCGGCCGACATCCGCGACCTCTTCGTGCAGACCATGGCAGAGCTGGGGTTCCCTGTGCCCGGAGTCGAGGAGGCCTGGCGCGAACGAATGCTCGGGGCGGCGGAGGACATGCTCACCGGCTCCCTCACGCACTATGAGGCCGGCCACGAGATCTACTGGTGCGCCTGCCATCTGGAACGGACGGACGCTTCGACCAAGCTTGTGGGCCTGTTCGTAGGACTGTGGAGCAGTTGGGAAGACTGGCCGGACGAACGCGCCTCCATCGAACGGGACATGCGACTGGCCGCTGCCGACCTTCTGCGCAGCCATGGCAAGCAGGTGCCTGAGTGAGCCAGGCTTCCCGCGCCGTCGGGCACGGAACAGGCACGGCTGCCTCCTGATCCGCAGCTCTCGCGGGATCGGTCAGCGGGGGTCATACCGGCCGCTGGGCGGGCCCGTAGGGGCGCTACCGCGTGGGGACGGTTACTAGGGTTGCGGTACCTGGCTGCTGTACCGCACGATCCGAACGGGCGTGACCATGGAACGGCATGTGCTGGAATCGCTGTTGATCGGCGATGACGAGGCGTCCGCGACAGCTCTGGCCGCCCTACGCCGCGGCGCCCCCTACTCGGTGGAAGAGCGGGTACAACCCACTGGTGCGCATGCCGGAGTCTTCAGTCGCCGACTTCAGCGCATGCGGATGCGTGGATTCGAACCCCCTGGGCTGGAACGAGCGGTGCAGCTCATCAGGGAGTACGACCGGCCCGTGCGCACCGCACTGATTGATCCTGAGAATCGGACACGATTCACCCTGCTCTTCCTCACCGAGGACGGCAGCGCGCTGGTGGCCTGCGCGAGCTGGCCCCTGCCGCTAGTTGCAAGCAAGCCACCGCTTTAGGAGTTCGATCCGGGCCTGCTGCGGCGGCTTTCGTCGATTGGTGCGACGGCCGGGCAGAGGTGCTGGTGTACGCACCTGTCCAGCGTCGTTGATGTCAGCCCCCGCACGCGGTCTTTGCAGGGGGGTGACGCTGTTGAGCGATGGGGGCTGTCCCTGGCGTGGCGGAGGATGGTGCTCATGTGCGCTCTTTTCGACCCCCCTGAGCCTCGCCGCGTCTCGCCGGGTGAGTACCCAGTGTGGGACCAGGCTCTCGCCCTTCTGAACCGGGATCTGGCGGTGACGCTTCCCCGGCTGGAACCCCTGCAGCTGCTGGCCCTTCCGTCCTGCGACGCGGATGAGCCGGAGAACGTCTGCGTCGCCATGGCCAACGGCGAGTGGCACGGCAACTACTTGGATCCGAACTCACAGGACAGCCTTGCCTCTGCACTGGCGAGCGTCGCCGATGCCGCGCAGGAGACCGTCATGGAGCTTCTGTGGCAGGCGTGGCCCCTGTGCCCCGAGCATGGCCTGGGCATGCATCCAAGGGAGGACACAGACGAGCGATTGTCCTGGTGGTGCGCGGGAGAAGGGTTGCGTCGCGGCCCGGCTCATATCCACGCGGCCGTGGGTGCACTCGACGCTTTGGGAGCGTCGATCCCTACACGGTCTTGAAAACCGTCGTGGCAGCGATGTCACCGTGGGTTCAAATCCCACACCTACCGCAGTTGAACGACCCCTGACCAGGTAAATCAGTCAGGGGCCGTCGTGTTGTTCGGTGCCCGCGACTGACCGTTGTTCCCTGATGCTCCCCGCTCGATCGGGCACGCCAGGGGCACGGGCCCATGAGAGCTACTCATAGATCCGAGCGGCAGTCAGGGCACGAGCGAAGAACGTCCAGTCACCTTCGCGGGGCAGATCATGGCTGAAGTTTCGGTACCACCCCGGGGAGGCATCGGTCCAGGCTTGCAGGGCCTCCAAGAACCCTTCCAGCGTTGCGTTCTCCCACTGCTGACTGTTGGCGGCGTGGTCTTCGCGAAGACGGGCTAGGAAGGCGCTGAAGGCCTCCCGATCGCCAATGTGATCGTCGGGTGCCAAGGGGCTCGTCATGGCACCCGATCCTAAGAGGGGCGTCCCAACGACACGCTCCTTCGCCACGGTGATACCGGTACCGACGCGGAGCGACCACACCGGCCTCCGCCACATCGCGGCAGCAGCTGCTCCCCGCCCGCCCCTTCCCGGTGGTGCGGTCGCCTCACGCTCCCGTCATCCGTGACGGCGGGGGTACGGCGCCCCGCCCTTCTCAGGCCTGACAGTCGGCCGGCCGTGCGCAAGAGGCCACCCCTCCCTCGCCACTGGCCGTCTTTTGGTCGCCTGACTTGGCCGCTGTCGGCAGCGCTCGTGGCTACGCATGCCATGTGGCGGTTGCCGTGCCTGAACGCCTGCTTTGGCCGCTCACCAACCCAAGCTGTCAGGCGTGCGGACGGCGGCCGGGCTGGAGCGGGGCGCAGACAGGAGCGCAGGCCCGGGGGGACGGGCCGCGCGCGCCGCGCTGTGCGCGGCGGGTGCCTTGATGAGGTAGAGAAATCTGTAACAACACCAGGGCCCCTATGGGCGGATGTACGCGATCGTGGCGTCGTCATGCTGCTTGCTTCGCGGCCATCGGCTGAGGTCGGGGTCGGATGCTTCGGCTTCGCGGACTAGTCGGAGTACGTCTTCGGGGCCGCCGTGGCCAAGCAAGGTCATGTAGCCCTGCCAGTCGGTCGAGCGGAACGTCGTCACAAGTCGTCCAGCACCGTCGGTCAGCAGGCCCGCGCCCTGGACCCGGGATGTGTTCTCCGAGCCGGTGAGTGCCTGGCTTGCTGCTGTCGAGTCGGCTGCTGCCACCCAGTACCCGCCCGGCACGTTGCGTCGGCTGCGCTCTTCCTGGACCAGGGCCTCATGGGCTCGCTGCCGCTCTGGCGACCCCGGGACTGCCCTGGCGAGGGCTTCGCGGGCATGCGCTGCCACCTGGGCAAGACAGTCGTCTGTTGTGGCTGTCACTACGTCGTCGCTCTGGATGAGGACCGTGCAGTCTCCCAGGACGAGCCACTCGAAGATGTCGCCCTGCACCCGGGCCATGGCCACTGTCGCGGAAGGGGACAGCGGGTCATCGACCGCGCAGGTGTCCCTGTGTAGGCTCGTCGTCGACTCGATGGCCGTCGCCAGGCAGATCGTCAGGGGCGCGTCTCCCCGGGCGGCCTCCCCGTGCAGGCGAGTCCCCAGCTGTTCCACGTACCAGGCGACTCCATGCCGCCCCCCGACTTCATGCCCGGTGTCATCCCGGCGCCGTCCAGGACCACGGCCGCGGCGGAGTCGAAGAGCGCGAGGTCCTCGTTCGGGCCCTGAGGACGGGGGGGCGCTGGCGACGTCGACGCGCACGTCAGGCGGTCTCGTGCATTAGGACGTCGCTCAGCGCGCGGCTCCTGCCGATCGCCTTCGTGCTCGGGGCGTAGTCCGCGGCGATCACCGTGGAGGTGCTGCTGAGCCGGTACGCGAAGTGCCTCGACGGCCGCCAGGAGGTGGCCAATCGACGTATTGAGGACCTCCTGAGGGAGTACGAGTGAGCATGGACGGGCTGCTGCATACTCCGGGCGTGGACATATCCGATGAGGGCCTGACGCTCGATCGACAGTGGATCGAGCTGGGCAACAACGTGTGCGGCGTGCTCCGCGGCTGCCGGGACGCATCCGCCGTAGCTGCTCGCTTCGTAGGTGCCGGCTGGAGCTCCCGTTCATCGTCCTGGCACGGATACGAGCTGGAGACCAGCTGGTGCCAGATGGAGATCGATCCGATCGACGGCCCGGACGTCCTGCTCAGCGGCGTCGTCGACCCCGCCCGCCTTGGCGACTTGGGGCGGCTCCTCGGCTGCTTCGGGCTCCCTTACGAGCTGGAACTGAGCGACGAGAACAACGCCCTGGTGCGAGAGATCAGAGGGTGATCCGCCGCCGAGCCCACGGCTCCCTGGACCTGTCCGGGGGCCTTCATCGTTCCCCGGACTGACCTGCGCCGATGCCCCGAGAATCTGTCCACGAATAGTCCACGGGCCCCGACATACGGCCGCTCAGCGCGGCACACACCTGCACAAACAACAAGACCCCGCGCTCAGCATTTCTGCTGATCACGGGGTCTCTTGGCACTTCCTGCGAAGTGCCCCCGGCAGGATTCGAACCTGCGCACACGGCTCCGGAGGCCGTTGCTCTATCCCCTGAGCTACGGGGGCGTCCGCCGTGTTTCTCGGCGACGGGTAGAACCCTACCAGCTCTTCGGGCGTGGCTGTGAACAGGTATTTCCGGGGCGTCACCGGGGGGTCCGTCCCCCGCACGGGTCAGAAGTGGGTAAAACCCGGACGCAGCCGTGGGGGGCGGCCTACTCTCGTTCGTGTGTCAGGCGTGTCCGGTCGGGTGCTCGTTGTCGATGACAACAAGGTGATCCGCCAGTTGATCAGGGTCAATCTCGAACTCGAGGGGTTCGAGGTCGTGACCGCGGCCGATGGTGCCGAGTGTCTGGATGTCGTGCATCAGGTCTGTCCTGATGTCGTCACCCTGGACGTCGTCATGCCCCGCTTGGACGGGATCAAGACGGCCGAGCGGCTGCGGGCCGACCCGCGGACCAGTCATCTGCCGGTGGCGATCATCAGCGCCTGCGGCGAGCGCGAGGTCGGTGAGGTCGACGCCTTTCTCGCCAAGCCCTTCGAGCCCTCGGAGCTCGTGCGCGTGGTGCGGCAGTTGATGCACCGCGAGCGGCGGGAGCGTCCCGAGGCGGCCGGCCCCGACGGGGGAGAGGAACCTGCCGCAGTCGAGGGGCTGCAGGAGCAGGACCCCCGATGTGTCGACGTGCCGGGAGCCCGTGCGGGGTGATCCGAGCCGCGGTCCCGCATGGCGAAACCGGTTCGCGTTCCGACCCCCCTCCTCCCCTAGGCTGGTCCCGTGACCCCCGCGGACCTCTCCCTCACCGTGCAGCACGCCGTGCGCCGTGCGGTCGACGACGGTGCGCTGCGGGTCGACGTCCCCCCGCGCGTGAAGGTGGAGCGGGCCCGGCCCGGCGGGACCGGGGAGTACGCCAGCAGCGTCGCGCTCAGTCTCGCCCGGCCCGCCGGGCGCGCCCCTCTCGATGTCGCGGAAATCCTTCAGGAGCGGCTCCGTGAGAGCCCCGGGATCCTCGCCGTCGACATCACGGGGCCCGGGTTTCTGAACTTCACCCTTCGTGCCGATGCCGGTGGTGATCTCGTACGGGCGATTCGGGACGCCGGGGCCGCGTACGGGCACGGCACCCCTCTCGCCGGGACCGTCGTGCGGTTCGCCGAGGTGTCCCAGGGGCGTGCCTCGGTCGTGACCGAGGTCGTTCTGCGGCTGCTCCGGAGCCAGGGGGCCGACGCCTCCTTCGGCGGGGACGAGCGGATCCCCGTGCGGGGTGGGGAGTACCGGCCCGATCTCCTCGGTGTCGATGCGGGTCGGTGGGCCCTGTTGCGGGCCGCGAACCACGATCGGGTTCTCGACGGGCCCCCCCTTCTCGTCCAGCACGAGCGCAACCCCCTCTTCCGCGTGCGGTACGCCCACGCCCGGGTGCGGCGGCTGCTCGTCAACGCGCTGCAGCTCGGTTTCGCTCCTTCGTACGACGCCGACGTTCATGCCCCCGAGCTTTTCGGCGTTCTCGGCGACCATCCCGTCGTCCTGCTCGCCGCCGCCCGCCACCGCGCCCCCGACCGGGTCGCCCGGCACCTGGAAGCCACCGCCGACGCGCTGCTCGCGTTCCAGCACACCGTGCTGCCGCTCGGCGACGAGAAACCCTCGGCCGCCCACCGCTCCCGGCTCGCGCTCGCCGAAGCCGCCGGGACGGTGCTCGCCGGTGGCCTGTCCCTGCTCGGCATCAGCGCACCCGACCAGATCTGAAAGAGCCAGTCGTCATGAGCCGTTCCGCCCACCCCGCCGGGCCCCGTCACGCCGATGTCCTGCCCGAGGGGCACTACTCCGCCCCGCCCGCCGACCTCAATCGCCTCGACCCCAAGGTCTGGGCCCGGACCGTGAGCCGGGACGAGCGCGGGGTCGTCACCGTCGGCGGGATCGCGGTCGACGCCCTCGCCGAGGAGTTCGGCACGCCCGCCTACTTCCTCGACGAGACCGACTTCCGCGCCCGCTGCCGTGCCTGGGCCGACGCCTTCGGCAAGGACGCCGACGTCTTCTACGCCGGCAAGGCGTTCCTCTCCCGTGCCGTCGTGCGGTGGCTCAAGGAGGAGGGGCTCAATCTCGACGTGTGCTCCGGAGGGGAGCTGAGCACCGCCCTTTCCGCCGGGATGCCCGCCGAGCGGATCGCCTTCCACGGGAACAACAAGAGCGAGGACGAGATCCGCCGGGCCGTCGAGGCCGGGGTCGGGCGGATCGTGCTCGACTCCTTCCAGGAGATCGTGCGGGTCGCCCATGTCGCGCAGTCCCTCGGGAAGCGGCAGCGGGTGCAGATCCGGGTGACCGTCGGTGTCGAGGCGCACACGCACGAGTTCATCGCCACCGCCCACGAGGACCAGAAGTTCGGCATCGCGCTGGCCGGGGGGCAGGCCGCCGAGGCCGTGCGTCGGGCGCTCAAGCTCGACGGTCTCGAACTCATCGGGATCCACTCCCACATCGGGTCGCAGATCTTCGACATGGCCGGGTTCGAGGTGTCCGCGCGGCGCGTCGTCCAGCTGCTCGCCGAGGTACGGGACGAGCACGGCGTCGAGCTGCCCGAGATCGATCTCGGGGGTGGGCTCGGCATCGCGTACACGTCCGAGGACGACCCGCGCGAGCCGCACGAGATCGCCAAGGCGCTGGGCGAGATCGTGACGCGGGAGTGCGAGGCCGCGGGGCTGCGGACCCCCCGTATCTCCGTCGAGCCCGGGCGGGCCATCGTCGGCCCCACCGCCTTCACGCTCTACCGGGTCGGCACCGTCAAGCCGCTCGAAGGGCTGCGGACGTACGTGAGCGTCGACGGCGGCATGTCGGACAACATCCGCACCGCCCTCTACGACGCCGAGTACAGCGTGAGCCTCGTCTCGCGGACCAGCGAGGCCGAGCCGATGCTCTCCCGCGTCGTCGGCAAGCACTGCGAGAGCGGCGACATCGTCGTACGGGACGCCTTCCTGCCCTCGGACCTGGCGCCCGGCGACCTCATCGCCGTGCCGGCCACCGGCGCGTACTGCCGCTCCATGGCCAGCAACTACAACCACGCGCTGCGGCCGCCCGTCGTCGCCGTCCGCGACGGCGCGGCGCGGGTCATCGTCCGGCGCGAGACGGAGGAAGATCTCCTGCGTCTCGACGTCGGCTGAGGAAATCGTCGCGTGGTGAAATAGTCGAGTGATGAAATAGATGTCTCAGGATCCGGACGAGGGGCGGAAACCCCCGTCCGGTGAGTGAGACTGGTTCCACCGTAGAAATACGACGGCGAAGTAGTACGAGAAACGAGGTCGGATGATGCGTACGCGTCCGCTGAAAGTGGCGCTGCTGGGCTGTGGAGTCGTCGGCTCAGAGGTGGCGCGCATCATGACGACGCACGCCGACGACCTCGCCGCGCGCATCGGCGCGCCGATCGAGCTCGCCGGCGTGGCCGTCCGCCGGCCCGACAAGGTCCGCGGGGGAGTCCCCGCCGAGCTGATCACCACCGACGCGACCGCCCTGGTCAAACGCGGGGACATCGACGTCGTCGTCGAGGTCATCGGCGGGATCGAGCCGGCCCGCACCCTCATCACCACCGCCTTCGAGCACGGCGCCTCCGTCGTCTCGGCCAACAAGGCGCTGCTGGCCCAGGACGGCGCGAGCCTGTACGCCGCCGCCGAGCAGCACGGGCAGGACCTGTACTACGAGGCCGCCGTCGCCGGCGCCATCCCGCTCATCCGGCCGCTGCGCGAGTCCCTCGCCGGCGACAAGATCAACCGCGTGATGGGCATCGTCAACGGCACCACCAACTTCATCCTCGACAAGATGGACACGAGCGGTGCCGGGTACTCCGAGGCGCTCGACGAGGCCACCGCCCTCGGTTACGCCGAGGCCGACCCGACCGCCGACGTCGAGGGCTTCGACGCCGCCGCCAAGGCCGCCATCCTCGCCGGGATCGCCTTCCACACGCGCGTGCGCCTCGACGACGTCTACCGCGAGGGCATGACCGAGGTCACCGCCGCGGACTTCGCCTCCGCCAAGCAGATGGGCTGCACCATCAAGCTGCTCGCGATCTGCGAGCGGGCCGCCGACGGCGGGTCCGTCACCGCGCGCGTGCACCCCGCGATGATCCCGCTCAGCCACCCGCTCGCCTCCGTCCGCGAGGCGTACAACGCGGTCTTCGTCGAGGCGGAGGCCGCCGGGCAGCTCATGTTCTACGGCCCCGGGGCGGGCGGCTCGCCGACCGCCTCGGCCGTGCTCGGCGACGTCGTCGCCGTCTGCCGCAACCGTCTCAACGAGGCGACGGGCCCCGGCGAGTCCGCGTACACCCAGCTGCCCGTGAGCCCCATGGGCGACGTGGTCACGCGGTACCACATCAGCCTCGACGTGGCCGACAAGCCGGGCGTCCTCGCCCAGGTCGCGACGGTCTTCGCCGAGCACGGCGTATCCATCGATACGGTGCGCCAGCAGGGCAAGGACGGCGAGGCCTCCCTCGTCGTCGTCACCCACCGCGCGCCCGACGCCGCCCTCTCCGGGACCGTCGAGGCGCTGCGCAAGCTCGACACCGTGCGCGGTGTCGCCAGCATCATGCGTGTTGAAGGGGAGTAAGGACCCATGACCCACAAGGGCACCCACCAGTGGCGCGGCATCATCGAGGAGTACCGGGACCGCCTTCCGGTCACGGACACGACGCCGGTCGTCACGCTCCGTGAGGGCGGCACGCCGCTCGTCCCCGCTCAGGTCCTCTCCGAGCGCACGGGCTGCGAGGTGCACCTCAAGGTCGAGGGCGCCAACCCCACCGGCTCCTTCAAGGACCGGGGCATGACCATGGCCATCACCCGGGCCAAGGAGGAGGGCGCCAAGGCGGTCATCTGCGCCTCCACCGGCAACACCTCCGCCTCGGCGGCGGCCTACGCGGTCCGCGCCGGCATGGTCTCGGCCGTCCTCGTGCCGCAGGGCAAGATCGCGCTCGGCAAGATGGGCCAGGCCCTCGTGCACGGCGCGAAGATCCTCCAGGTCGACGGCAACTTCGACGACTGCCTGACCCTGGCCCGCAGCCTCTCCGAGAACTACCCGGTGGCGCTGGTCAATTCGGTCAACCCGGTCCGCATCGAGGGCCAGAAGACCGCCGCGTTCGAGATCGTGGACATGCTGGGCGACGCCCCCGACATCCACGTCCTGCCGGTCGGCAACGCGGGCAACATCACGGCGTACTGGAAGGGGTACACCGAGTACGCCGCCGACGCCATGTCCACGCACCGCCCGCGCATGTGGGGCTTCCAGGCCTCCGGCTCCGCCCCGCTCGTGCGCGGCGAGGTCGTCAAGGACCCGTCGACGATCGCCACCGCGATCCGCATCGGCAACCCGGCCTCGTGGGACTACGCGATCGCCGCGCGCGACGAGTCGGGCGGCTTCATCGACGAGGTGACGGACCGTGAGATCCTGCAGGCCTACCGCCTGTTGGCCGCTCGGGAGGGCGTCTTCGTCGAGCCCGCCTCGGCCGCCTCGGTCGCCGGTCTGCTGAAGGCCGCCGCGCAGGGCAAGGTCGACCCCGGCCAGAAGATCGTCTGCACGGTCACCGGCAACGGCCTCAAGGACCCCGACTGGGCCGTCGCCGGCGCGCCGCAGCCGGTCACCGTCCCGGTCGACGCCGCGGCCGCCGCCGAGCGCCTCGGCCTGGCCTGAAAGCAGCCCGGCCCCACCGGTTCCTGATCGGGTGAAACCCGATCAGGAACCTACATAGGCGCACAGGATGGCTCGCGACACGCATCGTGCGCCTCCTGTGCGCCCTATGTCGCCACAGAACCTTCCTTCGATAGGCTGTACCGAACCCGCCCCGACGCATATGCGCGGTGTCGTTGCCGTTGTCGCCCCCGCGGCCGAAACGGCCCCCGGGTCCCCGAGCACTTCTCTTGAATACCCGTTGTCTGAAACACCGTTTTCGCGATCAAGGAGAGTCAACGAGCGATGGCCGGTCCAGCGTTCCGCGCCGCCGCCGTACGGGTGCGCGTCCCCGCCACCAGCGCCAACCTCGGCCCGGGCTTCGACGCCTTCGGCCTGTCGCTGGGGCTCTACGACGACGTCGTCGTCCGGGTCGCCGACTCCGGGCTGCACGTCGACATCGCCGGCGAGGGCGCCGAGACGCTCCCGCGCGACGAGCGCCACCTGCTCGTACGCTCCCTGCGCACGGCCTTCGACCTGCTCGGCGGGCAGCCGCGCGGCCTCGAGGTCGTCTGCGCCAACCGCATCCCGCACGGCCGCGGCCTCGGCTCCTCCTCCGCCGCCATCTGCGCTGGCATCGTCGCCGCCCGCGCCGTGACCATAGGCGGGGACGCCAAGCTCGACGAGGCCGCCCTCCTGGAGCTGGCCACCGAGATCGAGGGCCACCCCGACAACGTCGCCGCCTGTCTGCTCGGCGGATTCACGCTCGCCTGGACCGAGGCCGGTGCCGCGCGGGCGATCAGGATGGACCCCTCGAATTCCATCGTTCCGGTGGTTTTCGTCCCCGGAAAGCCCGTACTGACCGAGACCGCCCGCGGACTCCTGCCGCGCACCGTCCCGCACGTGGACGCCGCCGCCAACGCCGGGCGCGCCGCCCTCCTCGTCGAGGCCCTGACCCGCCGCCCCGAGCTGCTGCTCGCGGCCACCGAGGACCGGCTGCACCAGGAGTACCGGGCCCCCGCGATGCCGGAGAGCATCGCCCTCGTGAACCGGCTGCGCGCGGACGGCGTCCCCGCGGTCATCTCCGGCGCGGGCCCCACGGTCCTCGCGCTGGCCGAACACGGGACGGCCGACAAGGTCGCCCGCCTCGCGGGCGAGGGCTGGGCCGCGAACCGGCTCGACCTCGACGCGTCCGGAGCGAGTGTCCTGCCGCTGGCGCCCTAGGCGTGTGACGGCCGGGGCGCCGGGCAGCGCCTCGGACAGGAGATTGCCGGTGAGGGAGAGGGGGAATGTTTGTTGGAGCCGGTAGTGTTAACCTCAAGTCTGCACCCGACCTCTTTGTGGAGTGGTGCGGAGTGTCCCCATCAGGGACCACCCTTCTTCCGGGAGCCTCCCCAACTGCCTGAGCAGCCTGCCTGAGCAGTTTCGAGCACGCTCCGGAACCGGCACGACACCCCTCGCTCTTCTGCAGTGAGGGCCGAGCAGGGGGCGCTCGGGCCGGACCCACAGCACGTTTTCTCTCTCCGCCGTACCCGGCGGGACCACCGCCCCGGACACGGTCCACGAACCAGGACCCTGCCGGACAGCACAACCGGTCGCCGAGCCAGATGGCCGACGTCCGCTCCAGGGAAGGACCCTTCGTGAGCGACACCACCGATCTGATGGGCGTGACTGCCGACAACAGTGTCGACACCGCCGCGCCCGCCGCAGGTGCCACGGGCACCGCACGGCGCCGCCGCTCCGGCACCGGCCTCGAGGGCATGGTCCTGGCCGAGCTGCAGCAGGTCGCGTCCGGCCTCGGCATCAGGGGCACCGCGCGGATGCGCAAGAGCCAGCTGATCGAGGTCATCAAGGAGGCGCAGGCCGGAGGCTCCGCCCCCGCCAAGGCCGCCGACGCCGCCGAGACCAAGCCGAAGCGCCGCGCCACCTCCAAGGCCCGCACGGGCGAGGCCGCCGAGGCCGCCGCGCCCAAGGCGGAGAAGGCCGAGAAGGCCGTCGCCCAGCAGCAGATCGACATCCCGGGCCAGCCGGCCGCCGACGACGCCCCGGCCGGTGAGCGCCGTCGTCGTCGCGCCACCGCCCCCGCCGGTTCCCCGGAGGGCGAGACCAAGGCCGAGGCCGTCCAGGTCGTCAAGACCGAGGCCCGCACCGAGACCCGTGAGGTCAAGGCCGAGCCGCAGGCCGACGCCAAGGCCGAGGCCGTCGTCGACGGCGTCGAGGGCCGTGGCCGTCGCGACCGCGGCGAGCGGGGCGAGCGCGGGGAGCGCGGCGACCGCCGTGACCGCCGTGACCGTCAGCGCGACCGCAAGGGCGACGAGCAGCAGGGCGGTGGCCAGGGCGGCCAGCGCCAGCGCCAGGGCGGCCAGGGCCAGGGCGGCCAGGGTCAGCAGGGTGGCCAGCAGGCCGGTCCGCAGGACGACTACGACGACGAGGCGGGCGGCCGTCGCGGGCGTCGCGGTCGCTACCGCGACCGTCGTGGCCGTCGTGGCCGTGACGACTTCCAGGCCGGCGAGCCGCAGGTCGCCGACGACGACGTCCTGATCCCCGTCGCGGGCATCCTGGACATCCTCGACAACTACGCGTTCATCCGGACCTCCGGCTACCTGCCCGGCCCGAACGACGTGTACGTCTCCCTCGCCCAGGTCCGCAAGAACGGCCTGCGCAAGGGCGACCACGTCACCGGCGCCGTGCGTCAGCCGAAGGAGGGCGAGCGCCGCGAGAAGTTCAACGCGCTGGTCCGCCTGGACTCCGCGAACGGCATGGCCGCCGACTCCGGCCGCGGCCGCCCGGAGTTCAATAAGCTGACCCCGCTCTACCCGCAGGACCGGCTCCGTCTGGAGACCGACCCGGGCGTGCTGACCACGCGGATCATCGACCTCGTGTCGCCGATCGGCAAGGGCCAGCGCGGTCTGATCGTGGCCCCGCCGAAGACCGGCAAGACCATGATCATGCAGGCGATCGCCAACGCGATCACGCACAACAACCCCGAGTGCCACCTGATGGTCGTCCTGGTCGACGAGCGTCCGGAAGAGGTCACCGACATGCAGCGGTCGGTCAAGGGCGAGGTCATCTCCTCGACCTTCGACCGTCCGGCCGAGGACCACACCACCGTCGCCGAGCTGGCCATCGAGCGCGCCAAGCGCCTCGTGGAGCTGGGTCACGACGTGGTCGTCCTGCTCGACTCGATCACCCGCCTGGGCCGCGCGTACAACCTCGCGGCGCCGGCCTCCGGCCGCATCCTGTCCGGTGGTGTCGACTCGACCGCGCTCTACCCGCCGAAGCGCTTCTTCGGTGCGGCGCGCAACATCGAGGACGGCGGCTCGCTGACCATCCTGGCCACCGCGCTGGTCGACACCGGCTCGCGCATGGACGAGGTGATCTTCGAGGAGTTCAAGGGCACCGGCAACATGGAGCTCAAGCTCGACCGGAAGCTCGCCGACAAGCGCATCTTCCCGGCCGTCGACGTCGACGCCTCGGGCACGCGCAAGGAGGAGATCCTCCTCGGCAGCGACGAGCTCGCCGTCACCTGGAAGCTGCGTCGCGTGCTCCACGCGCTCGACCAGCAGCAGGCGATCGAGCTGCTGCTCGACAAGATGAAGCAGACGAAGTCGAACGGCGAGTTCCTGCTCCAGATCCAGAAGACCACCCCTGGAGCCGGCAACAACGACTGACGCGAGAGCTGCGTCACACGACGAAAACCGGGCTCCGATCCCGTAACCCCGTCGTGACCTGCGTGAACCACTGCGCCCACCGTGTCCGCACGGTGGGCGCAGTGCCGTTTCCGGCCGGAGCTCGCCCAAACCTCACAGACCCGCATGCAACCCTTTCGGGTGCTTCGCCGTCACAGAAGGTGAATCCTAGGGCTGAGGGAAGACGATGACCGAGCAGAGCAAGAGCGGGCACGCGCGGGGCACGGGCAGCGGCCGCCGCCGCAAGCAGCCCGCCAGACGACGCAAGGCACCGATCCTGATGTCGGGGGCCGCGGCGATCCTCGTCCTCGGCGGCGCCGGACTCGGCTACGTGTACCTCAAGCTCGACGGCAACCTCCAGGGCGTCGACATCAACGCCCAGCTCGGCACCGAGCGCCCCCACGACGTCGACAACGGATCCCTCGACGTCCTCGTCCTCGGCTCCGACTCCCGCTCCGGCGACAACGGCGCCTACGGCAAGGACGAGGGCGGCGCCCGCTCCGACACCGCGATGGTCGTGCACGTCTACGAGGGCCACAAGAAGGCGAGCGTCGTCTCCATACCCCGCGACACCCTCATCACCCGGCCCTCCTGCACCGACGGACAGGGCACCGCCGTCCCCGGCGAGCGGCGGGCCATGTTCAACACCGCCTACGAGGTCGGCGGCCCGGCCTGCGCCGTCAAGACCGTCGAGTCGATGTCCGGCATCCGCATGGACCACTACATCGAGGTCGACTTCACCGGCTTCAAGAAGCTCATCGACGAGCTCGGCGGCGT
The DNA here is from genome assembly GCF_900105415.1 of Streptomyces sp. TLI_105. Taxonomy (GTDB): domain Bacteria; phylum Actinomycetota; class Actinomycetes; order Streptomycetales; family Streptomycetaceae; genus Streptomyces. The sequence goes on along the minus strand of NZ_FNSM01000001.1, from coordinate 2,729,330 downwards.
CGAGATCACCACCACGCAGGCCATCGAGGACTCCAAGAGCCACCTCGACCTCGCCCCGGGCACGCACACCCTCGACGGCGAGCAGTCCCTCGGCCTCGTCCGCACCCGCAAGAGCGTCGGCGACGGCAGCGACCTGGGCCGCATCCAGCTCCAGCAGGCCTTCATGAAGGCCTTCATCGACCAGGTCAAGAGCGTCGGCGTCTTCTCGAACCCGACCAGGCTGTACGGCCTCGCCGACGCCGCCACCAAGGCCATCACGCCCGACTCCGAACTCGACTCGGTCCAGAAGCTGATGGGCTTCGCCAAGGGCCTCTCCGGCATCGGCGCGGGGAACGTCCACATGGTCACCCTGCCCGTCGAGTACGACCCCCGGGACCCCAACCGCGTCGTCCCCCTCGAAGCGCAGTCGAAGCAGGTCTGGAAGGCCCTCAAGGGCGACCTCCCGATCCCCGCGTCGGCCACGAGGGACACCGCCACCGGCCAGGCCGGCGGCCTCGTCAAGTAGCCGGGGAAAGAGCCCGGGAAAGGTCCGGGACGAGCCCGGGAATACCTTCGGACCGACCCCCGTTTTGGGAGATGCGGCCGGTCCTGGCAGACTGGTACGTCGGCTCCGGTTCACGCTGTCCGCAACCCGCGGCGGCGACCCGGCGCCCTCCCGAAACTAGGAGACACCTTGAAGCGCGAGATCCACCCCGAGTACGTCGAGACCCAGGTCAGCTGCACCTGCGGCGCGTCGTTCACCACCCGTAGCACCCTCACCGAGGGCACCATCCGTGCCGAGGTCTGCTCCGAGTGCCACCCGTTCTACACGGGCAAGCAGAAGATCCTCGACACCGGCGGCCGCGTGGCCCGCTTCGAGGCCCGCTTCGGCAAGGCCGGCTCCGCCAAGTAGCGAGCCCCTGCGCCGGTCCTCGGCTGCCCCGCGCGGGCGGCCGGGACCGGCGCTTTGCCGTCCCGTAGCAACTGACGAAAACCCCAGGAGCCCCCGATGTTCGAGGCGGTCGAGGAATTGGTCGGCGAGCACGCCGACCTCGAGACGAAGCTCGCGGACCCGTCGGTCCACGCCGATCAGGCGAACGCGCGCAAGCTCAACAAGCGCTACGCCGAGCTGACCCCGATCGTCGCCACCTACCGCTCCTGGAAGCAGACCGGTGACGACATCGAGACCGCCCGCGAGCTGGCACATGACGACCCGGACTTCGCGGCCGAGGTCAAGCAGCTGGAGAAGGACCGGGAGGAGCTCACCGACAAGCTCCGCCTGCTCCTCGTCCCGCGCGACCCGAGCGACGACAAGGACGTCATCCTGGAGATCAAGGCGGGTGCCGGCGGAGACGAGTCCGCCCTCTTCGCCGGTGACCTCCTCCGGATGTACCTGCGGTACGCCGAGCGGGTCGGCTGGAAGACCGAGATCATCGACGCCACCGAGTCCGAGCTCGGCGGCTACAAGGACGTCCAGGTCGCCGTGAAGACCAAGGGCGGCAACGGCGCCACCGAGCCCGGCCAGGGCGTCTGGGCACGGCTCAAGTACGAGGGCGGGGTGCACCGCGTCCAGCGCGTGCCCGCCACCGAGTCCGCCGGCCGCATCCACACCTCCGCCGCCGGCGTGCTCGTCACGCCCGAGGCCGAGGAGGTCGAGGTCGAGGTCCACGCCAACGACCTGCGCATCGACGTCTACCGCTCGTCCGGCCCCGGCGGCCAGTCGGTCAACACCACCGACTCCGCCGTCCGCATCACCCACCTGCCGACCGGCATCGTCGCCTCCTGCCAGAACGAGAAGAGCCAGCTCCAGAACAAGGAGCAGGCCATGCGCATCCTGCGCTCCCGGCTCCTCGCCGCCGCGCAGGAGAAGGCCGAGGCCGAGGCCGCCGACGCCCGCCGCAGCCAGGTCCGCACCGTCGACCGCTCCGAGAAGATCCGCACGTACAACTTCCCGGAGAACCGGATCTCCGACCACCGCGTCGGCTTCAAGGCGTACAACCTGGACCAGGTCCTCGACGGCGACCTGGACGCCATGATCCAGGCGTGCGTCGACGCCGACTCGGCGGCGAAGCTCGCCGCAGCGTAAGGCCCCCCTCAAGCCAGCCCCACCCCCGCACCACGGAGGACCAGCGTGAACCTGCTGCTTGCCGAGGTGGCCCAGGCCACCCAGCGGCTGGCCGACGCCGGCGTTCCCTCACCGCGTTTCGACGCCGAGGAGCTCGCCGCGTTCGTGCACGGCGTCAAGCGGGGGGAGCTGCACAACGTCAAGGACGCGGACTTCGACGCCCGCTACTGGGAGGCCGTCGCCCGCCGCGAGGCCCGCGAGCCGCTCCAGCACATCACCGGGCGGGCGTTCTTCCGCTACCTGGAGCTCCAGGTGGGGCCCGGCGTCTTCGTGCCCCGCCCGGAGACCGAGTCGGTCGTCGGCTGGGCCATAGACGCCGTACGCGCCATGGACGTCGTCGAACCGCTCATCGTCGACCTGTGCACCGGCTCCGGGGCGATCGCGCTGGCGCTCGCCCAGGAGGTGCCGCGCTCGCGGGTGCACGCCGTGGAGCTGTCCGAGGACGCGCTGGCGTGGACCCGCAAGAACGTCGAGGGCTCCCGCGTCACGCTGCACGAGGGCGACGCGCTCACCTCGCTGCCGGAGCTCGACGGCCAGGTCGACCTGGTCGTCTCCAACCCGCCGTACATCCCGCTCACCGAGTGGGAGTACGTGGCGCCCGAGGCCCGCGACCACGACCCGGAGATGGCGCTCTTCTCCGGCGAGGACGGCCTCGACTTCATCCGCGGCCTGGAGCGCACGGCGCACCGGCTGCTGAGGCCCGGGGGACTCGTCGTCGTCGAGCACGCCGACACCCAGGGCGGGCAGGTGCCGTGGATCTTCAACGAGGAGGCGGGCTGGGTCGACGCCGCCGACCACCCGGACCTCAACAACCGGCCGCGGTTCGCGACCGCCCGCAAGGCGATGCCATGAGCAAGCACGACGTGTACGAGGAGGACGGGAACTGATGGCACGGCGATACGACTGCAACGAGGCCACCGACCGCGTGACCGGCCTGCGCGAGGCCGCGTCCGCCGTCCGCCGGGGCGAGCTCGTCGTGCTGCCCACCGACACCCTGTACGGGATCGGGGCGGACGCCTTCAGCAGCGAGGCCGTCGCGGACCTGCTCGCCGCCAAGGGGCGGGGCCGCAACATGCCCACGCCCGTGCTCATCGGCTCCCCGAACACCCTCCACGGCCTGGTCACCGACTTCTCCGAGCAGGCCTGGGAGCTCGTCGACGCGTTCTGGCCCGGCGCGCTCACCCTCGTCGCCAAGCACCAGCCGTCCCTCCAGTGGGACCTGGGCGACAGCCGGGGGACCGTCGCCATCCGGATGCCGCTGCACCCCGTCGCGATCGAACTGCTCACCGAGGTCGGCCCGATGGCCGTCTCCTCGGCCAACCTCACCGGCCACCCGGCGCCGGAGGACTGCGACGCGGCCCAGCAGATGCTCGGCGACTCCGTCTCCGTCTACCTCGACGGCGGCCCCACGCCCGGAATCGTTCCTTCTTCCATCGTCGACGTCACGGGCAAGGTGCCGGTGCTGCTGCGCGAGGGCGCGCTCTCCCCGGAGGAGCTCCGGAAGGTCGTACCCGACCTCGAGGTGGCCAGTTGACCGCCCCTGAGGGGCGTGGCATAGCGGGGCACGAAGACAGCGAAACCTTCCGCATCCTCCACGTCAGCACCGGCAACGTCTGCCGCTCGCCGATCACCGAGCGGCTGACCCGCCATGCCCTGAGCGACCGCCTCGGCGACCCCCTCGGCGGCGGCCTGATCGTGGAGAGCGCGGGCACGTGGGGCCACGAGGGCGCCCCCATGGAGGCCAACGCGGAACTGGTCCTCGCCGACTTCGGCGCGGACTACAGCGGCTTCGTGGGCCGCGAGCTCCTCGACGAGCACGTCATCCGCGCCGACCTGGTCCTGACCGCGACCCGCGATCACCGGGCGCAGGTCATCTCGATGGGCCACTCGGCGGGTCTGCGCACCTTCACCCTGAAGGAGTTCACCCGCCTGGTCCGCGCGATCGACCCGGCCACGCTCCCGGACCCGCGCGACGAGGGCATGGTGGAACGCGCCCGCGCCCTGGTCCGCGCGGCCGCGGCTCTACGCGGGTGGCTCCTGGCCCCGTCGGTGGACGCCGACGAGGTCAACGACCCGTACGGCGCACCGATCACCTTCTTCCGCTCGATCGGCGACGAGATCAACCAGGCGCTGGACCCCGTGGTGACGGCGCTCACGGGCGTTTCGGCCCGCCGCTGAGGGCCTGCGGGCCCCGGCCGGGTCCGGCGGTCGGAGGCCGCCGCAGCGCGCCGATGCCCGGGAGGCCCCTCGGGGCCGAGGGGTGCGAGGGGCGCGTCGGGAAGAGGGGCTCAACCAGGCGCTGGACCCCGTGGTGACGGCGCTCACGGGCGTTTCGGCCCGCCGCTGAGGGCCTGCGGGCCCCGGCCGGGTCGGCGGTCGGAGGCCGCCGCAGCGCGCCGATGCCCGGGAGGCCCCTCGGGGCCGAGGGGTGCGAGGGGCGCGGCGGGGATCGGCACGTTCAACAGGCGGGGCGGGGTGCGGCTGCCTACATTGGTGCTGACATCCCTCCACGTCGACATCCCTCCACGTCCGGAGTCAGCCATGTCCGTCACCGCGCCGCCCGATGAGGAGCTCGACGTCCTGCGTCGGCAGGACCCCGAGGTCGCCGACGTGCTGCTCGGCGAGGCGCGGCGGCAGGCCGACAGTCTGCAGCTGATCGCGGCCGAGAACTTCACGTCGCCGGCGGTGCTCGCCGCGCTCGGCTCGCCGCTCGCCAACAAGTACGCGGAGGGGTATCCCGGCGCCCGGCACCACGGCGGCTGCGAGTATGCCGACGCGGTCGAGCGGATCGCCGTCGAGCGGGCCACCGCGCTCTTCGGAGCGGACCACGCGAACGTGCAGTCCCACTCCGGCTCCTCGGCCGTCCTGGCGGCGTACGCGGCCCTTCTCAGGCCCGGTGACACGGTCCTGGCCATGGGGCTCGGCCACGGCGGGCACCTCACGCACGGTTCGCCCGCGAACTTCTCCGGCCGCTGGTTCGACTTCGTCCCGTACGGCGTCGACGCCGAGACCGGGCTCGTCGACTACGAGCAGGTCGCCGCGCTCGCCCGCCACCACCGGCCCAAGGCGATCGTCTGCGGGTCGATCTCGTACCCCCGCCACCTCGACTACGCCCTCTTCCGGGAGATCGCCGACGAGGTCGGGGCGTATCTGATCGCCGACGCCGCCCATCCCATCGGCCTGGTCGCCGGGGGAGCGGCCCCCAGCCCCGTCCCGTACGCCGACGTGGTCTGCGCGACCACCCACAAGGTGCTGCGCGGGCCGCGCGGCGGAATGATCCTGTGCGGCGAGGAGCTCGCGGCCCAGGTCGACCGGGCGGTGTTCCCGTTCACGCAGGGCGGCGCCCAGATGCACACGATCGCGGCCAAGGCGGTGGCCTTCGGCGAGGCGTCCACACCGGCGTTCACGGCGTACGCCCATCAGGTGGTCGAACACGCCGGGGTCCTCGCGGCCGCGCTCGCCGCCGAGGGCTTCGCGGTGACCACCGGCGGCACCGACACCCACCTCATCACCGCCGACCCGGCGCCCCTCGGCGTCGAGGGGCGCACCGCCCGCGCCCGGCTCGCCGCCGCCGGCATCGTGCTCGACACCTGCGCCCTGCCGCACGGGGAGGGCCGCGGGATCCGGCTCGGCACCGCGGCCGTCACCACGCAGGGGATGGGCGCCCCGGAGATGGCGAGAATTGCCGCACTGTTCACCGTCGCGTTGCGGGATGACCCCGGGGAAACGGCCCGGGTACGCGCGGAAGTACGGGAGCTGACCTCCCGATTTCCCCCGTATGGGCGCTGACGGGAGCCCGAGCGCAACCGTTCGGGGGGCCCCGGTGTCTCAGACCACATGGACGGCACGGCTAGGGTGTGGGGCTGAGATGGCCAGCGATTCCTGTGGGGCAGCCCGTGCGTGATTACCTGCTGACGCTCTGTGTCACGGCCGCGGTGACCTATCTGCTCACCGGTCCGGTGCGGAAGTTCGCCATCGCGACCGGCGCGATGCCGGAGATCCGCGCCCGCGACGTGCACCGAGAACCGACTCCGCGGCTCGGTGGCATCGCCATGTTCTTCGGGCTGTGCGCGGGACTGCTCGTCGCCGACCACCTGCAGAACCTGAACAGCGTCTTCGAGCAGTCCAACGAGCCCCGCGCGCTGCTCTCCGGCGCCGCCCTGATCTGGCTGATCGGCGTCCTCGACGACAAGTTCGAGCTGGACGCGCTCATCAAGCTGGGCGCGCAGATGATCTCGGCGGGCGTGATGGTCGCGCAGGGTCTGACGATCCTGTGGCTGCCGATCCCCGGCGTCGGCACGGTCGCCCTCACCCCCTGGCAGGGCACGCTCCTCACGGTCGCCCTGGTGGTCCTCACCATCAACGCCGTGAACTTCGTCGACGGCCTCGACGGCCTCGCCGCCGGTATGGTCTGCATCGCCGCCGCGGCCTTCTTCCTGTACGCGTACCGCCTCTGGTACGGCTACACGATCGAGGCGGCCGCCCCCGCGACCCTCTTCGCCGCCATCCTCATGGGCATGTGCCTGGGCTTCCTGCCGCACAACATGCACCCGGCGCGCATCTTCATGGGCGACTCGGGCTCGATGCTGATCGGTCTGATCCTGGCGGCCTCCGCGATCTCGATCACGGGCCAGGTCGACCCGGACGCGCTGAAGATCTTCGAGGGCTCGACCCGGCAGGCCACGCACGCCGCCCTGCCGGTCTTCATCCCGCTGGTCCTGCCGCTGACCATCATCGCGATCCCGATGGCCGACCTGGTCCTCGCGATCGTGCGCCGCACGTGGAAGGGGCAGTCGCCGTTCGCGGCCGACCGCGGCCACCTGCACCACCGGCTCCTGGAGATCGGGCACTCGCACAGTCGCGCGGTGCTGATCATGTACTTCTGGTCGGCGCTCATCGCCTTCGGCACGCTGGCCTACTCGGTCCACTCGACCTCGATGTGGATCGTCCTCGGCGTCGTCGCGCTCAGCGCGATCGGTCTGGTGCTGCTCCTGCTGCCGCGCTTCACGCCGCGCGCCCCGCGCTGGGCCCAGTCCGTGGTGCCGCCCCGCTACCGCCGCCGCAAGCCGGCCGCCGTGACGACGGAGTCCCCCGACTCCGTCGAGTCCGCCGAGGAGGAGCGGGAGCCCGTGCCCGCCGGGGTCAACGGGGCGACCGCCATCGGTCACCGTTCGCGCTTCACCGACAGAAGTAAGGCCGGGGCGCGCGGTTGACGAAAGCCCCATCCGGGGCCAATAGCAGACAAGGTGCCCCGCTGTCGCGCACACACGCGCGGGGTAACTCTCATGTGTGACCGTTGGCACACCTTATGGGTAAAGACCTATTCAAATAGTTTGTGATACGGTTCACGAGACCCGGCGACAGTGCCGAAAGACCGTAGTGCGACGGTCTGTTGGCCCCGAGACCCACCTCGGACCGGGCTTACGCTCGTCCATGACGACACCATCGCCCCCTCCAGAGCAAGCGGAGACACCGCCATGCCGTCGAACGACGCACGCATCCTTCTGCACACCGCCGTACCCTCCGCAGCCGTCGGCGCCATCGCCACGGTGGTCAGCGGGGTGGTCGCCGGTGGCAAGGGTGCGATCGGTGCCGTCGTCGGCACCCTGGTGGTCATCCTCTTCATGGGGATCGGGCAGCTGGTTCTCCAGCGGACGGCGAAGTCGCTTCCGCACCTCTTCCAGGCCATGGGGCTCATGCTCTACACGGCCCAGCTGCTGGTGCTCTTCATCTTCCTGGCCTTGCTGAAGAACACGACCCTGTTCGACTTCAAGGCCTTCGCCTTCACGCTGCTCGCGACGACCGTGGTGTGGGTCGCCGCACAGGCCCGGGCCTACATGAAGGCCAAGATCACGTACATCGACCCCGGAAACTCGGGGCCGAAGTCGTGAAGGGTAGGGCCGGGATAAAGCCGAGTTCGGCTTCCTGCTATCGTCCGGTGCCAACTGCGGCACTGCGGACGCGGGCATCCGAAACGGCGCCTGTCCCAGCGAGAGGCTCGATGCCGAACCGCCGCCCCCTTATCCGTAAGACCAGTCCAGTGCCGACCCGCGGCTGCGCGCCGCGCCGACACAACGAGGTTGCCGTACCTATGCGCCACGCTGAAGGAGCCCGCGGTGAGTGCTGACCAGACGCTTGCCTTCGACCCGGATTGCCACATCTTCAGTGGATGTGGCTTCCCGGCGCCGGGCCTGCACACGTTCATGTACGAGCCCATCGCGACGGTGGGGGGCATCGACATCACCAAGCCGATGCTGCTCGCTCTGCTGGGCTCCATCGTGGTCGTCGGGTTCTTCTGGGCCGCCTTCAACAAGCCCAAGCTGATCCCCGGCAAGATGCAGATGGTCGGTGAGGCCGGCTACGACTTCGTGCGCCGCGGCATCGTCTACGAGATCATCGGCAAGAAGGACGGCGAGAAGTACGTCCCCTTCATGGTGTCGCTGTTCTTCTTCGTCTGGATCATGAACCTCTGGTCGATCATTCCGCTCGCCCAGTTCCCGGTCACCTCGCTGATCGCCTTCCCGGCCGGTCTCGCGCTGATCGTGTACGTCATGTGGATCTCGCTCACCTTCAAGAAGCACGGCTTCGTGGGCGGCTGGAAGAACATCGTCGGCTACGACAAGTCCCTCGGTGCCATCCTCCCGATGGTCGTCGTCCTCGAGTTCTTCTCGAACCTGCTGATCCGGCCCTTCACGCACGCGGTGCGACTGTTCGCGAACATGTTCGCCGGTCACCTGCTGATCGTGATGTTCTCGCTGGCCACCTGGTACCTCATGAACGGCCTGGGCTTCGTCTACGCCGGCGCCTCGTTCGTGATGGTCCTCGTGATGACCGCCTTCGAGCTCTTCATCCAGGCCGTCCAGGCGTACGTCTTCGTCCTCCTGGCCTGCAGCTACGTCCAGGGCGCGCTCTCCGAGCACCACTGAGCCGCACCCGTTCCGTAGCTCCACCCCCGAAACCATCAGTCGTCCGGTGGCCAACCCCCACCGGGTCATTGAAAGAGAAGGAAGTAACGGCATGTCCGCTGCTCTCGACATGGTCAACCTCGCCGCCGGCGCCAAGGAGAACGTCGTCGGCAACGTCGCGTCGATCGGTTACGGCCTCGCCGCGATCGGCCCCGGCGTCGGCGTCGGCATCATCTTCGGTAACGGTACGCAGGCGCTCGCCCGCCAGCCCGAGGCCGCCGGTCTCATCCGTACCAACCAGATCATGGGCTTCGCCTTCTGTGAGGCGCTCGCCCTCATCGGCATCGTCATGGGCTTCGTCTACCAGTAAGCCGGACCGACTGCCCGATTCTTTTTACGGAAGGCACTGATGTGAACGCTCTGCTTCTTGCGGCAGCGGAGGAGCCTCAGCCTCCTCTGATCCCGCATCTCGACGAGCTCGTCATCGGCCTGATCGCCTTCGTCATCGTCTTCGGCTTCCTCGCCAAGAAGCTCCTCCCGAACATCAACAAGGTTCTGGACGAGCGCCGCGAGGCCATCGAGGGTGGCATCGAGAAGGCCGAGTCGGCCCAGATCGAGGCTCAGAGTGTGCTGGAGCAGTACAAGGCCCAGCTCGCCGAGGCCCGCCACGAGGCCGCGCGTCTTCGCCAGGAGGCGACGGAGCAGGGCACCGCGATCATCCAGGAGATGAAGGCGGAAGGCCAGCGCCAGCGCGAGGAGATCATCGCGGCCGGCCACACGCAGATCGAGGCCGACCGCAAGGCCGCGTCCGCGTCGCTGCGCCAGGACGTGGGCAAGCTCGCGACCGACCTGGCCGGCAAGCTGGTCGGCGAGTCCCTCGAGGACGCCGCCCGCCAGAGCCGCACCATCGACCGCTTCCTCGACGAGCTCGAGGAGAAGGCCGAGGCTGTCCGATGAACGGAGCGAGCCGCGAGGCACTGTCCGCCGCCCGTGAGTCCCTCGACGCGCTGACCGACAACACCCCGGTCGACGCGAAGAAGCTCGCGGACGAGCTGGCCGCCGTCACCGTGCTGCTCGACCGCGAGGTGTCGCTGCGCCGGGTCCTGACCGACCCCGCGCAGTCGGGTGAGGCCAAGGCCGAGCTCGCGCAGCGACTCCTGCGTGGACAGGTGGGCGGCGAGACCGTCGACCTGGTCTCCGGCATGGTGCGTTCCCGCTGGTCGCGCTCGCGTGACCTCGTCGACGCGACCGAGGAGCTGGCGAACACCGCCGACCTCACCGCGGCGCAGAAAGCGGGCGTCCTCGACGACGTCGAGGACGAGCTGTTCCGGTTCGGCCGGATCGTGTCCTCCAGCACCGAGCTGCGTTCGGCGCTGACGGACAAGGCCGCCACGGCCACCGCGAAGGGCGCGCTGCTGCGCAGCCTGCTCGGCGGCAAGGCCCACGCGACCACCGAGCGTCTGGTCGTCCGTCTGGTGACCCAGCCCCGGGGACGTAGCCTGGAAGCGGGACTCGAGTCCCTGTCCAAGCTCGCCGCGGCGCGCCGGGACCGGATGGTCGCCGTCGTCACCTCGGCGGTGCCGCTGTCGGACCGGCAGAAGCAGCGCCTCGGTGCCGTACTGGCGAAGCTGTACGGCCGCGAGATGCACCTGAACCTGGACGTGGACCCCGCGGTCCTCGGCGGGATCACGGTGCGCGTCGGTGACGAGATCATCGACGGCTCCATCGCGGAGCGCCTCGGCGAGGCGACCCGTCGACTCGCCGGCTGACGGCAGCGACCACAGCAGCACAAGGCAGCACAGCAACACAGCATCACCAGCGGCCCGGTTGGGCCGTGCAGAGATTGCAGAAGATTCCTGGGGGTCGGCCCCCAGACCCCTTAAGAAACTTCGGGCCCAACAAGGAGAGCAGGGAACCCAGATGGCGGAGCTCACGATCCGGCCGGAGGAGATCCGGGACGCACTGGAGAACTTCGTCCAGTCGTACCAGCCGGACGCGGCCTCGCGCGAGGAGGTCGGCACGGTCAGCCTGGCCGGTGACGGTATCGCGAAGGTCGAGGGTCTTCCCTCGGCCATGGCGAACGAGCTGCTGAAGTTCGAGGACGGCACCCTCGGTCTCGCCCTCAACCTCGAGGAGCGCGAGATCGGTGCCATCGTCCTCGGCGAGTTCAGCGGCATCGAGGAGGGTCAGTCGGTGCAGCGCACCGGCGAGGTCCTCTCCGTAGGCGTCGGTGAGGGCTACCTGGGTCGCGTCGTCGACCCGCTCGGTAACCCGATCGACGGTCTCGGCGAGATCGCGACCGAGGGCCGCCGTGCCCTCGAGCTGCAGGCCCCGGGCGTTATGGCCCGTAAGTCGGTGCACGAGCCGATGGAGACCGGCTACAAGGCCGTCGACGCCATGACGCCGGTCGGCCGTGGTCAGCGTCAGCTGATCATCGGTGACCGTCAGACCGGCAAGACCGCGCTCTGTGTCGACACCATCATCAACCAGCGCGACAACTGGCGCTCGGGCGACGTGAACAAGCAGGTCCGCTGCATCTACGTCGCCGTCGGCCAGAAGGGCTCGACCATCGCGTCCGTTCGCGGCGCCCTGGAAGAGGCCGGTGCGCTCGAGTACACGACGATCGTCGCCGCCCCGGCGTCCGACCCGGCCGGCTTCAAGTACCTGGCGCCGTACACCGGTTCCGCCATCGGTCAGCACTGGATGTACCAGGGCAAGCACGTCCTGATCGTCTTCGACGACCTGTCGAAGCAGGCCGACGCCTACCGCGCCGTGTCGCTGCTGCTGCGCCGCCCGCCGGGCCGTGAGGCCTACCCGGGTGACGTCTTCTACCTGCACTCCCGTCTCCTCGAGCGCTGCGCGAAGCTCTCGGACGAGCTGGGTGCCGGTTCGATGACCGGTCTGCCGATCGTCGAGACGAAGGCCAACGACGTCTCCGCGTTCATCCCGACCAACGTCATCTCCATCACCGACGGCCAGTGCTTCCTGGAGTCCGACCTGTTCAACGCCGGCCAGCGTCCGGCCCTGAACGTCGGTATCTCGGTCTCCCGTGTCGGTGGCTCCGCCCAGCACAAGGCGATGAAGCAGATCTCCGGTCGCCTCCGTGTCGACCTGGCCCAGTTCCGTGAGCTCGAGGCGTTCGCCGCCTTCGGTTCCGACCTGGACGCCGCGTCGAAGGCGCAGCTGGAGCGCGGTCAGCGCATGGTCGAGCTGCTCAAGCAGGCTCAGTACCAGCCGATGCCGACCGAGAACCAGGTCGTCTCCGTCTGGGCCGGCACCACCGGCAAGATGGACGACGTCCCGGTCGCCGACATCCGTCGCTTCGAGGCCGAGATGCTGGCGTACCTCCGCCAGAACCACTCGGGCCTCATGACCTCCATCCGTGAGGGCGGCAAGATGTCGGACGACACGCTCCAGTCCGTCGGCGACGCCATCGCGGAGTTCAAGAAGCAGTTCGAGACCTCTGACGGCAAGCTGCTCGGCGCAGACGCTCCCGCCGTCAACGTCTCGAAGTGACGACGGAAGGGACCTGACTCATGGGAGCGCAGCTCCGGGTCTACAAGCGTCGCATCAAATCCGTCACCGCGACGAAGAAGATCACCAAGGCGATGGAGATGATCGCCGCCTCGCGTGTCGTCAAGGCGCAGCGCAAGGTGCAGGCGTCGACTCCGTACGCGACCGAGCTCACGCGCGCGGTCACGGCGGTGGCCACGGGTGCGAACGACAAGCACCCGCTGACCACCGAGGCGGAGAACCCGAGCCGTGCCGCGGTCCTGCTCCTCTCGAGCGACCGCGGTCTGGCCGGTGCCTTCAACTCCAACGCCATCAAGGCGGCGGAGAAGCTCATCGCGAAGCTGGAGGGCGAGGGCCGGGCGGTCGACATCTACGTCGTCGGTCGCCGTGGTGTCGCGCACTTCAACTTCCGTGAGCGGAAGCTGACCGACACGTGGACCGGCTTCACGGACGAGCCCACGTACGCGGACGCCAAGAAGATCGCGGCACCGCTGATCGAGGCGATCGAGAAGGACACGGCCGAGGGTGGTGTGGACGAGCTCCACATCGTCTACACCGAGTTCGTCTCGATGATGACCCAGACGGCGATCGAGGCCCGGCTGCTGCCCCTCAGCCTCGACGAGGTGGCGAAGGAGGCCGGCGAGCCGGACGCTCTCCGTCCGCTGTACGACTTCGAGCCGTCGGCGGAGGACGTCCTCGACGCCCTTCTGCCGCGCTACGTCGAGAGCCGGATCTACAACGCGCTGCTCCAGTCGGCTGCCTCCAAGCACGCCGCCACGCGCCGCGCGATGAAGTCGGCGACCGACAACGCGGGAGACTTGATCAACAACCTCTCCCGACTTGCCAACGCGGCCCGCCAGGCCGAAATCACCCAGGAAATCAGCGAGATCGTCGGTGGCACCGCAGCCCTGGCCGACGCGACCGCGGGGAGTGACAAGTAATGACGACCACTGTTGAGACGGCCGCCGCCACGGGCCGCGTCGCCCGGGTCATCGGCCCGGTCGTCGACGTGGAGTTCCCCGTCGACGCGATGCCGGAGATCTACAACGCCCTGCACGTCCAGGTCGCCGACCCGGCCGAGGAGGGCGCGATCAAGACGCTGACCCTCGAGGTCGCGCAGCACCTCGGTGACGGCATCGTCCGTACCATCTCGATGCAGCCCACCGACGGTCTGGTCCGCCAGGCCCCCGTGGTCGACACCGGCGACGGCATCACGGTGCCCGTCGGCGACGTCACCAAGGGTCGCGTGTTCAACACGCTGGGCCAGATCCTGAACGAGCCCGAGGCGGAGGCGGAGGTCGGCGAGCGCTGGTCCATCCACCGCAAGGCCCCGGCATTCGCGGACCTCGAGTCGAAGACCGAGATGTTCGAGACCGGCCTGAAGGTCGTCGACCTTCTCACCCCGTACGTCAAGGGTGGAAAGATCGGTCTGTTCGGTGGTGCCGGTGTCGGCAAGACCGTTCTGATCCAGGAAATGATCATGCGTGTGGCCAAGCTGCACGAGGGCGTTTCCGTCTTCGCCGGCGTCGGCGAGCGCACCCGTGAGGGCAACGACCTCATCGCGGAAATGGAAGAGTCCGGCGTTCTGGACAAGACCGCGCTGGTCTTCGGCCAGATGGACGAGCCCCCGGGCACCCGTCTCCGCGTCGCCCTCGCCGGTCTGACCATGGCGGAGTACTTCCGCGATGTGCAGAAGCAGGACGTGCTGTTCTTCATCGACAACATCTTCCGCTTCACGCAGGCCGGTTCCGAGGTCTCGACCCTGCTCGGCCGTATGCCCTCCGCGGTGGGTTACCAGCCGAACCTGGCCGACGAGATGGGTCTCCTCCAGGAGCGCATCACCTCGACCCGTGGTCACTCGATCACCTCGATGCAGGCGATCTACGTCCCCGCCGACGACCTCACCGACCCGGCGCCGGCGACCACCTTCGCCCACCTCGACGCGACGACGGTTCTCTCCCGTCCGATCTCCGAGAAGGGCATCTACCCGGCCGTGGACCCGCTGGACTCCACGTCCCGGATCCTGGACCCGCGCTACATCGCGCAGGACCACTACGACACCGCCTCGCGGGTCAAGGGCATCCTGCAGAAGTACAAGGACCTCCAGGACATCATCGCGATCCTCGGTATCGACGAGCTGAGCGAGGAGGACAAGCTCGTTGTCCACCGCGCCCGCCGTGTCGAGCGCTTCCTGTCCCAGAACACCCACGCGGCGAAGCAGTTCACCGGTGTGGACGGTTCGGACGTTCCGCTCGACGAGTCGATCGCCGCGTTCAACGCGATCTGCGACGGTGAGTTCGACCACTTCCCGGAGCAGGCGTTCTTCATGTGCGGTGGCCTTGAGGACCTCAAGAACAACGCCAAGGAGCTCGGCGTCTCCTGAGCCCCGTGCTCGCCCGAGGGGGACGGGATCCGTCCCGTCCCCCTCTCCACGCCCCCTAGAATTGACCCCAACACCCGGCACGACCGCCGGGTGGTGACCCGAGGAGCCACCCTTGGCTGCTGAGCTGCACGTCGAGCTGGTCGCCGCGGACCGGAGTGTCTGGTCCGGCGAGGCCACCCTGGTCATCGCGCGTACCACCTCCGGCGACATCGGCGTCATGCCCGGCCACCAGCCGCTGCTCGGTGTGCTGGAGTCGGGCCCGGTGACCATCCGTACGAAGGAGAGCGGCACGATCGTCGCCGCTGTCCACGGCGGATTCATCTCGTTCGCCGACGACAAGCTGTCTCTGCTCGCGGAGATCTGCGAGCTGGCGGACGAGATCGACGCCCAGCGCGCCGAGCGCGCGCTGGAGCGTGCGAAGACGGACTCCGACGCCGCCGCCGAGCGGCGCGCCGAGGTCCGGCTGCGCGCGGTAGCGGTCCGCTGACGGTCCGCGCCGAGTAGTAGTGCCCTCAGCCGCGGCACGGTCCGGAATACTCCGGAGCGTGTCGCGGCTGAGGCGATGCAGATGCAGGTCGTATTCGGTTCTGCCGGCGGTGCCGGCTACGGGACGCAGCGAGGAGGTCGGTGAAGATGTTCCTCGCTCTGCTCGTGTGCGGCCTGGTCGTCGCACTGGTGGTGATCGGGCTCTTCGTCTTCGGCTTGCGCCGCAGACTGATCCAGCGCGCCGGCGGCACCTTCGACTGTTCGCTGCGCTGGGACGTCCCCGACGAGCCGGATCCGACCGGCAAGGGCTGGGTGTACGGCGTCGCCCGCTACAGCGGTGACGAGATCTCCTGGTTCCGTGTCTTCTCGTACGCGCCCCGCCCGCGCCGGGTCCTGGAGCGCTCCTCCATCGTGGCCCTGGAGCGCCGGATGCCGGAGGGCGAGGAGGAGCTCGCGCTGCTCTCCGACGCCGTGATCCAGCCCTGTATGTACGAGGGCGTCCGCCTGGAGCTCGCGATGAGCGAGGACGCCCGGACGGGTTTCATGGCCTGGCTGGAGGCGGCGCCTCCCGGGCAGAGGGTGAATGTCGCGTAGAACGTGGAGAAGCGGGGACGGCGTGCTGCGCCGTCCCCGCTTCTTTGCTGTGCCTAGCTCAGGCCGCTGTTGATGGCGCCGACCAGCTCGCCGTTGCCGGTGTCGCCGCTGAACTCCCAGAAGAACGCTCCGCCGAGGCCCTGGTTCTTGGCCCAGCTCATCTTCGAGTTCACGGTGGCGGGGGTGTCGTAGCTCCACCAGTTGGTGCCGCAGTGGGCGTACGCCGTGCCCGCGACGGTGCCGTTGGCCGGGCAGGAGTTCTTGAGGACCTTGTAGTCCTCGATGCCCTGCTCGTACGTGCCCTGCGCCGGGCCGGTCGCCGTGCCGCCGGGGGCGGACTGGGTGACGCCGGTCCAGCCGCGGCCGTAGAAGCCGATGCCGAGGAGGAGCTTGTTGGCGGGGACGCCCTTCGCCTTGAACTTGGCGATCGCCTCGGCGGAGTTGAAGCCCGCCTGCGGGATGCCGGCGTACGAGGTGAGCGGGGAGTGCGGGGCCGTCGGACCCTTCGCCTCCCAGGCGCCGAAGAAGTCGTACGTCATGACGTTGAACCAGTTCATGTACTGCGCGGCGCCCGCGTAGTCGGCGGCGTCGATCTTGCCGCCCGTGGAGGCGTCGGCGGTGACGGCCGCGGTGACCAGGTTGTTGGCACCGAACTTGGCGCGCATGGCCTGCATCATGTTCTTGAAGGCGGCCGCGCCGCTGGTGTCGCAGGACAGGCCGCAGGCGTTGGGGTACTCCCAGTCCAGGTCGATGCCGTCGAAGACGTCGGCCCAGCGCGGGTCCTCGACCAGGTCGTAGCAGGACTGGGCGAAGGCGGTCGGGTTCTGCACGGCCTGGCCGAAGCCGCCGGACCAGGTCCAGCCGCCGAAGGACCACAGGACCTTGATGTTCGGGTAGGCCTTCTTCAGCTTGCGGAGCTGGTTGAAGTTGCCGCGCAGCGGCTGGTCCCAGGTGTCGGCGACGCCGTCGACGGACTGGTCGGCGGTGTAGGCCTTGTCGTAGTCGGCGTAGGCGTCGCCGATGGTGCACTTGCCGTTCTGGACGTTGCCGAAGGCGTAGTTGATGTGCGTGATCTTCGACGCGGAGCCGGAGGTCACGATGTTCTTCACGTGGTAGTTGCGCCCGTAGACGCCCCAGTTGGCGAAGTAGCCCATCTTCACGGCGTTCGGGAGGGGCTGGCCGCCGCCTCCGCCGGTGGTGCGGACGGCGACCGGGCCGGCGGCGGGGCCGGTCTGGTCGATGGTGTCGCGGGCGACGACGGTGTACGAGTAGTTGGTGCCCGCCGTGAGGCCGCTGTCGGTGAACGTGAGGCCGGTGGTGGTGGTCACCTTGGTGCCGTCGCGCAGGACGTCGTAGTTCTTGACGCCCTTGTCGTCGGTGGCCGCGGTCCAGGTGAGCTTCGCCGAGGTGTCGGTGATGTTCGAGGCGACCGGGGTGCCGGGGGCCGAGGGCGGGTTGTCGCCCGGCTGGGTGGTGCCGTCGCAGGGAGCGCCGTTGATCTTGCAGCCGGTGGGTGCGCCGGAGCCGGTGCCGTTGTAGCCGAAGGAGACGGAGGCGCCGGGGGCGAGGGTGCCGTTCCAGCCGACGTTCTTGGCGGTCCAGTGGGTGCCGGAGCCGGTGACGGTGGCGTCCCAGGCGGAGGTGACGGCGGTGCCGGAGGGGTAGTCCCACTCGACGGTCCAGGAGGTGAGGGTGGTGGTGCCGGTGTTCTTCACCGTCCACTTGCCCTCGAAGCCGGTGCCCCAGTCCTGGGGCTTGGTGTAGGTCGCGGTGGCCGAGGCGGCGGCTTCGGCGGGGGAGGCGAGGCCGACCATGGCGGCCAGGGGCAGGATCAGGGCGGTCAGTCCGGCGGCGGTCCGGTGTCTGAACCCTGCTCTGCGCGTCGGTGCTTGAGTGCTCAACGGTGCTCCTCAAGTTGCGGACGGACAGGGTGGGGGTGGTCCGAAAGGTGCGCGCGCCCCGCGAGCGTAGGAAGGTCTGGACCAATCGTCAAGAGGTCCAGACCAACGTCGGCAAAGATCCGCTAAACCCCCAACTCCTGCGCCAACACCGCCGCTTGGACCCGGCTCCGCAGCGCCAGCTTCCCCAGCACCTTGCTGACGTGCGTCTTCACCGTCGCCTCCGCCATGTCGAGACGTACCGCGATCTCCGCGTTCGACAGACCGAGCCCCAGCGCGGAGAGCACCTCCCGCTCCCGGGGCGTCAGCGCATCCAGTACGGCGGAGTCCGTCACCGGACGGCTCGGGGCCGCGAACTCCGCGATCAGCCGCCGCGTCACCGCCGGGGCGATCAGGCCCTCGCCGCGCGCCACCGTCCGCACCGCCGTGATCAGGTCCTTCGCTTCCGTGTCCTTCAGCAGGAAGCCCGAGGCCCCGGCCCGCAGTGCCCCGAAGACGTAGGTGTCCAGGTCGAACGTCGTCAGGACGAGCACATCGGCGAGGCCCTCCGACACCACCAGACGGGTCGCCGTCACCCCGTCCATCCGGGGCATCTGCACATCCATCAGGACCAGGTCCGGGCGCAGTTCGCGGGCCAGCTCCACCGCCCGCTCGCCGTCCGCCGCCTCGCCGACCACCTCGATGTCCGGCGCGCTGCCCAGGATCAGCACGAGCCCCGCCCGTACCGCGGACTGGTCCTCGGCCACGACCACCCGGATCGTCATGCGCTCCCCGCCTTCTCGTCCGCGGGCAGCACCGCCCGCACCCGCCAGACCGCTCCCGTGGCCGCCGCCCGGAACTCCCCGCCGAGCAGCTCGGCGCGCTCCCGCATCCCCACCAGACCCGAACCCGTTCCGGGCGCCCCCGGCCCCGGCCGCTTCCCGTACGGCGAGTCGACGTCCACCGTCAGGACCCCGTCGCCGTGGCCGACCCGTACGGTGACCGTACCGGGGGAGGCGTGCTTGACCGCATTGGTCAGCGACTCCTGCACGATCCGGTACGCGGCCAGCTCCACCGGCGCCGGCAGGGCGGCTCCGCCCGCGCGCCGGGTGTCCTCGAGGACGAACTCCAGGCCGCCGGACGAGCCGTTCGTACGGGCCTGGGCGAGCAGACCGTCCAGGGCGTCGAGGCTCGGCACCGCCCCCGGTTCCGCGTCCCCGCCGCTGTCCCGGAGGAGTCCGATGAGCCGCCGCATCTCGGCGAGGCCCGCCACGCTGTTCTCCCGGATCACCGTCAGCGCCCGCCGGGTGGTGGCCGGTTCGTCGAGGGAGAGCGCGGCCGTGGAGTGGATCGCGATCGCCGAGAGGTGGTTCGCGACCATGTCGTGCAGCTCGCGCGCCATCCGGGCCCGCTCGGCCACCACCGCCTGCGCCCGGTCCATCTCGGCGAGCAGCGCGGTCTGTTCGGCCCGCAGCCGGGCGGCGTCCGCCGCCTCGCGGTGGTTGCGGACGATCGCGCCCGTGATCGCGGGCAGGAAGGAGATCATGCCGCTGAGCACCCCGACGAGGAGTGCGAGCGCGTTCTGCCACCAGATCAGCAGGACGACCGTGATCCCGACCGTGATCAGACCGGTCGTGTACGGGATGCGGCGCGCCGAGGCCGGCGGCCCGTACACCACGGCCGCGTAGACCACGTCCGTGAACATCAGGACCGTCGCCAGGTTCCCCTTGGTGAACTGGTCCGCGACGATCGCGAGGGTTCCGACGATCAGGGCGGCCCGGGGAGCTGTGCGGCGCACGGCCTCCGTCCCGGACATCACGGCCAGCGGGACGAGCGTCGCCCAGCGCTGTCCGAAGACGTGGTCCCCCGTCACGTACAGCCCGAACGACCACAGGATCAGCCCGCCGACCAGGCCGGTGGCGGCGATGAACAGGTCGATGCGGTGGGGGCGGGGGAGCGTCACGTACTCATCCAACACGCCCGCGTGCGCGTGGACCTCGTCGTGCGGGCCGATCCGCGCGTGCGCCGCCCTCCGTCGAAGGATGTAGACGGACTTCGTCACCGGCGACGACGAACCGGGCCCGGCCCCACGGGACGCTGAAGGGGAACCGAAGGGGGAACCGCCGTGATCGTCACGCTGATCGTGCTCTGCGAGGTCGGCTTCTGGGTCCTGCTGGCCGCCGGCCTCGCCACCCGCTATCTCCTGAAGATGCCCCGGACCGGCCTGGCGCTGCTGCTCTGCGAGCCGGTCCTGGAGCTCGTGCTCCTCGTCGCCACCGCGATCGACCTCAAGAACGGCGCGGACCCCGGCTGGGAGCACGGACTCGCCGCGCTGTACATCGGCTACACCGTCGGCCACGGCCACCGCACCGTGAAATGGCTCGACGGCCACGCCGCCCACCGCCTCGGCGGCGGCCCGCCGCCCCCGAAGCCGCCCCGGTACGGCCTGGCCCACGCCCGCCACGAGGGCAGGATCTGGCTGGGCTCGCTCGTCGGCGGCGCCGTCGCCACGGTCCTGCTGCTCCTCGCCATGGCGTACGTCGGCGACGACGGGAACACCGACGGCCTGCGGAGCTGGATGTACGGCGCCTGGCGGGCCGTCGGCATCCACGGTCTGATCGCGCTCAGCTATCTCGTCTGGCAGAAGAGGGAGCCGGACGCCGGATCAGCGGTCCCCGCCCGGCACCCAGAGCACGTCCCCGACCTCCTTGTTCGCGGTACGGGCAAGGATGAAGAGCAGGTCCGATAGCCGGTTGAGGTACGTGGCGGTCAGGGCGTTCATCGTCTCGCCGTGCACCTCCAGGGCCGCCCACGTGGAGCGCTCCGCCCGCCGGACCACCGTGCACGCCTGGTGCAGCAGGGCCGCGCCGGGCGTGCCGCCCGGCAGGATGAAGGAGCGCAGCTTCTCCAGCTCCTCCAGGAAGCGGTCGCAGTCGGCCTCCAGCTTGTCGACGTACGCCTGCTCGACGCGCAGCGGCGGGTACTCGGGGTTCTCCACCACCGGCGTGCAGAGGTCGGCGCCCACGTCGAAGAGGTCGTTCTGGATCCGGACGAGGACCTTCACGACGTCCTCGTCGAGCTGCCCGAGGGCGATGGCCGTCCCGATGGCGGCGTTGGCCTCGTTGGCGTCGGCGTAGGCCGAGATCCGCAGATCCGTCTTGGCGGTCCGGCTCATGTCACCGAGCGCCGTGGTGCCCTTGTCGCCGGTACGGGTGTAGATGCGCGTCAGATTGACCATGGGTCCAGCCTAGTTACGTACCGGCGCTGCGGAACGTGCGTGTGCCGACCGTCACGGCCAGGGCCGTCAGGGCGAGGGCGACCAGCACCCCGTACAGCATGGTCGGCGTCGTGTAGTGGCCGATGTACGCCTCCCGGACCGCGTCCACCAGATAGCGGAAGGGCATGAGGTGCGAGACCACGTCGAGCCAGCCGGGGGCGAGGGCCATCGGCAGCATCAGGCCCGACAGCAGCATCGCCGGCATCGCGAGCGTGTTGATCGCGGGCCCGAACTCCTGCGGGGTCCGCAGCTTCAGGGCCAGGGCGTACGAGAGCGAGGCGAGCGCGGCGGAGAGCAGGGCGACGAAGCCGAAGCCGATGAGGACCCCGGCGACCGGCGCCCTCAGGCCCATGGGGATCGCCACGAGGACGAGCAGGACCGCCTGGAAGACGAAGAGCGCGGCGTCCCGCAGGACCCGGCCGAGCAGCAGGGCGAGCCGGCTGACCGGGGTGACCCGCATCCGGTCGAGCACGCCCCAGTTCTTCTCCATGATGATCGAGAAACCGGCGAACGAGGCGCCGAAGAGGCCGAGCTGGAGCAGCAGTCCGGGCACGAGGATCTGCCAGGAGTCGCCCTCGCGGCCCAGCGGGAGGCCGGTGAGCAGCGGCCCGAAGAAGAGCAGGTAGAGCAGGGGCATCAGGGCGCCGAAGAAGATCTGGAACGGGGAGCGCAGGGTCTGGCGGGCGTAGCGCCCGAAGACGAGCGCGGTGTCGTGGAGCAGCATCACGGGTCTCCTAGACCGCTACGGGGGTGGTGTCGGCGGGGGCGGGGGTGCGGCCGGTGGCGGCGAGGAAGGCCTCCTGGAGGGTGGTCACGCCGTGCGCGGCCTTGAGGCCGGCGGGGCTGTCCTCGGCGACGACCGTGCCCTTGTCCACGATCACGAGCCGGTCGGCGAGCGCGTCGGCCTCGTCGAGGTAGTGCGTGGTGAGGACGACGGTGGTGCCGTGCTCGTCGCGCAGCCGCCGCACCAGGGCCCACAGGTCGGCGCGGCTGCCGGGGTCGAGGCCGGTCGTCGGCTCGTCGAGGAAGAGGACCTCCGGGCGGTGGGTGAGCCCCATGGCGAGGTCGAGCCGGCGGCGCTGGCCGCCGGAGAGCGCCGGGGTCTTCCGGTCGAGGAGTTCGCCGAGGCCGAGGTCGGCGGCGAGCTCCTCGGCACGGGCCGTGGCGCGTGCCCGGTCCAGGCCGTAGAGCCTGCCCTGCATGACGAGCTCGGAGCGGACGGTCTCCTGGGGGTCGAGGCCGCCGGACTGGGCGACGTATCCGATGCGCCGACGTACGGCGGCGGGCTCCTTGAGGAGGTCGTGGCCGGCGATGGTGGCGGCGCCGCCGGTGGGCGGGAGGAGCGTCGTGAGCATTCGGAGGGTGGTGGTCTTGCCGGCGCCGTTGGGGCCGAGGAGTCCGAGGATCTCGCCGGGCCGGACGGTGAGGTCGATCCCTCGGACGGCCTCCACGGGGCCGTTCCTGGTCGGGAAGGTCCGGGCGAGCCCGGCGGTGCTGATGATGGGCATGACGACCACGAAAACAGAGTCACTGAAATTTTGCAACGTCTCCAAAATTTCAGAGGCACCGAAATTTCAGGGAGTCTAGGATGAGGCCATGGCCGAGGGACTCAGGGAACGCAAGAAGCGCGAGACGAAACAGCGGATCTCGGACATCGCGACCGGACTCTTCCTGGAGCACGGCTTCGCGAGCGTGACCGTCGCGGACGTCGCCGAGGCGGCGGACGTCTCCGTCAACACCGTCTACAACTACTTCCCGGCCAAGGAGGACCTCTTCCTCGACCGGATGGACGGCGTCACCCTCCGCCTCGCCCGGATGGTCCGCGGCCGCGACCGGGGCGAGTCCGCCGCCCAGGCCGTCCTGCGCGAACTCCGCCAGGACATCGGGGCCGTGTCACCCGCCTACGGGCTCATGGACGGCTTCGACGCCTTCATGAACGTCATCGAGCACGCGCCCACCCTCAAGGCCCGCCTCTTCCACCTGCGGGACCAGGTCCAGGAAGCCGTCGTGACCACCCTGCGCGAGGAGACCGGCGCGGCCGCCGACGACCCGCTGCCGCTGCTCGTCGGCGGCCAGCTCACCTGGATCGAGAGCGCCGTCGTCGGCTACATCACCCGCGAGATGACCGCCGGACGCAAGGCGACCACCGTCTCCCGCGAGGCCCTCGTCCTCCTCGACGAGATCGAGGAGCTGCTGAGCGAGAAGGTCCTGACGTACGCCGTGCGCGAGGGCTGAGCCCTCCTCCGCCCGCCCGAGGGGTGTCGCGAGTGTGACGTCCGTCAAAGAGGGCGTGACGCGCATTACTTCACGGTCACACGGCGCCCCGCGACCGCTAATCTCCGCCGGAGAGCCAGAAGTGAACAGGCGTTAAAGGGGTGGAACATCGTGGCCAGGAAGCTCGCCGTCATCGGGGCCGGACTCATGGGATCCGGCATCGCGCAGGTCTCCGCACAGGCGGGCTGGGACGTCGTCCTGCGTGACGTCACCGACGCCGCCCTGACCCGCGGCACCGACGGCATCAAGGCGTCGTACGACAAGTTCGTCGCCAAGGGCAAGCTCACCGCCGAGGACGCCGAGGCCGCGCTCGGCCGGATCACCGCCACCACCGAGCTCGACGCCGTCGCCGACGCGGACGTCGTCGTCGAGGCCGTCTTCGAGAACCTCGACGTCAAGCACGACATCTTCCGCTCGCTCGACAAGATCGTCAAGGACGGCGCCGTCCTCGCCTCCAACACCTCCGCGATCCCGATCACCAAGATCGCCGCGGTGACCGAGCGCCCCGAGGCCGTCGTCGGCGTCCACTTCTTCTCGCCCGTGCCGATGATGCAGCTCGTCGAGCTGGTCCGCGGCTACAAGACGAGCGACGAGACCCTCGCCACCGCCCGCGCGTTCGCCGAGTCCGTCGGCAAGACCTGCATCGTCGTCAACCGCGACGTCGCCGGCTTCGTCACCACCCGCCTCATCTCCGCCCTCGTCGTCGAGGCCGCCAAGCTCCACGAGTCGGGCGTCGCCACCGCCGAGGACATCGACATCGCCTGCAAGCTCGGCTTCGGCCACGCCATGGGCCCGCTCGCCACCGCCGACCTCACCGGCATCGACATCCTGGTGAACGCCGCCAACAACATCTACACCGAGTCCCAGGACGAGAAGTTCGCGCCGCCGGAGCTGATGCGCCGGATGGTGGACGCGGGTGACATCGGCCGCAAGAGCGGGCAGGGCTTCTACAAGTACTGAGCCGGACCCACCACCCCACCTCACTCCGTGGGGTGAATTTCGGTACCGGTTCGCTGACAAGGCGCAACGTATCTGCCGATGCGGCAGTCAGTTGTTGCGAAGACGGAGCACTCTCGGGGAGCGCATATGCACATCAGGGGCGACCACGTCGAGCTGGTCGTCGGGGGCCGCCTCGACGTCCGCAGCGCGGCGGACGCCCGTACGGTCCTGCACTCGGCCGTCGACGACGGAGTCGGCGACCTGGTGCTCGACCTGACCGGCCTCGACTCCTGGGACGCGACCGGACTGGGCGTCATCATGGGCGCCCACCGGAGGGCCGGCCGCTGCGGCCGGCGCCTCGTCCTGCGCGGGGTGCCGCCCCAGATGCAGCGGCTCCTCGTCGCCACCCGGCTCCACCGCATCCTCGCCATCGAGGGCGGCCTCGCCCTGGAGTCCCTTCCCCGCGTGTGACCCGCCCCGGCCCCGCCGTCTGTGAAGCAGCTGTGTGAACCAGGCGTCACGCTCAATCCTCACAAGACCGTGACGTCTTGGTCTCGGGGGCACCCCGGCTGTTCCCGAGCCGCTGACCACGGTCTAGGGTTCGGTCGCCCGCACATTGACGGACCCGCCTGCACATGGGGCGGACCCACCGGCGGGCACCGGACACCGCTTCTTGGGGGCTAGGACCATGGACCCGATCAACCCTGGGTCGGAGGAGTACGGTCACGACACCGAGGGCGAGGAGGCCCGCCAGGGTCGTGGCGTGCCCGCGCCGGCGCCCGCGCGCGCCCGCGTCGTCCGGCTCGTCTCCGGCGAACTGCTCCTCACCGTCAACCCCGTCGACGGCAGCGAGATCGAACCCTGCCCGCCCGGGCAGGAACCGGCGGCCCCCCGCCCCCGCACCCCAGAGGAGCGCGCCGAGGCCGCCCGCGCCGTCGCCCCGCCCCTCCCGCCCGGCCCTCCCGCACCCGAGCTGCCCCTCCTCGAACGCCAGGAGGAGCGCGAGCGGCTCACCGGCATCCTCCGCCAGGGCCGCTGCGCCCGCCTCGTCGGCGCCCCCGGCTCCGGCCGCACCGCCCTCCTCGACGCCGTCGCCGCCGACTGCGCCGACCTCGCCCCCGACGGCGTCGTCCGCCTCTCCGGCCGCCACCGCACGCCCACCGAGCTCCTCCACGAGCTCTTCGCGGCCGTCCGGTACGCCCCCGACCAGCGACCCGACCGGGCCGCCCTCCTCGACCGGCTCCGCGGCGTCGGCGCCGTGGTCGTCGTCGACGACCTGGAGTTCGGCGCCGCCGCCCTCGACGAGCTCCTCGCCGCCGCCCCCGAGTGCGCCTTCCTCCTCGCCGCGGGCCCCGACACCCCCGCCCCCTCCGCCGACGCCCACGTCGAGGAGGTCCTCCTCGCCGGCCTCGGCCGCGCCGCCGCCCTCGAACTCCTGGAGAGCGCCGCCGGCCGCACCCTCACCGAGGAGGAGGCCAACTGGGCCGGCGACCTGTGGTTCGAGTCCGAAGGCCTCCCCCTCCGCTTCGTCCAGGCCGGCGCCCTCCTCCGGCAGCGCGACCGGCTGCGCGTCACCCCCGCCGAGTTCGACGCCTTCGGCGCCCTCGAAGAAGCCTTCGGACCCGCCGACCCCGCGGCCGTGGCCGCCGCCGCGGCCGCCGCCTTCGACGGCATCGACGACCCCGACGTCGAACTGCGCGAGATACCGCTGCCCAGCCTCGGCGAGGGCGCCGCCCCCGCCGCCCTCCTCGCCTCCCGCCTCAGCCGCGCCGCCCAGTCCGCCCTGCGCTTCGCCGTCGCCCTCGGCGGCGAGGTCCCGCACCAGGCCCACCTCCCCGCCCTCGTCGGCGACACCCACGCCGACGCCGCCCTCGGCGAACTCATGGCCTGCGGACTGCTCTCCCCGGTCGGCCCCCGCTACCGGCTCGCCGCCGGCGTCCTCACCCAGCTCCTCGCCCACGGCTACGACCACGGGGCCGCCGACCGCGCCCACGCCCTCGCCCAGCACTACGCCTGGTGGGCCGCCCACCCCTCCGTCACCCCCGAACGGGCCGCCGCCGAGGCCGACGCGCTGCTCGCCGCCCTCACCGCGCTGATCCCCGGCACCGGCGAATCCGCCGCCGAACACCGCGCCACCGCCGTCCTCCTCGCCCGCGCCGCCGCACCCGCCTTCGCCGCCGGACTGCACTGGGGCGCCTGGGAACGCGCCCTGCGGGCCGGCCAGGAAGCCGCCCGGCTCACCGGCGACGTCGCCGAAGAGGCCTACTTCCACCACGAGCTCGGCGTCCTCGCGATCTGCGCCGGAAACCTGGAGCGCGCCCGCGCCGAGCTGGAGGCCTCCATCGGCATGCGCGGGGTGCTCGCCGACAAGCGCGGCACCGTCGCCGGCCGCCGGGCGCTCGCCCTCGTCTCCGACCTCTCCGGAGAGCACGCCGCCGTCGCCCCGCGTGCCGACGAGCCCCTCTCCCCGCCGCGCGGCACCCCCGCCCTGCGCGGCCCCGCCGCCCGCCCCGGCCTCTCGCGCCCGGAACCCGTCACGGCCCCGCTGCCGGGCGGGCCCGTCCGGACCCCGGCGACGGCCCCCGTCCCCGCCTTCCCCGACTTCGCCGACGACGGCCCGACCGTCGTCACCCGCCCCGACACCGCCGGGAGCGGCGACCGCCGCCCCGGCCTCAAGGGCGGCATCCTCGGCGGCGCCCGCCGCAACCTCGTCGCCGTCGGCGCGGGCGCGCTCCTCGTCGCCGTCCTCGGCACCGTCGTCACCCTCGGCGCCACCTCGGGCAACGGCGAGAACCCCGCCACCGACCGCGTCACCTCCGACAGCACCGCGAGCGAGAGCGGCACCGGCGACGGCCTCGACGGCGAGGAGCCGCCGGCCGACGGCGAGGCCGACCCGGCCGAGACCGGCCGGGCGACCCACTCGGACTCCCCGAGCCCGTCGGGCTCCGGGAGCGCGTCGCCGTCCGCGTCGAGGGACCCGTCCGACTCGGGCTCGCCCTCGCCCTCGGACAGCCCGACGACGACGTCCCCCACCCGGACGACGCGGCCCACCAGCGGAACCCCGACGACGGCCCCCACCACGACCAGGCCGCGCCCGACCATCACGTCGCCGAAGCCGACGACCACGCCCCCGCAGCCGCCGACGACCACCCCCGCGCCGACGACGCCGACCACCACGCCCCCGCCGACGACGACCGCCCCGGCGACCGGCGAGACCACCACCCTCGGCGCCCCCTCCGCCTCCGAGACCTCCGCCGCCACGGACTCGCCGGCCTGACCCCGTACGACAACGACGACGGCCCCGGGCGCGCTCACCGCACCCGGGGCCGTCCCCGTGTTCGTACTCCCGCCGCCGCTAGAACAGCCGCAGCTTGTCGTCCTCGATGCCGCGCAGCGCGTCGTAGTCGAGGACCACGCAGCCGATCCCGCGGTCCGTCGCGAGGACCCGCGCCTGCGGCTTGATCTCCTGGGCCGCGAAGACGCCCTTCACCGGTGCGAGGTGCGGGTCGCGGTTGAGCAGCTCCAGGTAGCGGGTCAGCTGCTCGACGCCGTCGATCTCGCCGCGCCGCTTGATCTCCACCGCGACCGTCCCGCCGTCGGAGTCCCGGCACAGGATGTCCACGGGGCCGATCGCGGTCGGGTACTCGCGGCGGATCAGGGTGTAGCCCTCGCCGAGGGTCTCGATGCGGTCGGCGAGCAGCTCCTGGAGGTGCGCCTCGACGCCGTCCTTGATGAGGCCCGGGTCGACGCCCAGTTCGTGCGAGGAGTCGTGGAGGATCTCCTCCATCGTGATGATCAGTTTCTCGCCCGCTTTGTTGATCACGGTCCAGATGCCCGCCTCACCGTCGACACCCTCCTTCAGGGTGCACGGCGGGGACATCCAGTTGAGCGGTTTGTACGCCCGGTCGTCCGCGTGGATGGAGACGCTGCCGTCTGCCTTGACCAGGATCAGACGGGGTGCGGAGGGCAGGTGGGCGGTGAGCCGGCCCGCGTAGTCCACGGAACAACGGGCAATGACGAGACGCATGGTCGGCAACGCTACAAGACGGGCGCTCTTCCGCGCGATTCGGGCATCGGGCGGGGGTGATCGTTGGCCGAACACCCGTCGGTTATCAGCCGGTTGTGTGCCCATTCTTCTGGTGTCGCCCGGACCGCGCGCTTACCGTGGAAGCTGGAGGTCGTCGTCCGTGCACGCTGCGTGGCGCACGGCCGGCCTTCGCCCCTGCCCGCAAGACCCCGTCCGCGGGGTCGCGAGAGGAGAACCCATGTCGCTCGACGTCTCACCGGCCCTGTTGGAACAGGCCGAGCGAGGCGAGGTCGACGAAGCCGACTTCGTCGACTGCGTCCGGACCTCCCTGCCCTACGCATGGGAGATGATCAGTTCTCTGGTGGCACAGCTGAAGGTCGACGGCGGAGAGTTCGCCGACAACCAGACGCCGCCGCCGAATGAGCAGGCACGTGGTCAGCTGCTGCGCGCGCTCGCGAGCGATGCCATTCGTGGTGCGCTGCAGCGGCACTTCGGGGTGCGTCTCGCCTTCCAGAACTGCCACCGCGTGGCGGTCTTCCCGCTGGACCCGTCGGTGGACGAGCGACTCGCCCGTTTCACGTCCGTACGGGGACAGCTGTTGAACCAGTCGCCGGAACTGCGCGACTGCTGAGACATGGTGCTGCCGCTCCGCACCGCCGGAGAACGCGATCGATGCGAGCCGACGCGCATCGCCGCCGAAAGGCGCGGAAGCGGCAGCACAGTCAGCACCGCTCCCGTGAGGGCTCTCACACCAGGAGCGGCAGGACCTCCGCGCCCAGGCGCCGGACGTTCTCCTCGGTCGCCGCGAGGTCGCCCGAGCCTTCCGCGAGGAGGGCGAAGCGCGTGATGCCCGTGCGCTCCGCGGTCGCCGCGAGCCGGTCCGCCGCCAGCCGGGGCGTGCCCACCGGGTGCAGCCCGCACAGCAGCTCCGTGTACGCCACGGGGTCCCGCATCGCCCGGTGCCGGCCGTCCACCGTCACATGCGCGTCGAGCCCCTGCCTCAGCCAGCCCGGCATCGCCTTGACCAGCGCCTCCGCCGCGTCCGCGCCCCGGTCGGCGAGCTGGGCCACCCCCGCCGAGACATGGCCTGCGCCGATCCGCGCGATCTCGTCCGGGTCCCGCCCGGCCTCCCGCGCGCACCGCGCCCAGGCCGCGACCATCTCGGCCTTGTCCTCGTCGCCGCAGTGCATGCCGAGCAGCATCGGCAGTCCGCGCTCCGCCGCGAGCCGCACGCTCTTCGGCGAGGTGCAGGCCACCACCACCTCGGGGGCGGCCGCGCCGCCGATCAGCTCGTCGGGGCGGGGCACCACGGGCACCTCGCGGAAAGCGAATCGTTCCCCCTCGGCGCCGACGCGCGGCTCGGTGAGCCAGCGCAGCAGCAGGTCGAGCGATTCGGGGAACCCCTTCTCGTACGCCGCGAGTCCCGCGCCGAACACCTCCAGGTCCACCCAGGGCCCGCCCCGGCCCACCCCCAGGGTGAACCGGCCGCCCGAGGTGAGGTGCAGCAGCGCCGCCTGCTCGCCGAGGGCGACCGGGTGGACGGTCGGCAGCACGCTCACCGCCGTGCCGACCCGGAGCCGCCGGGTGCGGCCGAGGAGCAGCGCGGCCAGTGTCACGGCCGAAGGACAGACCCCGTACGGCACGAAGTGGTGCTCGGCCAGCCAGACGGAGTCGAGCCCCGCCTCCTCCGCCACCTCGGCGGTCCGCACCGCCCGGTGCAGTGCCTCTCCCTGGCCCTGCCCCGGGAACTGGGCTGCCAGAACGAACGTACCCACGCGCATCGCCTTCTGCCTCCTTGCGGCCGACGCGTATCTCCCCTCGCACTGGCACCAACGTCTGACACGTGCCAAAGGCAACGGCCGTTCATGAAGTTCTTGCGATTTTCGGCTAAGCCGTCCCGGACGGGGCCCGGGGCACCGTGTGGCGGCCCGTAGGCTGGAGGGAACGGTCCGTGTTCCCAGACCCCGTGAGGTGTGCCCGTGTCCCCGCGTCACAACCGTTCCCGAGGCGGCGAGAAGCCCGCGCAGCAGGGCGACCACGGCGACCGGTACGGCGGCGCGCACCGCACCGAGACCTGGCAGGGCGAGGAGTGGTACGTCCGGCTCGTGGCCGGGGCGAGCGCGCCCGGCAAGCGCTACCGCTGCCCGGGCTGCGACCAGGAGATCCCGTCCGGCGCCCCGCACGTGGTCGCCTGGCCGGAGTGGGGCGGGGTGGACGACCGCCGCCACTGGCACAAGGCCTGCTGGAACGCGAAGGACCGCCGCACCAGCAGGGTGCAGCGGTCCCGCAACGCGCCGAGGTACTGAGCCTTCGCGACGGCTTCCTACACGTCCCGGTTGTTCAGCAGGGCGAACGCGCCGGCCAGGGCCGCCGCCGCGATCGCCGCCATGATCAGCAGCGGCTCCCAGCCCGCCGGGCCCGAGTCGCCGAACGGGGGCCGCTCGCTGTACAGCGCGATCATCTGCGAGGGGATCGCGTAGGTGAACAGGAACTCCTGCACCGACTTCAGCGTCTGGGAGAACATGAACATGGCCGCCACCAGCGGCAGCAGCAGCACGCCGATCATCACCGTGATCGCGCCGGCCGAGTGCCGGATGAGCGTCCCCAGCGCCAGCGACAGCAGTCCCAGCGCGGCCAGGTAGGCGCCCGCGCCGACCGTCGCCCGCAGCCACTCGCCCGTCGTCGGCGTCGCCGCCGTGTCCACGATGGCGACCTGCGCCACCGCCACGAGCGTCGCGACCACGGTGGTGACCGAGAAGACCAGCAGGAAGAAGACGATCGCCTTCGCCGTCAGCACCCGGGCCCGGCTCGGGCAGGCCGTCAGGGTCGTACGGATCATGCCCGTGCCGTACTCGGAGGCGATCGTCAGGACGCCCAGCGTGATCACGCAGATCGACGCCGGCAGCATTCCGAAGAAGCCGAAGGCGAGCGCGGACTCCTCGCCCATCGGGGCCTCCGAGGCCGACGCGATGGCCGCGACGCCCAGACCGATGGCGAACATCAGCAGGATCATCACCCCGAGCGTCCACATCGTCGAACGCACCGAGCGGATCTTCGTCCACTCGGAGGCGAGCGCGTCACCGAGGTGCGCGGCGCGGACCGGGATGGGGGAGACGTAGGCGTGCGGAGCCGGGGCGTGGTGGTGGGCGGGGGCGGTCATCGGGCGTCCTTCGGGGTGTCGCTCGGCTGCGGGAGGCCCGGCTGCGGGGCGGCCGGAGGGGCGTACGGACCCGGCGCGGGGGCCTGCGGGGCGCCGGCGTACGGGTTCTGTCCGGGGGCCTGCGGAGCCGCGCCGTACGGGTTCTGTCCGGGCGGCGGCGGGGCGTACCAGCCCTGCTGCGGCACCTCCTGGACCGGTGGCTGCGGCGGCATCCCGTACCCCGGCTGTCCGGGCTGCACCGGCGGCTGGAGGTGGGCGAGGCGGTCGTCGGTGGAGCGGTAGTCCACGGCGCCCTGCGTCAGCCGCATGTACGCCTCCTCCAGCGACGCCTGGTGCGGGGACAGCTCCCAGAGCCGTACGTCCGCGCCGTGCGCGAGGTCGCTGATCCGCGGCAGGGGCAGGCCCGTCACGCGCAGCGCCCCGTCCGGCTCCGACAGCACCTGGCCGCCGGCCTCCATGAGCACCGACGTCAGCTTCTCCCGCTGCGCCGGCTCGGTCCCCGGCGTCCGCACCCGGGCGAAGTCGGCGGAGTTCGCCGAGATGAAGTCCTTGACGGGCATGTCCGCGAGCAGCTGCCCCCGGCCGATCACGATCAGGTGATCGGCCGTCAGTGCCATCTCGCTCATGAGGTGGCTGGAGACGAAGACCGTGCGGCCCTCGGCGGCCAGCTTCTTCATCAGGTTCCGCACCCAGAGGATGCCCTCGGGGTCCAGGCCGTTGACGGGCTCGTCGAAGAGCAGCACCTGCGGGTCGCCCAGGAGCGCCGCCGCGATGCCGAGCCGCTGGCCCATGCCGAGCGAGAAGCCCTTCGAGCGCCGCTTGGCGACGTCCTGGAGACCGACCACGCCGAGGACCTCGTCGACGCGCTGCGCCGGGATGCCGGCCAGCTGCGCGAGCGACAGCAGATGGCTGCGCGCGCTGCGCCCGCCGTGCACGGCCTTGGCGTCGAGGAGCGCGCCGACCTGCCGGGGCGCGTTCGGAAGCTGCCGGAAGGGGTGGCCGCCGATCGTGACGTGACCCGCGGTGGGCCGGTCGAGTCCCAGGATCATGCGCATGGTCGTCGACTTGCCGGACCCGTTGGGCCCCAGGAATCCGGTGACGACACCGGGCCTCACCTGGAAGGAAAGGTTGTACACGGCCGTCTTGGCGCCGTAGCGCTTCGTCAGGCCGACTGCCTCGATCATTCTCCAGCCCCATCGACAGGTCGGTCGCATCCATGTCGGGGCGTGGCGGCCGTCGGCCGGAGCCCCCCGTATGAGCTAGGAGCTTATCCAGCCGTTGACGGTTCCGGCCAAGCCCGGGGAATCAGGCGTCCCGCTCCTTCATCACGAGATAGCCGCCGATGAGCGCCGCCACCACCCAGAGCACCATGATCCCGAGCCCGCCCCACGGGCCGTACGGCGCCTTCTCCGAGTTCATCGCGTCCGGGATGACCCGCATGACCTTCGAGCCTGCCTGGTCCGGGAAGTAGAGCGCCACCTCCTTGGCCTTCGGGACCGCCGAGAGGATGTTCGAGACCAGGAGGAGGAACGGCACCAGGATGCCGAGCGACAGCATCGACGAGCGCAGCATCGCCGCCACTCCCATGGAGAACAGGGCGATCAGACCCATGTAGAGCCCGGCTCCGA
Source organism: Streptomyces sp. TLI_105 (assembly GCF_900105415.1). Lineage (GTDB taxonomy): Bacteria > Actinomycetota > Actinomycetes > Streptomycetales > Streptomycetaceae > Streptomyces. Next base: position 2,696,163 of record NZ_FNSM01000001.1, on the reverse strand, counting down.
CCACCGCCCGCAGCACGTTGTCGTCGCCGAGGGAGGCCCGGTGCCCGCCGAGCAGCGCCTGCCCGAGGAAGAAGGCGGTGAAGCTCGTCGCGATCCCCACCAGGAGGGCGAGCCCGCCCGCCACCGCGATCTTCGAGAAGAGGAAGGTCGCGCGCTGCGGCACGGCGGCCAGCGAGGTGCGGATCATGCCGGAGGAGTACTCGGTCCCCACCACCAGGACGCCGAAGACCACCATCGCCAGCTGCCCCAGGATCATCCCGGAGAAGCTGATCAGGGTCGGGTCGAAGGTGGCCCGCTCCACCTCCCTCATGTCGTCGAAGGTGGCGTTCGTCAGGGCGCTCAGCCCCGCGCCCATCGCCACCGTGACGAGGAAGGCGCTCGCCAGCGTCCAGACGGTCGACGACACCGTCCGGATCTTGGTCCACTCGGACTGCAGGACCGCGGATGCCACTGCCATCGTTCAGGCTCCCTGGGAGGTCGTGCCCCACCGGGGGCCGGGCGCCGCGGCGCCGCTGTGTACGTCGGTGCCGTGCGCGTGGTACTCCACCGCGGCGGCCGTCATCTGCATGAACGCCTCTTCGAGGGAGGCGCGCTGCGCGCTCAGCTCGTGCAGCACCAGACCGTTCTCCGCGGCCAGTTCGCCCAGCTTCTCCGTCGTCGCCCCGTCCACCTCCAGGGCCCCGCCGCCGGCCTCGACCACGACGAATCCGTTCGCGTGGAGCACGTCCCGCAGGCGTTCCTGCTGCGGAGATCGCATCCGTACATAACTCCGGGAATTCTGCTGGATGAAATCCGCCATCGAGGTGTCGGCCAGCAGTTTTCCCTGCCCGATCACGATCAGATGATCCGCCGTCAGCGCCATTTCACTCATCAGATGGCTGGAAACGAAGATCGTCCGGCCCTCGGCCGCCAACGCCTTCATCAGATTGCGGATCCAGTGAATTCCCTCGGGGTCCAGACCATTGACGGGCTCGTCGAACATCAGGATCTCGGGATCACCGAGGAGCGCCGACGCGATCCCGAGCCGCTGCCCCATGCCGAGGGAGAAGCCCTTCGACTTCTTCTTCGCGACCGCCGTCAGACCCACCAGGTCCAGCACCTCGCCCACCCGGCTCGCCGGGATGCGGTTGGACTGCGCCAGACACAGCAGGTTGTTGTAGGCGGACCGGCCGCCGTGCATCGCCTTGGCGTCGAGCAGCGCCCCGATGTACTTCAGCGGCTCTGCCAGGTCCCGGTAGTGCTTGCCGTCGATCCGGACCGTCCCGCTCGTCGGGTTGTCCAGGTCGAGCATCATCCGCATCGTCGTCGACTTGCCCGCCCCGTTCGGCCCGAGGAAGCCGGTGACCACGCCAGGACGGACCTGGAAGGAGAGGTGGTCGACCGCCGTCTTCGCCCCGTAGCGCTTGGTCAGGCCCTCAAGCTCGATCATGCGTCCCAACCTACGGGCGCGCAAAACCCCCCGCCACCGGAATGACGGAGGGTCTTTTGCGCCCGGAGGGTGCTCAGCGCGACTGCTGGGCCGGGACGCCGGCCGTGCGCTCGTCGTCGATCGGGGAGCCGGCCGCCGCCACCGCGGCACCGGTCAGCGTCGCCAGCATCTCGCGGACGTTGGTCAGCTGCGCGTTGATCGAGTCGCGGCGGTTCGTCAGCGCCGCGAGCTCGCGCTCCGATTCCGAACGGATCCGGTCGGCCTTGGCGTTCGCGTCGGCCACGATGTCCTCGGCCTGGCGCTGCGCGGTCTCCACCGTCTGACGGGCCCGGCGCTCCGCGTCCGTCCGCAGCTTCTCGGCCTCCAGGCGGAGCTGCTCGGCGCGGTGCTCGATCTCCGCGAGGCGCTTCTCGGCCTTCGCCTGACGCGAGGCCAGGTCCCGCTCCGACTGCTCACGGCGCTTCGCGAGGTTCGTCTCGAAGTCCGCGGCGGCCTGGGCGGCCTTGGCGCGGGTCTCCTCGAAGAGGGCGTCCGCCTCCTCGCGCTTCGACTGCGCGTCCTTCTGGGCCTCGGCACGCAGCGTGTTGGCCTCGCCCTGCGCCTTCTCGACGATCCGGACGCCCTCGTCCTCGGCCTTCGCCTTGCGCTCGGCCGCGAACGACTCCGCGTCGTTGCGGACCTGCTGGGCGGCCGACTCGGCCAGCTCGCGGTGCTGCTCGGCGGCGCGACGGGCCTCCTCACGCAGGTCCTTCGCCTCCTCCTCGGCCAGCCGGAGGATCTTCTCGACCCGGGCGCCGAGCCCCGCGTACGACGGCTCGGCGTCGGTGACCTGCGCCTGGGCGTTCTGCGTCTCGAGGTGGAGTTCCTCGATGCGCTTCTCCAGCGAGGTGATGCGGGACAGGGCACTGTCGCGGTCGGCCACGAGCTTGGTAATGCGGTCGTCCACCTGACCGCGGTCGTAACCGCGCCGCACGAGCTCGAAGCCGAAGGGGGAGGAAGTGTCGCTCATGGGGTTCCTGTCGAATGAGACCGGTGAGGTGTTAGAGGGAATCCTAGGGGCCGAAGCGGCGTGTCATCGAGCGTATGCCCGTTTGATCTGGAGAATGTCCAGCCTTTTGAGTGGCTAGCCGTCCTGGGACTTGCCACCCGTCCGGGTGGAACCCGCCGACGCACCCGCCTTGACCCCGTCCTTTCCGGCCGCCGGGGTCTCGAAAGACTCCAACGCCTCCAGCACGTCCTGGACACGGGAGATCTCGGCATTGATGTCCTTGCGACGACGCGTCAGCACCTCCAGCTCGCGCTGCCCCTCCTGGACCGTCTTCTCCGCCTCGGCCTCGGCCTCCGCGCGGATCCGCTCGGCCTCCGCCTTCACGGCCTCGGCCTCCGCGATGATCGAGGCCTTCTTCTGAGCGGCCTCCTTCAGGAGCGCGTCCGCCTTGCGGACCGCGGCGATCCGGACCTTGCTCGCCTCCGAACTCGCCTCGGAGACCAGCTCCTTCGCCTTCTCCTCCGCCTCGGTCCGCTGCTCGGTCGCGGCCTTCACCAGCTTGTCGACGCGCTCGCCGGCCGTCTTCATCTGCTCGGCCGTCTCGCGCCGCGCCCGCTCGTGCAGCTCCTCGATCTCGCTCTCGATCCGGCCCCGCAGCTCCTCGGCCCGCTCCCTTATGGCCGTCGCGTCGCTGCGCGCCCCGACCAGGAGCTCGTCCGCGTCCGTACGGGCCTTCTCCACCAGCGTGTTGCCCTCGACGGTCGCCTCGGCGACGATCCGCTCGGCCTCCTTGCGGGCCGCGCCGACCATCGTGTCCGCCTGCGACTCGGCCTCCGTGGTGGCGCGCAGCGCCTCCTCCTGGGCCTTGGCGATGAGCTGGTCGGCCTGCTCGGCCGCGTCCGAACGCTTCCGGGCGCCGGCCTCCCGGGCCTCGTCGAGCGTCCGGTCCGCCTCCTCGCGCGCCTCCGCGCGCATCTGCTCGGCCGCGGCCTCGGCCTCGGCCTTGACCCGCTCGGACTCGGTACGGATCCGCTCGGCGTCCCGCAGGGCCTCCGCGATCGCCTCGGCGCCCTCGGCGCGCAGCCGCTCGGCCTCCTCCGAGGCCGCGGCGACGGTCCGGCCCGCCTCGGCGCGGGCGTCCGCGCCGACCGAATCGGCCAGTTCGGCCGCCTCGTTCACGATCCGCTCGGCCTCGGCCGTCGCCTCGCCGACGAGGGTGTCGGCCTGCTCGGCCGCGTCCGAACGGCGCTTGTCGGCGGCCTTGCGGGCCTCGTCCAGGATCTGGTCGGCGTCGGCCAGCGCGGCGTTGCGCAGGGCCTGCGCGTGCGCCTCGCCGTCGGCCTTGACCTGCTCGGCCTCCGTGAGCAGCCGCTGAGAGTCCCGCTCGGCCGTCTCCCGCAGCTCGGCCGCCTCGGCGGTGAGCCGCTCGGCCTCGGCCGTGGCCTCGCCGATGAGGGTGTCGGCCTGCTCGGCGGCGTCCGAACGGCGCTTGTCGGCGGCCTTGCGGGCCTCGTCCAGGATCTGGTCGCCCTCGGCGCGGGCCTCCGCCCGCAGCGCCTCCGCCTGTGCCACGCCCTCGGCCTTGACCTGCTCGGCCTCGGCGCGGATGCGCGCGGCGTCCTGCTCGGTCGTCTCCATGAGCTCGATCGCCTCGGCGGTGAGCCGCTCGGCCTCGGCGGTGGCCTCGCCGACGAGGGTGTCGGCCTGCTCGGCGGCGTCCGAACGGCGCTTGTCGGCGGCCTTGCGGGCCTCGTCGAGGATCTGCTCGCCCTCGGCGCGGGCCTCCGCCCGCAGCGCCTCCGCCTGCGCCTCGCCGTCGGCCTTGACCTGCTCGGCCTCCGTGCGCATCCGCTGGGCGTCGCGCTCGGTCGTCTCCCGCAGCTCGGCGGCCTCGGCCGCGATCCGCTCCGCCTCGGCGGTGGCCTCGCCGACGAGGGTGTCGGCCTGCTCGGCCGCGTCCGAACGGCGCTTGTCGGCGGCCTTGCGGGCCTCGTCCAGGACCTGCTCGGCCTCGGCGGCGATCCGCTCCGCCTCCGCGCGCGCCTCGCCGACCGTCGTCTCGGCGCGCTCGGCGGCCTCCGAACGGATCCGGTTCGCGTCGTCCCGGGCGTCCGCGCGCGTGCGGGCCGCGTCCTGCTCGGCCGAGGCGAGCGAGTCCGTCGCCTCGGTCCGCACCCGCTGCGCGTACTCGGCGGTGTCCGCCCGCAGCTTCTCCGCCTCGGCGAGCGCGTCCGTGACCGTCCGCTCCGCCAGCGCCTTCGCGGCCTCCGACTCCTCCTGGGCACGCGCCCGCGTGCGGACGGCGTCCTCGGACGCCCGCTCCCGCTCCTCGTACGCGTCGGCGCGGACCCGGTCCGCCTCCTCCTGCGCCTCGGTGCGCGTCCGCTCCGCCGCGTGCTCGGCGGCGCTGCGCAGCCCGGCGATCTCCTCCTCGGCCTGCTCGCGCAGACCGGCCACCGAGTCCCGCACCTCCTGGGCGGCTCGCGAGGCGGCGGTGACCATCTCGGTCGCCCGCGCGTCCGCCTCCTCGACCAGGCGCTGCGCCTCGGTCTGCGCCTCCTCGACCCGCTTGCGGGCGGCGGCCAGGAGCTCCTCGGACTGCTCGCGGGCGTGCTCGCGCTCCCGGCCGGCCTCGGAGCGGGCCGACTCGAGGGTCTCCTCGGCCTCCCGGCGGCGCCGGTTGGCCTCGTCCCGCGCGGCGGCCAGCGCCTCGGCGGCCTCGGCGGCCACCCGCTCGGCGGCGGCGGCGGCCTCGGCCCGCACCCGGTCGGCGGTCTCCTGGGCCTCCGAGCGCAGCCGCTCGGCCTCCTCGGAAGCCTCCGTGCGCAGCCGTACGGCGGCGGACTCGGCCTCGGTACGGGTGGTGGACGCGTCCGACGCGGCCTCGGCGCGCAGCCGCTCGGCCTCCTGCTCGGCCTGCTCCCGGAGGGACCGGATCCGCTCGGCGGCCTCGGTCCGCAGCCGCTCCGTCTCCTCGGCGGCCTCGCGCCGGATCCGCTCGCCCTCGGCCCGCGCGTCGGTGAGCTCCTCGCCGGCGGCCGTGACCTTCGCCTCGGCGTCGGCGTGCAGCCGGGCCAGCTCCTCGGCGGCCTCCGCGCGGCGCGCCTCGGCGGCCCGCTCGGCGTCCGCGCGCAGCCCGGCGGCGGCCTCCTCGGCCGCGCCCTTCACCGACTCGGCCTGCTCCTCGGCCTCGGCGCGCAGCCGCTCGGCCTCGGCGCGGGTGCGCTCCAGGGTCTCCTCGGCCTGGGCGCGGAGCGTCTGGGCGCGCTCCATCGCCTCCGACTTGACCCGCTCGCTCTCGGCACCGGCCTTGGTGCGCAGCTCGTCGGCGTCCGTACGGGCCTTGCCGAGGAGCTCCTCGGCAGTCCTGGCCGCCTCCTCGATCTGCTGGAGGGCCTCGCGGCGGGCCTCGCCGCGGATCCGCTCGCCCTCGTCGATGGCCTCGGCGCGCAGCTGCTCGGCCTCGCCGCGCAGCCGACGGGCCTCCTCCTGGAGCTCGACCGTCTTGGCGCGGTACTCCTTGGTGTCGTCCTTCGCCGAGCCGAGCAGCTCGTCGGCCTGCTCCCCGGCCTCGGCGCGCAGCCGGTCGGCCTCGGTCTCGGCCTCGCGGCGGACCCGCTCGGCCTCCTCGGCGGCCTTGCGGGTGGTCTCCCGGGCGTCCTCGGACGCCTTGGTGAGGATCTCCTCGGCGCTGCGGGCGGCCTTGGCGAGCGCGGCGGCCGAGTCCTCGGCGGCGGCCGTGACGGCCTTCTCGGAGGCCTCCGTGACGAGCTTCTCCGCCTCGGCGGTGGCCTCGCGGAGCTTCTCCTCGGCCTCCGCCTTGAGCGCCTCGGCCTCCTTGGTGGCCTCGCCGACGAGCCGGGCGATCTCCGTCTTGGCGGTGCGGGTGCGCTGCTCGTTGACCGACTCGGCGGAGGCGAGCTGCCGGGCGGCGGCCTCCTTGGCCTCGGTGAGGGCCTTCTCGGCCTCGACGCGGGCGAGCCGCAGCTTCTCCTCGGCCTCCTGCATGCGCTGTTCGGCGGCGCGGGAGAGTTCGGTGGCCTGGCGGCGGGCCTGGTCGGTCTCGGCGGCGGTGGTCGAACGGAGCTGCTCGGCGTGGCTGGTGGCCTCCTGCGCCTGGCTGGAGGCGGCGCTCAGGAGCCGCTCGGCGTCCTTGCGGGCACGCAGCAGAATCGCTTCGGCCTCGGCCCGGGCGGACTCCGCCTCGGCGCCGACGCGGCGGCTGGTCTCCTCGGCGAGCCGGGTGGCCTCGGCGCGGGCGGCGGCGAGCGACTGCTCGGCCTCCGCGCGGGACTCCTCCAGGAGGCGGCGGGCCTGGGACTCCGTGCGGGCGCGCAGCTGTTCGGCCCAGGCGACGTTCTCGTTGACGTGCGCCTCGACGGTCTGGCGGCGCTCGTTGAGCTCCTGGTCGAGCTGCTGGCGGCGCTGGACGGCCTCGTTGTGCAGCTCGGCCTGGAGCCGGGCCTGGTGCTCGGCGTGCTCCTGGAGGATGCGCTGGGTCTGGGCGCGGGCCTCGCGCAGCTCGCGCTCGGCGTCCTGACGGAGCTGCTCGGCCTGCGCCTGCGCGTTCCGCAGCAGCTGCTCGGCCTGGTAGCCGATGTCGGCGCTGTCGTACGCGGGCCGGGACGCGATGGTGCGGCGCGCCTCGTGGAGCTTGGCGCGCAAGACCTCGACCTGGTAGCCCAGGTCCTCGGCATGCTGGACGGCCTTCTCGCGTTCGGTCTTCAGCCGGTCCATCTCGGCTTCGAACCTGGCGAGATGGTCGTCTTCAGCTCGGTGGCTCTCCTGGCGTTCGTAGCCCCGCACTGCGCGGTCCCATCCGTCCCCTGGTCGCAACACTCCTACGAGCACGCCCTCACGGCCGAGGACGGACCCCCGGGGAATCGTGGCAGATCGGACGACCCCGACATCCCGACTTCGATGCCGCACGGAGCGGCCCCGACCGGCCCCGGCCCGGAGCCGCCCACTCTACCGGGCCAGGAATCCGGTGGTCAGTGCTCCGCTGAGGAGTGGTCAGCGGACGGCTTCGCCGAGGTGACCAGTTCCGTGAGTACGCCGTGGCAGTCCTTGGGGTGGAGGAAGGTGATCCGGGAGCCCATGGAGCCGATCCGCGGCTCGTCGTAGAGGACCCGGACGCCCTTGGAGCGGATGGCCTCGGCGTCCCCGTCGACGTCGGCCGTGCCGAAGGCGATGTGGTGCACGCCCTCGCCGTTCTTGGCGAGCCACTTGCCCACCGCGGAGTCCTCCCGGGTGGGCTCCAGGAGCTGGAGGTAGGAGGCCCCGCCGTCGTCGGTGGCGTTGATCTTGAGCATGGCCTCGCGGACGCCCTGCTCCTCGTTGACCTCGGAGTGGAAGACCTCGAAGCCGTACGTGGCACGGTAGAACTCGACGGTCTTGTCCAGGTCGAAGCAGGCGATTCCGATGTGGTCGATACGCGTCAGCATGGCTCCAGTGCACCCCCGCCGGGGTGGTTACGCAACGTGCGCGCCGTCACACCGGCAGGCCGGTGACCGGGCGCCGCACCGCTCAGTACATTGGCGGTAAACCCTCGTTCACTCCTCATCCCAAGGGGCCGTGCCTCATGTCTGGAACGACCGGTACCACCTCAGTGATCGTCGCGGGCGCCCGCACGCCCATGGGTCGCCTGCTCGGCTCGCTCAAGTCCTTCTCGGGCGCCGACCTCGGCGGCTTCGCCATCAAGGCGGCCCTCGACCGGGCCGGCATCGGCGGCGACCAGGTGCAGTACGTGATCATGGGCCAGGTGCTCCAGGCGGGCGCCGGCCAGATCCCCGCCCGTCAGGCCGCCGTCAAGGCCGGCATCCCGATGAACGTCCCCGCGCTCACCATCAACAAGGTGTGTCTGTCGGGTCTGGACGCCATCGCGCTCGCCGACCAGCTGATCCGCGCCGGCGAGTTCGACGTCGTCGTCGCCGGTGGCCAGGAGTCCATGACCAACGCCCCGCACCTGCTGCCGAAGTCCCGCGAGGGCTTCAAGTACGGCGCCATCGAGATGCTCGACGCCATGGCGTACGACGGTCTCACCGACTCCTTCGAGGGCATCGCCATGGGCGAGTCCACGGAGAAGCACAACACCCGCCTGGGCATCCAGCGCCCCGAGCAGGACGAGATCGCCGCCCTCTCGCACCAGCGCGCCGCCGCCGCCCAGAAGAACGGCATCTTCGAGGCCGAGATCACCCCGGTCGAGATCCCGCAGCGCAAGGGCGAGCCGGTCGTCTTCTCCCAGGACGAGGGCATCCGCGCGGAGACCACCGTCGAGTCCCTCGGCAAGCTCCGTCCGGCCTTCGCCAAGGACGGCACCATCACCGCCGGCACCTCCTCGCAGATCTCCGACGGCGCCGCCGCGGTCGTCGTGATGAGCAAGGCCAAGGCCGAGGAGCTGGGCCTGGAGTGGATCGCCGAGATCGGCGCCCACGGCAACGTGGCCGGCCCGGACAACTCGCTCCAGTCGCAGCCGTCCAACGCGATCCTGCACGCCCTGAAGAAGGAGGGCCTGACCGTCGAGGACCTCGACCTGATCGAGATCAACGAGGCCTTCGCCGCGGTCGCCGTCCAGTCAATGAAGGACCTCGGCGTTACCCCCGAGAAGGTGAACGTCAACGGTGGCGCGATCGCCCTCGGCCACCCCATCGGCATGTCCGGCGCCCGCGTCGTGCTGCACCTCGCCCTGGAGCTCAAGCGGCGCGGCGGCGGCATCGGTGCGGCGGCCCTCTGCGGCGGCGGCGGGCAGGGCGACGCGCTGATCGTCCGCGTGTCCGGCAAGTAAGCGGCATCCGGGCAAGTAGGCAGCATCCGATCGAGGAGCAGCGCAGATGGTGGACGTCCCCGAACTCGTCGCCCAGGCACGGGAGGGCCGGCCGCGGGCCGTGGCCCGGCTGATCTCCCTCGTGGAGGGGGCTTCCCCGCAGCTGCGCGAGGTGATGGCGGCGCTCGCGCCGCTCACCGGCGGTGCGTACGTGGTGGGCCTGACCGGCTCGCCGGGCGTGGGCAAGTCCACGTCGACGTCCGCGCTGGTCTCCGCGTACCGCCGGGCCGGCAGGCGGGTCGGCGTGCTCGCCGTCGACCCGTCCTCGCCCTTCAGCGGGGGAGCGCTCCTCGGTGACCGGGTCCGGATGTCGGAGCACGCCTCCGACCCGGGCGTCTACATCCGCTCCATGGCGACCCGCGGCCACCTGGGCGGCCTCGCCTGGTCCGCCCCGCAGGCCATCCGCGTCCTGGACGCGGCCGGCTGCGAGGTGATCCTCGTGGAGACCGTCGGCGTCGGCCAGTCGGAGGTGGAGATCGCCTCCCAGGCCGACACCTCGGTGGTCCTGCTCGCGCCGGGCATGGGCGACGGGATCCAGGCCGCGAAGGCGGGCATCCTGGAGATCGGCGACGTGTACGTGGTGAACAAGGCCGACCGGGACGGCGCGGACGCCACCGCCCGCGAGCTCAACCACATGCTGGGGCTCGGCGAGGCGCGGGCGGCGGGCGACTGGCGGCCGCCGATCGTGAAGACGGTCGCGTCGCGCGGCGAGGGCGTCGACGAGGTCGTGGAGGCCCTGGAGAAGCACCGCGCCTGGATGGAGGAGCGCGGGGTCCTGGCGGAGCGCCGCCGGGCCCGTGCCGCGCGCGAGGTGGAGACCATCGCGGTCACGGCCCTGCGCGAGCGGATCGGCGACCTGCACGGCGACCGGCGCCTGGACGCCCTGGCCGAGCGGATCGTGGCGGGCGGCCTGGACCCGTACGCGGCCGCCGACGAGCTGGTCGCGAGCCTGACCGGAAACTGAGCTCCCAGGCGTACGGAAAGGGCCTCCCCGGTCGACCGGGGAGGCCCTTTCCGTACGGGCACATATGTCAGGTCACGGCTTGCCGCGGCGGCCGCGGAGCTGCTCGGCGATCGGCTTCAGGGACTCGTGGAGGTCGCCGAGGGCCTCGCCGCTGAGCTGGTCGATGAAGTGCTTGCGCACCGACTCGACGTGGTGCGGGGCGACCTTGCGCATGGTCTCCATGCCGTCGTCGGTCAGGACGGCGTAGAGCCCGCGGCGGTCGGACTCGCAGTTCTCGCGGCGTACGAGGCCGGCGTTCTCCATGCGGGTGATCTGGTGGGAGAGCCGGCTCTTCGACTGGAGGGTGGCGGCGGCGAGGTCGCTCATGCGCAGCCGCCGTTCCGCCGACTCCGAGAGGTTCACCAGGATCTCGTAGTCGTTCATCGTCAGGCCGAAGGGCTGGAGGTCCCGCTCCAGCTGGTACGTCAGCATTCTCTGGACGTCCAGGAACGTGCGCCAGGCGCACTGCTCGCCGTCGGTGAGCCAGGGGGTGGCCGTCTCGGTCTCCATGTATGGATTCTACCTAAGAAGTTGAATACTTGACGAAGTCTGGGAGTGTGACGCCGCGCACCACACGCCGGGCGGGCCGGGCGCCCCTGGCCCGGCGCGGCGCAGACGTTCGAGGGCGTCACACTCCGCAGACTACCGGCTACAGGCCGAAGCGACGCTGGAGGTCACCGAGCTGGCCGGGAAGGCGCGGTACCGAACCCAGCGGCCCCTGGCCGGAACCAGGCGCCCCGTGCCCGCCCGGAACGCCCGCCTGCGCCGGCGGCGCGCCGATCGCCCGCTCCGGCATCAGCAGCTCCGTCGACTGGAGCAGCACCGTGCCCGCGCCGACGAACTCGAACTGGTGCTCCTCGCCCGAGCTCCCGCCGATGCCCGTCAGCGCGCGGACGCCGCCCATCACGCCCGTCATGTAGCCGTGGTCGTAATGGTGGCAGGGCGACGGGCAGTCCGCCCAACCGACGAGCGCCTGCGGGTCCACCCGCATCGGCGGCTCCATGAAGACCACCGGGCCGTTCGACGCGGCCACGAACTTGCCCGTGCCGATCAGCGTCACGAAGCCCGGCACGATCGACTGCTTCAGCGCCAGCGTCGGCTGGTAGGCCAGCAGGTTCCCGGAGCGGATCGTCAGATTGCCGTCGTCCAGGTCGTACGAGTTCACGTCGAAGGCCCGGTCCGCGAGCAACATCTTCCCGCTGCCCTCGGCCACCACCCAGTCGCTCGCGTGCAGCGGCGAGTGGAAGGACGTCCGCACCAGCCGGTCGAGCCGGCCGTGCCCGATGCCGTTGAACTCGATCCGCCCGTAGTAGGCGATCATCTTCCCCTTCTGCAGGAACCACTGGCTCCCCTTGAGCTCCACGCAGAAGGTGTACGGATTGACGTTGTCGTCCGACGGAAGGGTCGTCGGGTCGTGGATCACCGGGGTGCTCACAGCTTCTCCTCCGAGGCCTGGACGTACACCACGCCGTTGCCGCTCAGCTCCAGCTGGAACGCCTCGCCGGAGCCGCGCCCCACCATGTCGCGCCAGCCCAGCGCCGTGGAGAGCTTGTTCCGCACGTCGCCGCGGTGCGCCACGTACGCCTGCGGGTCCACGTGGACCGGGCGGGCCGGGGAGATCGGCAGCTCGATGACGCCGCCGTGCGCCATGACCGCCACCGAGCCGTGGCCCTTCAGGGTCGTGGTGAAGAGGCCCTGGCCGGTCACCTGGCCGCGGACCATGCCCATGACCCCGCCCTGCGAGCCCATGAACATCGTGCCCTGCTCCAGGGTCCCGTCGAAGGCGAGGAGCCGGTCGGCCTCGACGTACAGGGTGTCGCCCGCCAGCGCGATCACGTGGATGTGGTGGCCGCCGTGCCCGAACATCACCGTGCCGTTGCCCTCGACGGTCATCAGCGGGGTCGCCTCGCCGGCCACCCGGCGGCCGATCATCGACATCAGGCCGCCCTGGCCGCCCGCCATGTTCGGCGTGAAAGTGACGTCGCCGCGGTACGCGAGCATCGCGCCGCGCTGACTGAACATCCGCTGCCCGGGGACGACGGTCGCCTCGACCATCTTCGAGTTGATCTCGCGGAACGGCATCAGTCCTCCTCGTTCGCTTCTCCGCCCGCGCGGCGCAGAGGTGCGGGCATCGTCGTCGTCTGCGGCCCGGTGGCCGCGCGTGCGACGCTCACACGTCCCCCCCGATCGTGTTCCGCTCGCTCGGCTGCACGTACACGAGGCCGTCGCCCTCGAAGCGGATCTGGAAGGCCTCGCCGCCGCCCTCGCCCATCAGGGTGCGGAAGGTCACCCCGGACTGGAAGTGCTGCTGGAGGTTGCCCTGGTGGGCGATGTACGCGCCGGGGTCCACCTGGAGCGGGTACTGCGGGGTCACCCGCAGCACCACCGCCGGGCCGTCCGACATGATCGCGGCCTGGCCGGTGCCCTCGACGGTCGTGGTGAAGAGACCGTTCCCGGTGGCGCCGCCGCGCAGGCCCGTGAAGGTGGTGCCGGTGCGCAGCCCCGCGTCGGTGCAGAGCAGATTGCTCGCCTCCACCCACAGCTTGTCGCCGTGCAGGGAGACGAGGTTGATCTCGGAGGCCCGGTCGGCGAACCAGCAGGTCCCCTGACCGCGTACCTCCATCACCTCCATCTGCTCACCCGTGAGCCGGCGGGTCACCATGCCGCGCAGGCCCTCACCGCCACCGCTCATCTTCTTGAACGCCATCTGACCGTCGTAGGCGACCATCGAGCCGTTCTTCGCCTTGACGGCGTCGCCGGTCATGGAGACGGCGAGCACTTTGCTGCCTTGGAGTCGGAACGTTGCCACCCCAGGAAGGTACTGGGCCCCCGGCTAAAGAGACAGCAAAGTCGGCGTGCACAATGGACCGACGCTTGTGCGCCGATTCACAAGATCGCCCGCGAATACCCGAAGGTGACCCCCGTGGACATCAAGACCGCCACCGCCCTGCACCGGCTGCGCCTCATCTCCGTGCCGGAGGCCCTGTCGTTTCCCGCGCTCCTGATCTTCGGCTCGCTGCTGAGCCGGATCTCGGACATCGACTTCCTGATGCTGCCGCTGGGCATCATCCACGGAGTCCTCTTCGTGCTCTACGCGGTGCTGCTCCTCGACGTGTGGAGCAAGACGAAGTGGCCCTTCAAGCGGGTGGCCTTCTTCTTCCTGCTCTCGCTGCTGCCCTTCGGCGGCCTGTACGGCGACAAGGTCCTTAAGCGGTACGAGTCGGAGGCGGTCATCGCCTCCCGCGCGCGTCGCGAAGGCGTGGTCAACGCATGATCGTCGCGTTCTCGGTCACCCCGCTGGGCGTGGGGGAGGAGGTCGGCGAGTACGTCGCCGACGCGGTCCGAGTGGTCCGTGAATCCGGACTCCCGAACCGGACCGACGCCATGTTCACCTCCGTCGAGGGCGAGAGCTGGGACGAGGTGATGGACGTCGTGAAGCGCGCCGTCGCCGCCGTCGAGGCCCGTGCGCCGCGCGTCTCGGTGGTGATGAAGGTCGACATCCGGCCGGGCGTGACGGACGGCCTGACCGCGAAGGTCGAGACGGTGGAGCGCCACCTCGGCGCCTGACGCGCCGCACGAACCCTGGAAGCCCCCGGTCCTGGAATCAGGGCCGGGGGCTTCTTCGCTTCCGCCGGTTGAGCGAGTGCTCAAAATCGGCTACCTTCACTCGCGGGCAGTTTTGAGCGGTTGCTCAAAACGCCGGACGAGCTGGGGGAACGGCATGGGTCTCTACATCGAGACGCGGGTGCGCGCGGACCTGGAGACGCTCTGGGAACGCACGCAGGAACCCGAGCGGCACCAGCGGTGGGACCTGCGGTTCACGGAGATCTCGTACCTCCCGCGCGCCGAGGGCGAGCCCCAGCGCTTCCGCTACGCGACGCGCCTCCTGCCCTTCCTGGTCGTCGCCGGCACCGGTGTCTCCGCGGGGGAGCGCCACCGGGCCGGCGGCGACCGGGTCTCCGCACTCCGCTTCGCCTCCCCGCACCCGCTCTCGCTCCTCGCCGAGGGCAGCGGCTACTGGCGCTACGTCCCCACGCCCGACGGCGTCCGCTTCCTCACCGGCTACGACTACCGGCCCCGCTGGGGCCGCCCCGGCCGGATCGCCGACCGGCTCCTCTTCCGGCCCCTCATGGGCTGGGCCACCGCCTGGTCCTTCGACCGGCTGCGGCTCTGGTGCGAGCGGGGCATCACCCCCGAACGCTCCCGCGACCGCTGGCTCCTCGAACTCGCCGTCCGCGTCCTGCTCGTCGGCGCGCCCGCGCTCGCCGCCGTCCTGCCGCTCGGGCCCGACCCGCTCGTCGCCGTCCCGCTCGCTGTCCTCGGACTCGCCGCCGCCGTCCTCGTACCGCCCTCCCCGCGCACCCCCGCGGCCCGCCGCTGTCTGCGCACCCCGCCCGCCCGCCACCGGGAGCCCCGGCTCCTCGCCACCCTGGAGCAGCCGTGACCTCGATCTTCCGCACCGCCATGGGCGACGCCGCGTTCGAGCGGCTGCACCCCGAACTCCAGCGGCGCTTCTCGGTCGGGCTCGCGAGCGGCGAGCTGTGCGTCGGACGCGGCGTCATGGACCGCGTCTGGCACGGCCGGGCCTTCGTGAAGCCCTTCCTCGCCCTCGGCACGCTGCGGAACATCCTGCTGCCCCGCACCGGCCGCGACGTCCCCTTCACCATCGAGAACGTGCCCTACGCCGACTCGTACGGACGGGAGACCGTCACCTTCGTCCGCACCTTCGCCCTGCCCGGCGGCCCCCGGCGCTTCGACGCCACCATGGTCCACAGCCCCGAGCGCGACTGCGTCCTCGACTACCTCGGCACCCACCAGCACCTCGCCAGCGACCTGCACCCCACCGCCGAACCCGACGGCTCGCTCCTCATCACCTCCGGCGAACACCGCTTCCGCGAGGGCCCCGTGGACGTGCGCGTCCCGGAGCTCCTGGCCGGCCGGGCCGAGGTGCGCGAGTCCTTCGACGAGCGCACCGGCCGCTTCCGCATCGACGTCCGGGTCGTCAACCGCCACTTCGGCCCCCTCTTCGGCTACCACGGCTCCTTCACCGCCGCCTACGCCGACGTACGCTCCATCGGGGTGCGCGCGGGGCTGCGCCCGGTGCGCGAGGAGGTACGGGTGTGAGCGGACGGACCGCGACGGGCGTGAAGGCGCAGGACGCCAGGAGCCAGGAGACCCGGGAGAAACTGCTCGACGGCGCCCTGCGCACCCTCGTCGAGCAGGGCATCGCCAAGGCCTCCGCGCGGGCGATCGCGACCACCGCCGGGGTCAACCAGGCCTTGGTCTTCTACCACTTCGGCTCCGTCGACGAACTGCTCGCCGCCGCCTGCCGGCGCGGCGCCGAGCAGCGGGTGGCCCGCCACCGGGAGCGGCTCCGCTCCGTCGGCAGCCTCTCCGAGCTGCTCGCCTTCGGACGCGAGATGCACGCCGAGGAGCGGGACGCGGGCCATGTCGCCGTCCTCGGACAGCTGCTCGCCGGCGCCCAGACCCACCCCCGGCTCGCCCCCGCCACCGCCGCCGGACTCGACCTGTGGATCGCCGAGATCGAGCAGGTCCTCGTCCGGGTCCTCGCCGGGACCCCGCTCGCCGAGTTCACCGACCCCGCCGGGCTCGCCCGCGCGGTCGCCGCCTCCTTCGTCGGCCTCGAACTCTACGAAGGGGTCGACCCGGCGGGCGCGGAGACCGCCCTCGCCGCGCTCGAACAGCTCGGCGCCCTGATGGCCGCGCTCGAGGAGCTGAACCCGGTGGCGCGCAAGGCCGTCACGTACACGCTGCGACGTCAGGGCGGCCGCAACAGGTAGGGCCGCCGGCGACGGTCAGTCCGCCTCCGGCTGCGACAGCGCCATGCCCAGCGGGGTCCGCTCGTACAGCACCTGGTGGCCGTACCGCCGCGAGGTCAGCAGCCCCGCGTCCCGCAGCACCGCCAGGTGCGACGAGACGGACGAGGGAGCCCGACCCAGGAGATGGGCGAGCGCCGTGGTGCCCATCGGCTCGGCCAGGGCGCACAGGACGTCCGCCCGCACCGGGCCGAGCAACCGGGCGAGCGCCTCCGGGGTGCGGTCCCGGGGCTCCGACCACAGCCCGCCGATGCCGCGCGCCGGATAGACCACCGTCGGCTGCCACGGCGGATCGAAACCGCTCACCACGTCCGGCCAGGTGAACACCGACGGCATCAGCACGAGCCCCTGCCCGTCCAGCGGCCGGTCGTGCTCCCCCGGATAGGCCACCCGCAGCGTGGCCGTCTCCGCGGCCCAGTCGAAGGCCGGGTGCAGCTCGCTCAGCAGCCGTTCGAGGCCGCCCTCCGCGAGCCGCCGCGAGTGGTACGCCACGTCCGCCTCCAGAAGCGCGCGCAGCCGGGGCCACTCGGGCGCGAGCAGGGCCTCCCAGGCGGCCCGGAGCAGATCGGCGAGCCGGCCCACCGCCCCGGCGGGATCGGCGAGCAGCCGCCGCCCCTCCGCCGTGTCCGCCGCCCCCGGCGTCTCCGCGAGCGCCCGCTCGAAGTCGTCCAGGGCCAGCGCCGGATCCGTCCCCCGTACGGCCGCGATCTCGTCCTCGAAGGCGGCGGCGGGGCCCAGCGGCGGGGGGTACAGGAAGTCCGGGCTGTGCCCGCGCAGCGGCATCAGCAGGTGCAGCGGCCCGAGGTCGAGCTCCCGCGCGGCGCCCGCGATCCGCCGCATCCACGGCAGGTGGTAGCCCTGCTTCGCGGGCCGCGCGAGCACCCGCACCGCGGAGTGCGTCTCCCACAGCGGCGAGATCGCGAACCGGATCCGCAAGGGGTCGGCCTCGCCGAAACGCAGGTGGTACGGCACGGGGCCCTCCGGGGTGCGGCTGAACATTCGCCTGGAGCCGAAAGTCTAGGTCCGCGCCCCGGCCCCGGGCACGCTGCGCCCATGCCCGAGAACACCCCCCGGACGCCCCTCCCGGCGCCCACGACCACCCCCGCCCACCTCCCCCCGGGGCCCACCCACACGCCCGGGACACCGCCCCCCGAGGCCACACCGGCCTCCGCGAGGACCACC
Source organism: Streptomyces sp. TLI_105 (assembly GCF_900105415.1). Taxonomy (GTDB): domain Bacteria; phylum Actinomycetota; class Actinomycetes; order Streptomycetales; family Streptomycetaceae; genus Streptomyces. The sequence continues at coordinate 2,678,901 of NZ_FNSM01000001.1, read as the reverse complement.
GCGCCGGGCGCCGCCGGGCCCGGCCGAGCCGTCGGTCCTGCGGTCGAGCCCGCGCGGGCTGTCGCCCCCGGCGCTGTCCCTGCCGGGACCGCCGGGCCCGGTACCGCGCCCGTCCCGGCCCGGGCCGTCGGTCCTGCGGCCGGGTTTGCGCCCGTGCGGGCCGTCGACCCCGGCGCTGCCGTGCCCGTCCCGGCCCCGGCCGTCGGGCCCGAGGTTCCGGCCGGCGGCCCCGGATACCTCGCCGTCTTCGCCGTCCCCGAGTTCCGGTTCGTGTTCGTGGCGCATCTGTTCTCGTTGCTCGGGGTCGTCGTCAGTGAGCTCGCGCTCACCGTGCTCGTCTACGACCTGACGCGGTCGCCGCTGCTTTCCTCGCTCACCTTCGCGCTCGGGTTCCTGCCCTACCTCCTCGGCGGGACCCTCCTCGCCGGGCTCACCGACCGGCTTCCGCCCCGGCGGATCCTCGTCGTCTGCGACCTCGTCTGCGCCGGCTGCGTCGCGCTCATGGTCGTGCCCGCCACCCCCGTCGCCGTCCTGCTCGTGCTGCGCTGCGCCATCGCCGTCGTCTCGCCCGTCTTCAACGGCACCCGCATGGCGACCCTCGCCGACATCCTCGGCGAGGGCGAGCTGTTCGTGCTCGGGCGCTCGCTGCTGCGGATCGTGTCGCAGAGCGCGCTGCTCGCCGGCTTCGCCGCCGGCGGCGTCCTCCTCACCCTCGTCCCGCCGCGCGGCGCCCTCGTCGTCACCGCCGCCACGTTCCTCGTCTCCGCGCTGCTCCTGCGCCTCGGCACCGCCCGCCGCCCCGCCCGGGCGGCCGCGTCCACGGGCGGGCTCGCCGGCACCTGGGCGGTGCTGCGGAACCGGCGCGTGCGCGCCCTGATGCTGATGTTCTGGGTGCCGCCGCTCTTCGCCGTCGTCCCCGAGGCGCTCGCCGCCCCCTACGCCGACGAGATCGGCGTCTCCACCGCCGCCCTCGGCCTCCTCATGTGCGCGCTGCCCGTCGGCACCATCGCGGGCGAGCTCTTCGCCGGATCGTTCCTCTCCGCCGGGACCCGCTCCCGGATCGTGCTGCCGCTCGCCGTCACCGGCGTCCTGCCGTACCTGCTGTACGCCCCCGAGCCGGGCGTCGTCCTCGCGGCCGTCGCCCTGTTCCTGGCCGGCGCCACCGGCGCGTACACCCTCGGTCTCGACGCCTGGTTCGTCGCCGCCGTCCCCGAGGAGCAGCGGGGGAGGGCCATGACCCTGATGACCGCGGGCATGATGACCGTGCAGGGCGTCGGCATGGCCGGGGCCGGGATCGCGGCCGAGTTCGCCCCCGTGCACACGGTCGTCGCGGGCACGGGCGTCCTCGGCACGGTCTGTCTCCTCGCCGCCGCCGTCGAGCTGCGGGCGACCGAAGGGCGAGACGGGGCTGACCGGCATGTGACCAGTCGGTAAGGTCGACGCGTGCCGAAGCCGCTCAGTCTCCCCTTCGACCCCATCGCCCGAGCCGACGAACTCTGGCAGAAGCGCTGGGGCCCGGTCCCCTCGATGGCCGCGATCACCTCGATCATGCGCGCCCACCAGATCCTCCTCGCGGAGGTCGACGCGGTCGTCAAGCCGTACGGGCTGACCTTCGCGCGGTACGAGGCCCTGGTCCTGCTCACCTTCTCCAAGGCGGGCGAGCTGCCGATGTCCAAGATCGGCGAGCGGCTGATGGTCCACCCGACCTCGGTGACGAACACGGTGGACCGGCTGGTGAAGTCGGGGCTCGTCGCCAAGCGGCCCAACCCCAACGACGGCCGCGGCACCCTCGCCTCCATCACGGAGAAGGGCCGCGAGGTGGTCGAGGCCGCGACCCGCGACCTGATGGAGATGGAGTTCGGCCTCGGCGCGTACGACGCCGAGGAGTGCGCGGAGATCTTCGCGATGCTGCGCCCGCTGCGGGTCGCGGCGCACGACTTCGACGAGGGCTGACCGGAGGGCCGACCGCACTCCGACCCCCGCGAAGATCGCCCGGAACGTGCCGTTACGCTCGACGGCATGAAATCCAGCGTGCTGACCCGCTACCGCGTCATGGCCTACGTCACCGCGGTCATGCTCCTGATCCTCTGTGCGTGCATGGTCGCCAAGTACGGCTTCGGCGTCGGCGAGGACCTGACCTTCGCGGTCTCCCAGCTCCACGGTGTCCTCTACATCATCTACCTGATCTTCGCCTTCGACCTGGGCTCCAAGGCGAAGTGGCCGTTCGGCAAGCTGCTGTGGGTGCTGGTCTCCGGCACCATCCCGACCGCCGCCTTCTTCGTCGAGCGCAAGGTCGTCGCCGAGACGCTTCCGCTGGTCAGCGGCGCGCAGGCGCAGCCGGTCAAGGCCTGACCCCCACCCCCCGTACACACGTGCGGGGGCGTGCCGTCGACATTTACTAGGACGTCCTAGTAAATTCGAGGCATGGACGCTGACGCCATCGAGGAGGGCCGCCGCCGCTGGCAGGCCCGCTACGACAAGGCCCGCAAGCGTGACGCGGACTTCACGACGCTCTCCGGCGACGCCGTCGAGCCGGTCTACGGACCCCGGCCCGGCGACACCTACGAGGGGTTCGAGCGCATCGGCTGGCCCGGCGAGTACCCCTTCACCCGCGGTCTGCACCCGACCGGTTACCGGGGCCGGACCTGGACCATCCGCCAGTTCGCCGGCTTCGGCAACGCCGAGCAGACCAACGAGCGGTACAAGATGATCCTGGCCGCGGGCGGCGGCGGCCTCTCCGTCGCCTTCGACATGCCGACCCTCATGGGCCGCGACTCCGACGACCCCCGCTCCCTCGGCGAGGTCGGCCACTGCGGTGTCGCCGTCGACTCCGCCGCCGACATGGAGGCCCTCTTCAAGGACATCCCGCTCGGGGACGTCACGACGTCCATGACGATCTCCGGGCCCGCCGTCCCGGTCTTCTGCATGTACCTGGTCGCCGCCGAACGCCAGGGCGTCGACCCGGCCGTCCTCAACGGCACGCTGCAGACCGACATCTTCAAGGAGTACATCGCCCAGAAGGAGTGGCTCTTCCAGCCCGAGCCCCATCTGCGCCTGATCGGCGACCTGATGGAGCACTGCGCGGCGCGCATCCCCGCGTACAAGCCGCTCTCGGTCTCCGGCTACCACATCCGCGAGGCCGGGGCGACGGCCGCGCAGGAGCTGGCGTACACCCTCGCCGACGGCTTCGGCTACGTCGAGCTCGGCCTCTCCCGCGGCCTCGACGTCGACGTCTTCGCCCCCGGCCTCTCCTTCTTCTTCGACGCGCACCTCGACTTCTTCGAGGAGATCGCCAAGTTCCGCGCCGCCCGCCGGATCTGGGCCCGCTGGATGAAGGAGGTCTACGGCGCCAGGACCGACAAGGCGCAGTGGCTCCGCTTCCACACCCAGACCGCCGGGGTCTCCCTCACCGCCCAGCAGCCGTACAACAACGTCGTGCGGACCGCGGTCGAGGCGCTCTCCGCCGTCCTCGGCGGCACCAACTCCCTCCACACCAACGCCCTCGACGAGACCCTCGCGCTCCCCAGCGAGCAGGCCGCCGAGATCGCGCTGCGCACCCAGCAGGTGCTGATGGAGGAGACCGGCGTCGCCAACGTCGCCGACCCGCTGGGCGGTTCCTGGTACGTCGAGCAGCTCACCGACCGGATCGAGGCCGACGCCGAGAAGATCTTCGAGCAGATCAAGGAGCGCGGTCTGCGCGCCCACCCGGACGGCAGGCACCCGATCGGCCCGATCACCTCCGGCATCCTGCGCGGCATCGAGGACGGCTGGTTCACCGGCGAGATCGCCGACTCCGCCTTCCGGTACCAGCGGTCCCTGGAGAAGGGCGAGAAGCGGGTCGTCGGCGTCAACGTCCACCACGGCTCGGTCACCGGCGACCTGGAGATCCTGCGGGTCAGCCACGAGGTCGAGTGGGAGCAGGTCAGGGTCCTCGGCGAGCGCAGGGGGCGGCGTGACGACGCCCGGGTCCGCGCCTCGCTCGACGCGATGCTCGCGGCGGCCCGGGACGGGTCGAACATGATCCCCCCGATGCTGGAGGCCGTCCGTGCCGAGGCCACGCTCGGCGAGATCTGCGACGCCCTGCGCGAGGAGTGGGGGGTCTACACGGAGCCCCCTGGGTTCTGATCTCCCGCCGGGTCCCGCCCGTTCAGCCGATGGTCGCCGCCGCGCCCAGGCCGCCCACCAGGAGCGCGGAGAGGCGGGCCACCCAGGGGGCGTCCACCGGTTCGGCGCTGACCAGGGCGCGGTGCACGACCGCGCCCGCGATGACGTCGAAGATCAGGTCGTCGGTGGCGTCCACGGTCATCGGGTCGCGGCCCGCCGGGAGTTCGCCGCGCTGCTGGGCCCGCTCGCGGCCCGCCAGGACCAGCCGCTTCTGGCGGTCGACGATGGAGGCGCGTATGCGCTCGCGGAGTGGCTCGTCCCGGGTCGACTCGGCCACCACGGCCATGAGGGCCGTCTTCGTCTCGGGCCGTTCGAGGAGGGCCGCGAACTGCAGCACCACGTGCTCGATGTCGGCCTGGAGGGAACCGAGGTCGGGCAGTTCGAGTTCGTCGAAGAGGACGGCGACGGCGTCCACGACGAGCTCGTTCTTGTTGGCCCAGCGGCGGTAGAGGGTCGTCTTCGCGACCCCGGCGCGGCCGGCCACGTCCCCCATCGTGAGCTTGGACCAGCCCAGTTCGACCAGGGCCGCGCGGGTCGCCTCCAGGATGGCCGTGTCGGCCTCGGTGGAGCGGGGGCGCCCGGTGCGGCTGCCGCGGGGGTTGGTGCGCTTACACATGGAAAGCGACCATACCCGCCGGTAGGTATACCGCCAGAGGCCGGTGATGTGAGGCAGTTCACCGCGCGGATCCCGCCCGCGCCCTCCCGCCGGATCCTTCCCTGGAGTTACGCTACGACCTGTAGCGAAAGGCATTGAGCGGCCTGAGCGACAACCACAGTGCCGGATGGGGATCCGGTGCGACAGAAGGCGTCGGGTGGGGACCCGGTGCCACCGAAGACGAAGAACCGTGTCGTCCACGCGTCTCGCACACCGGCGGGAGATGCGCGGACGGCGCGGTTCAGCCATGGCTTACCGGTTACGCGCGCGGAAGGGGGAGGATGTATCCATGCAGCCCCGAAACATGTCCATGAGCGGCGTCGTCGACCTCGCCGCGGTGAAGGCGGCCGGAGAGGCCAAGGCGAAGGCGGAGCAGGTGCGCGCCGAAGCCGCCCGGCAGGGCGGTTCCGCCGCCGTGCCCCCGTCGGCCCTGGTGATCGACGTAGACGAGGCCGGCTTCGAGCGCGATGTGCTCCAGCGCTCGGCCGAGGTTCCGGTCGTCCTCGACTTCTGGGCCGAGTGGTGCGAGCCCTGCAAGCAGCTCGGCCCCCTCCTGGAGCGGCTCGCCGTCGAGTACAACGGCCGCTTCCTGCTCGCGAAGATCGACGTCGACGCCAACCAGATGCTGATGCAGCAGTTCGGCATCCAGGGAATTCCGGCCGTTTTCGCGGTGGTCGCCGGTCAGGCGCTGCCGCTGTTCCAGGGTGCGGTGCCCGAGGCGCAGATCCGGGAGACCCTCGACCAGCTGATCCAGGTCGGCGAGGAGCGCTTCGGTCTGACCGGCATCGCCGTGGACGCGGGCGCCGACGCCTTCGACCCGGCGGCGCGGCCGGCCGGTCCGTACGACGCGCTCCTCGAAGCGGCCATGTCCGCGCTCGACGCGGGCGACCTGGCGGGTGCCGTCCAGGCGTACAAGAACGTGCTCGCCGACGACCCGGCCCACCCGGAGGCCAAGCTCGGTCTGGCGCAGGCCGAACTCCTCGCCCGGGTGCAGGACCTCGACCCGGGCGTCGTCCGCCAGAAGGCGGCGGACGATCCGGCCGACGTCACCGCGCAGATCGCCGCCGCCGACCTGGATCTGGTGGGCGGCCATGTGCAGGACGCCTTCGGGCGCCTCGTGGAGACCGTGCGCCGCACGGCGGGCGAGGACCGGGACGCGGCGCGGCTGCGACTCCTGGAGCTGTTCGAGGTGATCGGTGCCGACGATCCGCGGGTGACGGCCGCCCGGCAGGCCCTCGCCCGGGTGCTGTTCTAGCTCCCCGGGTGCGCCGGATCGTTTGACGATTTGGCAGCAGCGTGACAAAACGCGGCCGCGCTTTACCAAAACTTGGTAATCGCGGCCGCTGTTACTTGCAGTAAATCGAACCCGGCGTTCTGTCCGGATTCATGTGGCGATCTCCTGACATTCCCTGTCGCTCGAACGCACCCAGCGTGCCCGTTCGGTCCCGCCCCGCCATGACGTGGTTATCCACCCGTTACTAGCCAGTAACGAACCCCCTTGTGCGGGGGCCCGGAATGGACCACGATCGGCGACGCTCGGTCCGAACCGCATCCCCCGGCAACCACCCGGGAAAGCGGCGAGGGTCCCCACCGAGTGGACCGGTGTTCCGGCACCGGTCGTGGACAGGGGGGTTCCCGATCTCACCGACCGGGGCCTGTCCAAATCAGGTCGCGCTCGAAGGCGTGACCCATGGTTGTCGCTCGGGGGTGATCGCCGGTGATTCGGACGCGCATCGCGCCGCCTGATGCCTCGGCGCTCTCCTTCCCGAGGACGTAGCTCTTCTCCCATCCCAGGGCGGGCCCCCGGGCCCCTCCGGAGATGTACGTCCGAGAAGGAGGAATTCTCATGAAGTCCCAGGTTCGTGGCGGGACCAGATGGAAGCGGTTCGCCGTCGTCATGGTCCCGAGCGTGGCCGCGACGGCCGCGATCGGTGTCGGCCTGGCCCAGGGCGCGCTCGCCGCGTCCTTCAGCATCTCCGGCCAGGAATTCAAGGTTAAGGCCAACAGCCTCGTCGGTACGGACTTCGTCCAGTACGGCAGCGTGGACGCGGGCAAGGACCTCGAGGGCAAGGACTTCGCCGCCCCGGTGGCGGTGTCCGGCTTCTCCGAGGCCTGGATCACCAACATGTGCCAGTCGGTCGTCACGCCGAAGGTGCCGTTCGTCGGTGACGTCACCCTCCGCCTGGAGGCCGGCACCGACGCCGTCAAGACCGGCAAGGACGAGGACAAGGTCTACGCGAAGGGCATCTACCTCGATGTCTCCGAGCTCAAGGCCGACGCCGAGTTCACCAACATCGACATCGGTGTCGCGGCCGGAAAGCTCAACGAGTTCGGCGGCAAGCCGGTCGACGGCAAGCCGGGCATCCAGCCCAACACCAAGGCCAACCCGTACGGCTTCGGCCAGCGCGCCCAGCAGGCCACGCTGAACAACGTGCAGCAGAAGGCCTGGGCCACCACGGCCGGCACCTTCAAGCTGCCCGACCTGCACCTGTCGCTGCACCGGGGCACCGACGCCGAGTGCTACTAGGACCGGCCGGTCCCTGAGGACCGATCCGTCCGGAGGGTGGGGCCGTCGCGTGCGGTCCCACCCGCCAGGTTCCTTCTTCATCTTTCTCAGCAACACCGCTTCCAGGGAGCTGTTCCATGAGCGCCGAGTACCCCGCCTCCCGCGAAGTCCCCAAAAAGGAGAACCGGTTCAAGGTCTGGAGGCAGACCCGGCCCTTCTGGGCGGGACTGTTCACCATGATCGGCGGTGTACCGATCGCCTACCTCCCGTACGGGGACATGCGGCTCGGCAACGTCACGCTCGCCATGCAGACGACCGCCGGAGCCGGCGCGCTGATCATCGGCGTCCTGCTGATCACGCTCGGGCTGACGATGTGGTTCCAGCCCGTCGTCCGGGTGTTCGCGGGCGTCGCGGCGATCGTCCTGGCACTCGTCTCCATCCCGGTGTCGAACTTCGGCGGTCTCGTCATCGGATACCTGTTCGCCCTCATCGGCGGCGGCATGTCCGCCGCCTGGGCGCCCGCGCCCCCGGTCGAGGAGATCAAGCGCGCAGAGCACGACGGTCACCCGGAGGCCTCGGACGAGGCCGGTGCGGAGCCCGCGACGGAGGCCGTGCCCGCGGCCGTGTTCCCGGAGCAGCGCGAGGCGGAGCACCAGGCGACCGAAACGACCATCGACGCCAATGGCGGGAGGAACAGTGCGGGGTGACGAGACTCAGCCGGCGCTCGCGAAAGAGGGCCCGCGGCACGCGGCCCCGCGCAAGTCGCTGCTGAACAGGATCCAGGGTCCCGCGGGGAAGGCGATGGCCCTGGCGGCCATGCCGACCGCGGTGCTCGTGGGCATGGGCCTCACGCCCAGACTCGCCCTCGCGGACGACGCGGACATCCCCTTCGCCCCCGGCCCCTGTGTGACGCGCTCGGACGAGCCGACGCCGGAGGCGACGGGCACGGCGAAGCCGGACGAGAGCGCGAAGCCCACCGCCACGCCCACGGACACCCCCTCGGCGACCGCGACGCCGTCCTCCACCGCGACGCCGACCGCGACCGCGACCCCGACGCCCGCTGCGACGCAGACCGGCCAGACCGCCGCGCCGCAGACGCAGGAACACGCGACGACCGCCCCCGCGCCCGCCGCGACCCCCACGGCCACCCCCTCGCCGACGCAGTCCAAGAACCCGCTGGACCCGCTGGGCCTGGGCGACGCCCTCAAGGACCTCCTCGACGGCCCGGACAAGACGCCGACGGCCACGCCCACGACGGCGGCGCCGACGACCCCCGCCCCGCAGCAGACGGGGGCCCCCGCCGACAAGGCGCCGGCGACGGACGCGCCGTCCACGACCGCCCCCACCACGGCGGCGAAGCCGACCACCGACCCGGCGACCGAGAAGACGAAGGCCGCGATCGCGAAGGCCGCCGAAGTGGCGGGCGCGAAGGTCGAGGAGCTCCCCGAGAGCGCCCAGGGCCTCGACGCCAAGCCGGACACGGACATACCCGACGGGGCCAAGCCCCGCTTCCCGTGCCCCGAGCCGGACCCCGAGGCGCTGGCCGCGGCCGAGATGGAGCCCGGCATCCCGCTGCTCCCGGACGAGCCCTGGCGACTGGACAGCACGAGGCTCGAACTGATCGGCCTGAAGTACCACGGCATCGTCGAGGTGAAGACCGGCAGCGGCAAGATCAAGAAGGTCCTGAAGTTCACCGCGAGCAACGTCAACATCAAGGACCTGCACCAGACGACGGTCCACTCGGAGGGCCTCTCGGGCCACGTCCGTTCCACCCCGGGCAAGACCTCGACCATCACCGACGGCACGGTCACCATGTACACGGAGTCCCTGAAGGGCAACCTCTTCGGGCTCATCCCGGTCACCTTCAGCCCGGAGACCCCGCCGCCGCTGGACGTGCCGTGGGCCGTCTTCACTAAGGTGACGGTGATACAGGCGGGCCAGTTCGGCGGCACCCTGATGGTCCCCGGCCTCCGCAACACGATCGAGCCCAGCTGACCCCCGTACCACTCCGGGAGCCGCACCACGACGGCCTTCCCCTCCCGACCGGGAGGGGAAGGCCGTCGCTCTTGTGCTCCGGCGTCAGCCGAGCGCCACGGAGGCGGCCCGCCGGATGCGCTTGGTGCGTCCCGACCCCGCCAGAACACGCAGCACCGACGGGTCGGACACCTCGGCGGCGATGCGCAGCTGGAGCCAGTCGCTCCAGCCGTCGACCAGCTCGGGCCCGAACTCCCGCACGCCCGCCCCGGACCGTAGATCCTCCAGGGTCCCCAGTTCGTGGGCCCGGCGGGCACTGAACGCGCGTACCGAAGGGGCGAGCGCCTGGACCCAGGCCTCCCTCTCGGTACGCGGCACCCGTTCCAGGGCCTCGCCGACGACGCCCGACGCGAGTGCCGCGTCGGTCTCCGCCACGACCGCGGCCAGCAGGACCGGCAGTGCCGCGTCGGAGGCCAGGGCCGCGCGGTACAACTCCCACCGGGCATGGCCGTCCGCCACATCAAGTACGGCAGCGCCGGTCAGGGCCTCAAGACGTTGTACGGCGTCCCGGAGTGCGCAGGGTACGTCAGCATCCGCCATTGGCCTTGAACCTTTCCATGGCAACTCGGATGTTCTCCCTGATGGTACGGAGGTTGCTGTCGACGACGGCCTTCTGGAGCCGGGACAGCTCCGGGTCGCCCGCGAGCGGCTTGCCGTTCTGGCCTACCCGGACCTCCTTGCCCTTGCCCTTGACGTGTGCGTGTGGCGGGGCGTGGTCGTTGGAGTAGATCTGAACGGTCACGCCGCCCTCGCTCACGATCGTGCCGACACCCGGAAACTCCGAGGCAGCCGTGGCGGAGCGGACCGTCAGGGCCTGCGCCCCCGTGGCGAGCATGGGGGCGGTTTCCGCCGGTGCGGCGAATGCGGCAGCAGATACTGCGACGGCCTTGGGCTTGACCGGGCACGCGCGGCCCTTGCCCTTCTTGGCGTCGTCGATGATCTTGCGGAACTTGTCCAGTGTCCGCTTGGCGATGACGGACTTCTCCAGGAAGCCGCCGATGCCGCCGGCCACCCGGACGATCGCCTTGCCCACCGACCAGGCCTTGGAGACGGGGATGAACTTCACCAGAGTCCACAGGCAACTCTCGATGTCGCCCTCGGTGAAACAACGCTCCAGGTCGCGGTAGCCGATCTCCTCCAGCAGGATCTCCCCGCCGTTCACCTTGAGCCAGTCGAGGATGCCCTGACCTGCCAGCGCCTTGGCGTTGCGGAAGACTTCGACGCACTCCTCCCCGCACTCGCGGCGCAGCAGCTCCTCCTCGTCGAGCGTGAGGTCCGGGCCGACGTCGGAGCCATTGGCCTCGACCCGTTCCTTGATCGCCTGTCGTTCCTCCTCACGCTCGGCGGCCTCGGCCCGGTCGGCCGCTTGGTCCGCCTCGACGGCACTCTCGTGGGCACGGGTGGCCGCGCCCTCGGCAGCGGTGGCGTCCTGCTCCGCCTGAGAGGCGGTCGCCCGGGCGCTGCCGGCGTCCTGCTCGGCGGTGGTGGCAGCACTGCGGGCGGAGGCGGCGTCGCGCTCGGCGGCGGTCGCCTCCTGGTCGGCTGCGGCAGCCTCCGTTTCGGCATCGTTCGCGGCGAATGAAGCCTGCATGGCATCGACGCCGGCCTGCACGTCGTACTCTTGCGCCCTGGCGTCAGCTCGTTTGGCGGCCTGAGCGGCCTTCTCGGCCTCAGCGGCGGACGCGCGTGCCGCGGCGACGTGCTCCAGGGCCTTGGCAGCGTCCGCCGCCGCCGTCGCGGCGGCCAGCGCCGCGATCTTGGCGTCCCCCGCGGCCTTGTCCGCGAGGGCCTTGGCGTCCGCGGCGGCCTTCGCCGCCTCCTTTGCACTGGCTTGAGCGGCAGCGGACTGCTGTTCGGCCAGGGGCTTGGCGGCCTGACCGACGAGGACAGCGAAGGCGGCCGACGCGTCGATCTCACGGTAAGGACCGCCCAGGGTGATGGCCTCGTCCGCGGCCGCGTTCACGGCCCGGGCAGCGTCACGGGCACCAGCCGCGGCCTGGCCGGCGGCATAGGAGAATCCGGCCGTTCTGGCCGCCCAGGCCGCGGTCTTCGCCGCCTCGGCCTGCGCCGCGGTCGCCTCCTGTCGCGCCTTGACCGCAGCGGCCTGCGCCTTCTTCGCTTCGGCTTCCGCCGCGCGCGCGTTCGCCTTGGCGTTCGCCGCCGCGTCGATGGCCTCGGCCGCCGAGGCGTGGGCGGTGGCCGCGGCCGCTCGGGTGCTCTCATAGGCCGACCACGCCTTGTCGGCCGCGGCACGTGAACGGGAGGCCGCCGCGGCCGAACGGGTCGCGGCGGCACGGGCGTTCACTGCTGCCGTGGATGCTTCGCCAGCGGCCGTTCGTGCCCGGCCCGCCGCGGCCGAGGCCTCGTCGGCCGCTGCGCGGGCAGCGGTGGCTGCCTCCCGTGCCTCGCCGGCACTGGCGGTGCCTTCGGCGGCTGCCGCAGCGGCTTCCAGTGCGGCGGCGCGTGAGGCCTTCGCGTTCTTGTTCCGCTCGGCCGCTTCGGCGGTGGAGCGGGCGAGTGCAGCCCGGCCCTCGGCCGCCTCGGCCGCCTCGCGCTGTGCGGCGGCGTCGGCGGCGGAGGTTTCGGCGGCGGTACGCGCCTGCCCAGCGGTCTCGCGTTCGGCCTGTGCGCGCTGCTCGGCGGCTGCGGCCTTTTCGCGCTCCCGGGCCGCGTTCCCCCGTTCCCGGGCGGCGTTCGCCTTCTCGGCCTCCGCGATCCCGCGCTGCCGCTTGGCCTCGGCCGCACCTGCCTTGGCGGCCTGTTCTGCGGTCTCCGCAGTGGCCTGTGCCTGCTTGGCCTTGGTGGCGTTGGCGGCGGCTTCCTTCGCCTGGGCCTCGGCCGTCTGCATCGCGGCCTTCGCCTGGGCCGCAGCCTCCTGCGCGGCTGCCCTGCGGAACTCGGTGCTGAGGGCATGTGCTTGCGTCTTACTCAGGGCGTAGAGCGCGCCGCTGTTCGCTGCCGTCGCCTTGGCCGCGTTGGCCGCCGTGAGGGCCGTCTTCGCCGCGGCCAGCGCGGCGGCGCTCGACGCCTTCGCGACCTAGACGGACTGCTGGGCGTAGAGGAGTCCCCGGCCGCGCGGGGTCTTCGCCGCGTCGGCGACCGCCCAGGCGGAGGTCTGCGCGGCGGCGGCCTTGTCGGACGCCGTCTTGGCCGCCGCTGCCGCCTTGTCGGCGATCGTGACCTGGGCCGCGGCCGCGTTCCGGGCGGCCGTGAGGTCCGCCGCCGCCTTGGTGAAGACGGCCGGGGCCGGCTTTCCGGTGGTGTTGGTGGACCAGTACTTCTGCCAGTAGAGGATCTGGTCGGCCAGCCAGGCCTGCCGGATGGCCTCGATCATCGCCTCGGTGCCGACCCGGGTCTGTTTGGCCGCCTCCAGTTCGGCGGCCATGATGTCGGTGCGCTGCTTGGCCTGCCCGGAGTACTCGGCCTCCCACTCGCCGAAGGCCTGGACGACCGGGCCGGTCAGGGCGCGGTTGTAGTCGATGGGGTTGGCGCTGTCGCAGTTCGCCCAGGCGATCTTGAGGGCTTCGACCTCGGTGCGGAACTCCAGGGAGTCCGGTGCGGGCGCCTGCTTGGGGAAGCCGCCGTAGCGCAGGAACGTGGCGACGTCGTTGGCCGAACCGCCGCCGGACCCCAGGAGTACGTCGCCGGCCACGGGCCGCCAGTTGGTCTCCCAGGTGTCGTCCGGGGTGGAGATGCCCCAAGGACCGTCCGCGCCTTGTCCAGGGACGTCGTGCCGGGCATCGGGCGGGGGTCGTCGGTGATCTTGCCCCACAGGGCGCGCTGCTGGGTGAACCCCAGGATGTCCGCGCCGAAGGCGGGGGCGTGGAAGTCGCGCCCGCCGAAGGAGTTCACCGAGCGGTACGGGGAGTTCGAGGCGTCCAGTTTCTGCTGACGGGCCTGGAACGCGTCGACCGCGGTGCCCGTGGCGGCCTTGTCCCGGTCGAGGGCCTGGCCGAGCGGACCGGAGAGCAGCCAGCCGCGCGAGCCGATGGCCGTGCCGATGTCCGCGTCGGTCCCGGCCAGCGCGCGGCCGGCGGCGGCCTTCGCCTCCGGGCCGCCGAGGTGGACGAACCGGGCCGCGATGCAGCGGTTCTCCCGGGCCGTGACGCCGAGGCTGATGCGGAGGGTCCGCTGCCAGGGGTCCGTGGGGTTGTCCCCGGGTTCGTCCGCGCGGGCCGGGGCGGTGGAGAGGAGGGTGAGGAGGACCGAGGAGGCGGTTGCGAGAGCGGTGGCGGCGGCTCCGCGCCGGAACCGTCCTCGTCTCGTCCCCCATGGTCTGGGCTGGAATGTCGTGTGCACGCGTTCCACCTGTGGGTCGACAAAGAGGTCAGCCCCGGGTGGAGGTACGGGTGTGGACATGGACGAGCACGGCGTGCCGTTCGCATACGACGCGCCGCGAAGTGAGATCCCCTGGGTGCCTGGTCAGGGCACACCCCCTGCCCTCCCCCCGGAAGGCCGGGCAATCATTGCACCGGCACGTTCGCACGTGGAAGATCTTTTTCGGCTGCCGGACAGGCCGCAGCCGAAAAGCGCCGTCCGGAAACGGCCGGTGGGCCGCACCCCTGCGAAGGGGTGCGGCCCACCGGCCGTTCACGGGGAGGGCGTCAGACGCGCTCCGCCCCGCCCAGGTGGTGGACGCGGACCATGTTGGTCGTGCCCGGGACACCGGGGGGCGAGCCGGCGGTGATGACCATCGTGTCGCCCTCGCTGTAGCGCTGGAGCTTGAGGAGCTCGGCGTCCACGATGTCGACCATGGCGTCCGTGGTCTCCACGAACGGCACGAGGAAGGACTCCACGCCCCAGCTCAGGGTGAGCTGGTTGCGGGTGCCCTCGTCCGTCGTGAAGGCGAGGATCGGCTGCTGCGTGCGGTAGCGCGAGAGGCGGCGCGCGGTGTCGCCGGACTGCGTGAAGGCGATCAGCGCCTTGCCGTCGAGGAAGTCCGCGATCTCGCAGGCCGCGCGGGCGACGGAACCGCCCTGGGTGCGCGGCTTCTTGCCGGGGACCAGGGGCTGGAGGCCCTTGGAGAGGAGCTCCTCCTCGGCCGCGGCGACGATCTTCGACATCGTCTTCACGGTCTCGATCGGGTACGCGCCGACCGAGGACTCGGCCGAGAGCATGACCGCGTCCGCGCCGTCCAGGATCGCGTTGGCGACGTCGCTCGCCTCGGCGCGGGTCGGCCGGGAGTTGGTGATCATCGACTCCATCATCTGGGTGGCGACGATGACCGGCTTGGCGTTGCGGCGGCACATCTCCACGAGGCGCTTCTGCACCATCGGGACCTTCTCCAGCGGGTACTCCACCGCGAGGTCGCCACGGGCCACCATGACGGCGTCGAAGGCGGCGACGACGTCCGCCATGTTCTCGACCGCCTGCGGCTTCTCCACCTTGGCGATGACGGGGACCCGGCGGCCCTCCTCGTCCATCACCTTGTGGACGTCCTTGACGTCGTTGGCGTCGCGGACGAAGGACAGGGCGACCATGTCGCAGCCCATCCGCAGTGCGAAGCGGAGGTCGTCGACGTCCTTCTCCGACAGCGCGGGCACGTTGACCGCCGCGCCGGGCAGGTTGATGCCCTTGTGGTCGGAGATGACGCCGCCCTCGACGACGATGGTCTTGACCCGGGACCCGTCGACCTCGACGACCCGCAGCTCGACGTTGCCGTCGTTGATCAGGACCTGGTCGCCCTTGGAGACGTCGCCCGGCAGACCCTTGTAGGTGGTGCCGCAGATCGACTTGTCGCCCGGGACGTCCTCGGTGGTGATGGTGAACTCGTCACCGCGCACCAGCTCGACCGGTCCCTCGGCGAAGGTCTCCAGACGGATCTTCGGGCCCTGGAGGTCGGCGAGGACGCCGACGGCGCGCCCGGTGTCCGCGGAGACCTGCCGGACGCGGTCGTACCGCTCCTGGTGCTCTGCCTGGGACCCGTGGCTGAAGTTGAATCGGGCCACGTTCATACCGGCCTCGATGAGAGCCTTCAGCTGCTCATACGAGTCGACGGCGGGGCCCAGCGTGCAGACGATTTTGGAACGGCGCATGAGGCGGATCCTATCGGTTTGTTTCACTGCGGAATATTCCGTCTGGCGGAAAGTACAAATGGGCGCGGGCCCGCTCAGGCGTTCACTCGTTCGAGCTCGCCCCTTCCAGAACGAGCGCGTGACTCTGGCGCGCGATCTCCAGCTCCTCGTCCGTCGGCACCACGGCGACCGCCACCCGCGCGTACACCGGCGAGATGATCCGGGCCTCGTCGGAACGCACGGAGTTCAGGTCCGCGTCCACCGCGAGCCCGAGCTCCTCCAGACCCGTGATCGCAGCCTCCCGCACCGGCGCCGCGTTCTCACCGACCCCCGCCGTGAACGCCACCGCGTCCACCCGGCCGAGCACCGCGTAGTACGCCCCGATGTACTTCTTGAGCCGGTGCACGTAGATGTCGAAGGCCAGCGCCGCCCGCTCGTCGCCCTCCTCGATCCGCCGGCGGATCTCCCGCATGTCGTTGTCGCCGCAGAGCCCCACGAGACCCGACTTCTTGTTCAGCAGCATGTCGATCTCGTCCGTCGACATTCCCGCCACCCGCTTCAGGTGGAAGGTCACCGCCGGGTCGATGTCGCCCGAGCGGGTGCCCATGACCAGGCCCTCGAGCGGCGTCAGACCCATCGAGGTGTCCACGCACCGGCCGCCCCGCACCGCCGACGCCGAGGCGCCGTTCCCCAGGTGCAGCACGATCACGTTCACCTCCTCCGGCTCCTTGCCCAGCAGTCTTGCCGTCTCCCGCGAGACGTACGCGTGCGAGGTGCCGTGGAAGCCGTACCGGCGGATCCGGTGCGCGTCGGCCGTCTCCACGTCGATCGCGTACCGCGCCGCGGACTCCGGCATCGTCGTGTGGAAGGCGGTGTCGAAGACCGCCACCTGCGGCAGGTCCGGGCGCATCGCCATCGCCGTACGGATGCCCACCAGGTTCGCCGGATTGTGCAGCGGCGCCACCGGCACGAGCCGCTCGATCTCCGCGAGCACCTCCTCGTCGATCACCGTCGGCTCCGTGAACCGCAGCCCGCCGTGCACCACCCGGTGGCCGATCGCCGCCAGCTCGGGGGAGTCGAGACCCAGACCGTCCGTCGCCAGCTCCTCGGCGACCGCCTTCAGCGCGGCCGCGTGGTCCGGGATCGGCCCGTTCCTCTCGCGCCTCTCGCCACCGCCCCGGAGCGGGGTGTGCACGATCCGCGAGGTCTCCTCGCCGATCCGCTCCACCAGCCCCTGCGCCAGGCGGCTGTCGTCACGCATGTCGAGCAGCTGGTACTTCACCGACGAGGAGCCGGAGTTGAGGACCAGTACACGGGTGGGAGGGGTCATGCCGGGAGCTCCTGGGCCTGGGACTGGATCGCCGTGATGGCGACCGTGTTGACGATGTCGCTGACGAGCGCGCCGCGCGAGAGGTCGTTCACGGGCTTGCGCAGACCCTGAAGCACCGGGCCGACCGCCACGGCGCCGGCCGAACGCTGCACGGCCTTGTAGGTGTTGTTGCCCGTGTTGAGGTCCGGGAAGATCAGCACGGTCGCCTGACCCGCCACCTCCGAACCCGGCAGCTTCGTCGCCGCCACGGACGGCTCGACGGCCGCGTCGTACTGGATCGGGCCCTCGATCCGCAGCTCCGGACGCGCCTCGCGGACCAGCTTCGTCGCCTCCCGCACCTTGTCGACGTCCGCGCCGGAGCCCGAGGTCCCGGTGGAGTACGAGAGCATCGCGATCCGCGGCTCCACCCCGAAGCGGGCCGCGGTCGCCGCCGACTGGGCGGCGATGTCCGCCAGCTGCTCGGCGTTCGGATCCGGGTTGACCGCGCAGTCGCCGTACACGAGGACCTTGTCGGCGAGGCACATGAAGAACACCGAGGAGACGATCGACGCGTCCGGCTTCGTCTTGATGATCTCGAACGCGGGCCGGATCGTCGCCGCCGTGGAGTGCACGGACCCCGACACCATGCCGTCGGCGAGACCCTCCTGCACCATCAGGGTGCCGAAGTAGTTCACGTCCGAGACGACGTCGTACGCCAGCTCGACGGTGACGCCCTTGTGGGCCCGCAGCGCCGCGTACTTCTCGGCGAAGGAGTCGCGCAGCTCCGAGGTCTGCGGATCGATCAGCTGCGTGTCGCCCAGGTTCACGCTCAGATCGGCGGCCTTCTTGCGGATGGCCTCGACGTCGCCGAGCAGCGTCAGATCGCAGACGTCACGACGGACCAGCACGTCCGCCGCGCGCAGCACCCGCTCCTCGGTGCCCTCCGGCAGCACCACCCGGCGCCGGTCGGCCCGGGCCTGTTCGAGCAGTTCGTGCTCGAACATCATCGGTGTGACCCGGCCGCTGCGCGCCACCGAGATCCGCTTGAGGAGGTCGGTGGTGTCCACGTGCCGCTCGAAGAGACCGAGGGCGGTCTCCGCCTTGCGCGGGGTGGCGGCGTTCAGCTTGCCTTCGAGGGAGAACAGCTCGGCCGCCGTCGGGAAGCTGGTGCCGGGCACGGAGATGACCGGCGTGCCGGGCGCGAGGCGGGCCGCCAGGGTCAGGATCTCGTCGTCGGGCCGCTCGTTCAGGGTGAGCAGCACGCCGGCGATCGACGGGGTGCCCGCCGAGTGCGCGGCGAGCGCGCCGACGACCAGGTCGGCCCGGTCCCCGGGGGTGACGACGAGACAGCCCGGGGTCAGCGCCTTGAGGAAGTTCGGCAGCATCGCGCCGCCGAAGACGAAGTCGAGCGCGTCCCGCGCCAGCCCCGCGTCGTCGCCGAGGACGACGGAGGCGCCCAGCGCGTGGGTGATCTGGGCGACCGTGGGCGCGGCGAGCGCCGGCTCGTCGGGCAGCACGTAGCAGGGCACCGGGAGCCGGGCCCCGAGCCGCTCGGCGATGGGCTCGCGGTCCTCGCCGGACACCCGGTTGACGACCATCGCGAGCACGTCGCAGCCGAGCCCGTCGTACGCCCGGAAGGCGTTGCGCGCCTCGGCCCGTACGGACTCGGCGGTCTGGCCCTTGCCGCCGACCACCGGGATGACGGAGGCGCCGAACTCGTTGGCGAGGCGCGCGTTGAGCGCGAGCTCGTCGGGGAGCTGGGTGGCGGCGAAGTCGGTGCCGAGGACGAGGACGACCTCGTAGTCGCGGGCGACGGCGTGGAAGCGGTCGACCAGCTGGGAGACCAGCTCGTCGGTGCCCCGCTCGGCCTGGAGCGCCGAGGCCTCGTGGTAGTCCATGCCGTAGACCGAAGAGGGGTCCTGCGAGAGCCGGTAGCGGGCGCGCAGCAGATCGAAGAGCCGGTCGGGACGGTGGTGCACCAGCGGACGGAACACCCCCACCCGGTCCACCTGGCGGGTGAGGAGCTCCATGACTCCCAGCTCGACGACCTGGCGGCCGTCACCGCGGTCGATCCCGGTCACGTACACGCTGCGCGTCACGCCGTGGTCTCCTGTCCAGTCCTGCGGAAGGGGCCGAGCGGTGCTCTCGGGGCACCGATCCGCGGCCCGTGCGTCAATCGACAGTGCTCAGAAAGCCCCGATAGGGCGGCATCACCCCCTTGACAATACCCCCGCCGATGGTTACGTCGCCCCCCGGACGAAAGGCCCGGAAACCCGGGGCGAAAGGCCTCCGCGGGGTCACCGGCAAGGACGCGCGGACGGGCGGGGAACGCGTCCGTCAGGCGGCGCGTGGGAGAATCGTGGTGGCTCACAACGGACCGCGACCGAGCAGGAGACCAAGCACGATGCGCATCGGAGTTCTCACCGCAGGCGGCGACTGCCCCGGCCTGAACGCAGTGATCCGGTCGGTCGTGCACCGGGCGCTGACCGGCCACAACGACGAAGTCATCGGCTTCGAGGACGGGTTCAAGGGCCTCCTCGACGGCCACTACCGCCCCCTCGACCTCGACGCCGTCAGCGGCATCCTCGCCCGAGGCGGCACCATCCTCGGCTCCGCCCGCCTGGAGCGGAACCGGCTCCGCGAGGCCGCCGATTCCGCCTCCGACCTGGCCCGCACGTACGGCATCGACGTCCTCATCCCCATCGGCGGCGAAGGCACCCTGACCGCCGCCCGGATGCTCTCCGAGGCCGGCATGCCCGTCGTCGGCGTCCCGAAGACCATCGACAACGACATCTCCTCCACGGACCGCACCTTCGGCTTCGACACCGCCGTCGGCGTCGCCACCGAGGCCATGGACCGCCTCAAGACCACCGCCGAGTCCCACCAGCGGGTGATGGTCGTCGAGGTGATGGGCCGCCACGCCGGCTGGATCGCCCTCGAATCCGGCATGGCCGGCGGCGCGCACGGCATCTGCCTCCCCGAGCGCCCCTTCCAGGTCGACGACCTCGTCAAGATGGTCGAGGAGCGCTTCGCCCGCGGCAAGAAGTTCGCCGTCATCTGCGTCGCCGAGGGCGCCCACCCGGCCGAGGGCTCCATGGACTACAAGAAGGGCGAGATCGACCAGTTCGGCCACGAGCGCTTCCAGGGCATCGGCAACCAGCTCGCCGTCGAGCTGGAGCGGCGCCTCGGCAAGGAGGCCCGCCCGGTCATCCTCGGCCACGTCCAGCGCGGCGGCACGCCGACCGCGTACGACCGGGTGCTCGCCACCCGCTTCGGCTGGCACGCGGTGGAGGCGGCCCACCGCGGCGACTTCGGCCGGATGACCGCGCTGCGCGGCACGAACGTCGAGATGGTGCCGCTGGCCGAGGCCGTGACCCAGCTCAAGAGGGTCCCCGAGGACCGCATGCGCGAGGCGGAGTCGGTCTTCTAGCCGGGACGGGGTCCTTCCAGGACTTTCCAGGACTCGAGACGGCCGGGGCGGGGCCCTCCGGGACACGGGACGACCCGGGTGGCCCCGACCGTCCCCCCCGTGGACGGTCGGGGCCACCCCGCTGTGCCCGGCACTCCCCCCCCGGAAATGCCGGATTCCACTCTTGAGCCCCGGCGCGAGATCAACAAGGCTTGGGGCTGTCCCGGACATGTCCCAACCTTGTCCGGCGGGAAGGGGGACGCGCGGATGACGCCGGGGGAGCAGGCTCCTGACCCACGGGAGGTACGGAACCCCGCCGAGTTCCTCGCGTGCCTCCAGGCCCTCAAGGACTGGTCGGGCCTGACCTACCGCGAGCTGTCGGCACGCGCGGAGACGCACGGCGACGTCCTGCCCCGCTCCACGGTGGCGAACATGCTGGCCCGCCCGACCCTGCCCCGAGAGGAACTGCTCACCACCTTCGTCCGCGCCTGCGGCGTCGAAGACGGTGAGGCGGAGCACTGGCGGACGGTACGGAGGGAGCTGGCGGGGCGGGGGGCGTACGGGGCGGCCCGGACGGGCTCCGACGAAGCCCCCGCCCGGCCCGAAGCCGCCGACGGTCCCGGTGCCGGGGTCGCCGACGGCTCTGACGGCTCTGATGGTCCGGGTGGCCCTGGCGGTCTCGGCGGCGATGGTGCTCCCGGTGCGGGCGGTGCGGGCAGTGCTCCCGGGGCGGGCAGTGCGGGAAGTGCTCCCGGCGTGGGCGGTCCCGGCGGTGGCGGTGCGAGCGGTTCCCGGTCCGAGGCCGGTGCCCCGTGCGGGCCGGGCTCCCTGTCCGGGCCGGGTTCCCCGCCCGGTCCCGTTTTCCCGTCCGGTCCCGGCTCCCGGATACGCCGCGTCCTCGTCGCGGCCGTCGCGCTCGCCGGGCTCGTGCTGGCCGGGGTCAGCGTCGTCGCCTTCCTGCGGGACGGGCACGCCGGGCATCCGCCCCGTACCCCCACCGCCCCCGCCGCCGGGGACGTCCGGATCCGGGTGGCCGGCACCGACTTCTGCCTCGGCGAGCGGCGCGGCACCCGCACCGGCCAGATCCACCAGCTGCCGTGCGCCGCCGCCGGCCTCCCGCGCTACTCGCTGGCGGAGGCGGGCGGCGGCCGGTGGAGGATCGTTTCGGACCACCCCGACTTCGGCCCCGGCTGCTCCGGCCTCCCCTCGGGCGGCCGGACACCCGGCGCCGCGTACGAGGACTCCGAGTGCGGCGACCCGACCCGGGTCGAGTCCTTCGCCCTGGAGGCGTACGGCACCCCCGTCGAGGGCTACCGGATCGTCCCGGTGGGCTCCGCGACCCCCGGCAGCTGCGTCACCGTCGTCGGCGACCGCTCGGCCGCCTGGGCGCGGCTCGCCCAGGCGCCCTGCGCGCCGGACGCGGCCGGGCAGCTCTTCGACTTCGACCGGCGGAACTGAAGACCGCGGCCCCGGCGGGGCCTCAGGCAGCCTCGACCAGACGGGCCTTGAGCGCCGTCACCACCGCCGGGTCGAGCCCGACGTGGCCGGTGGCGTACGCGTACACCGAGCCGTACCGCTCGCGCAGGTCCGCGAGGAACAGCCGGATGACGTCGGCGGGCGCCCGGCCGTAGCCCGGCCAGCGCGGCTCCCGGCCCGGGTGCGCGGCCCGCCAGTCGGCGATCAGCCGCTCCGTGGCCAGCTCGGTGAGCGCGAAGTCGGCGAGGATCTCCTCGTCCGGGACCTCCAGGAGGTCGAGGACGACGGCCGCGAGCAGACCCGTGCGGTCCTTCCCGGAGGCGCAGTGGAAGACGAGCGGCCCCTCGGCGGCGGCGATCAGCTCCAGGGCCGCGCGGAGCTCCTCCGCCCCGTCCTCGGCGACCTCGGCGAAACG
This sequence comes from Streptomyces sp. TLI_105, assembly GCF_900105415.1. Lineage (GTDB taxonomy): Bacteria > Actinomycetota > Actinomycetes > Streptomycetales > Streptomycetaceae > Streptomyces. The sequence goes on along the minus strand of NZ_FNSM01000001.1, from coordinate 2,656,919 downwards.
GTCGGCGAGATAGCGCCAGGGGTCGAGGGCGGGGTCGATCGCCTCCTGGTCGTAGGGGCGGTGCTCGATGGAGAGGTTGTGCCAGGAGACCTCCTCGGTCTCAGGCAGGCGGCCCTTGCCAGCGATCTCCCACGGGTAGCGCAGGTCGATCACCGTGCCCACGCCCAGCGCGCGGAAGCGCTCCAGGTCGGCCGGGCCGGCGTCCGCGAGCTTGCCGAGGGAGTCGGAGCGGTAGAGGGTCTCCCACCGCACGGTCCCGCCGTCGGCGGTCCGATAGCCGCCCAGGTCACGGAAGTTGTGGAGTCGGTCGAAGGGTATGTGTCGTCTCACGGCCGCCAATGTACGGCCTGCGGCCCCGGATGATCTACGGGCCGACCGCCGCCCAGAAGTGGTCGGTGATCTCGTCCAGGTAGGCGCGCCCCTCGTCGCCGGTCGTCCCCGGGGCGCCCCAGCTGCTGATCGCCGTCATCCGGGTGTGGTAGTCCGAGTGGAGCTGCTGGAGCGCGGACTCCACGATCCGCTTCGGCAGCGGCACCAGCTTCACGGTCGGCTTCACGTACGCCTGCCAGCGGGTGGTCGCCGCGTCGCGCAGCAGCTCGGCGAGGGCTTCGGCGCCGCCGGTCGCGGTGATCAGGGCGCGCGGGCCGAGGGCGAGCGCCTCGGCGAGGGCGACCGTCTGGCGTTCGGTGCCGCGCCAGCGGCCCTCTTCCTCCATCCGCTGGTACGCGTGGGTCGCCATGCCCACCCGCCGGGCGAGCTCCTCGACGGAGAGCCCGCGCGCGACCCGGTGCTCGCGCAGGGTGGAGGCGGCGGCGATGAGGTCCGCGGGGGAGCACCACAGGACGCCCGCGAGGGCGGTGAGCTCCTGCTCGTTCGGGATCGCCAGGCCGCGCTCCCAGGCGGCGACGGTCTCGGGATCGACGAAGAGGCCGTACTGCGCCCGCAGGCCGTAGGCGACGTGACCGGGGGCCATGCCGAGGCCTTCGCGGAGGCGGCGCGCGGCCGAGGCGTCGAAGGGAGGGGAGGGTTGGTGCACTCGGTCACGGTAGGCGCGGAAGGTGACGGCTGGCTACGGTTCGTTCCCCCAACGCACGGCGTCGTAGGAACGTCGGAACCGGTCAGTAACCGCGGCCCGGCCGGTCGAGCCAGCGGTACTGGAGCTCGGGGCGCCCGATCTGCCCGTACTGCGGGGCGCGCACGGCCCGGCCCTCCGTGACCAGGTGTTCGAGGTAGCGACGGGCGGTGATCCGGGAGATCCCGACGGCCGTGCCCGCCTCGGCGGCGGTGAGCCCCGCCGGGGTGGACCGGAGGGTGCGCGTGACGGCTTCGAGCGTCGGGGCGCTGAGGCCCTTGGGGAGCGTGGCGGGGTGCGGGGCCCGGAGCGCGGCGAGGGCCCGGTCCACCTCGTCCTGGCCGGAGGCCTCCCCGGCGGCCGCCCGGAACTCGGCGTACCGGGCGAGCCGGTCCCGCAGGGTGGCGAAGGCGAACGGCTTCAGGACGTACTGGACGACGCCGAGGGACACGCCCTCGCGGACGACGGCCAGGTCGCGGGCGGAGGTCACGGCGATGACGTCCGCGGAGTGGCCGGCGGCCCGCAGGGCCCGCAGCAGCTGGAGGCCGTGGCCGTCGGGCAGGTAGAGGTCGAGCAGGATCAGGTCGACCGGCATCCGGTCGAGGACCCGCACGGCCTCGGCCCGCGAGTGCGCGACCCCGACGACGGCGAAGCCCTCGACACGCCCGGCGTAGAGCGCGTGGGCGTCGGCGGCGACGGGGTCGTCCTCGACGACGAGAACGCGGAGGGGCTGCGCACTCACGGGGCCACCTCCGCGTTGACCACCTCGGTGGCCTCGGTGGCCTCGGTGGCCTCGGTGGTCCCGGTGGTCCCGGTGGTCCCGGTCGCTCCGGTGGCCCCGGAAGCCCGGGAACCCCCGGCCGGCTCGGTGTCGGCGGCGCCGCCGGGGCGCACGAACTGGCCCGGGCCACCGGGGCCGCCCGGGTGCGCGAGGCTGCGGGGGGCGCCGGCCGTGCCCGGCGCGGCCGGGTCGAGGCCGGCCCCCGGGGTGCCGGGCCCGGCCGGGTCCTCGCCCCGGCGCGGCTGTTCGGGGGTGTCCGGGTCTTCGGCGTGGCCCAGGTGTTCGGGAGCGTCCGGGCTTTCGGCCTGGCCCCGGTGCCGGGGCCCGGCCGGGGCTTCGGCGTGGCCTGGGTGGCCGGGCCCGGCCGGGGCATCGGCGTGGCCCGGGTGCCCGGCCCCGCCCAGGGCTTCGGCGGGTCTTGCGTCCCCCACGCGCGCCCCGTCCCTTTCCTCCGCCCCTGCCCCGGCCTCCCCTCGCAGGGGCAGGCGGACGGTGAACTGGGCGCCGCCCTCCTCCGCCTCCGCGAGGTGCAGGGTGCCAGAGGCGCGGGAGACCGCCTGGCCCACCAGGGCCAGGCCGAGGCCGCGGCCGGGGCCTCGGGTGGACCAGCCGCGGCCGAGGACCGCCTCCCGGTCGGCGGGGCGGACGCCCGGGCCGCTGTCGCCGACGCGGAGCAGCAGCTCGCCGTCGCCCGCGCGGGCGGCGACCGTGACCGTCACGCGCGCGTGCGGGGTCCCGCCGGCCGCCTCCACCGCGTTGTCGATGAGGTTGCCCAGGATCGTCACCAGGTCCCGGGAGGGCAGGGCCGCCGGGACCCGGCCGTCGTCGATGTGGCTGTCCTCGGTGAGGACCAGCTCCACGCCCCGCTCGTTGGCCTGCGCCGCCTTGCCGAGCAGCAGCGCCGCGAGGACCGGTTCGCCGACGGCGTCGACGACGCGGTCGGTGAGCGCCTGGGCGAGCTCCAGCTCCGCCGTCGCGAACTCCACCGCCTCCGCCACCCGGCCCAGTTCGATGAGCGAGACGACCGTGTGCAGCCGGTTCGCCGCCTCGTGGGCCTGGGAGCGGAGGGCCTCCGTGAAGCCCCGCTCGGAGTCCAGCTCGCCGGAGAGCGCCTGGAGTTCGGTGCGGTCCCGGAGCGTGACGACGGTGCCGCGCCGCTCCCCGCCCACCACCGGGCGGGTGTTGACCACCAGCACCCGGTCGGCCGTCAGGTGCGTCTCGTCGACGCGCGGCTCCGAGGAGAGCAGCGCGCCGGTCAGCGAGGCCGGCAGGCCGAGGTCCGCGGCCGGGCGCCCGACGACCCCTTCGTCCAGGCCCAGGAGCTCCCGCGCGCCGTCGTTGATGAGGGCGATCCGCCGCCCTCCGTCGAGCATCACGAGCCCTTCCCGCACGGCGTGCAGCGCGGCCTCGTGGTAGTCGTGCATACGGCTCAGCTCCGTGGCGTTCATGCCGTGCGTGTGGCGGCGCAGGCGCGCGTTCACGACGTACGTTCCCGCTCCGCCGAGCGCGAGCGCCGCGCCCGCCATGCCGAGCAGGGCGGTCACCTGCTCCCGTACCTGCTCGCTGATCTTGTCGATCGTGATGCCCGCGCTGACCAGGGCGACGACCCGGCCGTGGTCGAGGACGGGCGCCACCGTCCGTACGGAGGGGCCCAGGACGCCCAGGTGCGTCTCGGAGTAGAGCCGGCCCTGCCGCGCCTGCTCGATGTGCCCGAGGTACGTGCGGCCTATCTGCGCCGGCTCGGGATGCGTCCAGCGGGTGCCGTCCGGGGCCATGATCACCACGAAGGCGACGCCCGCGTGGCGGCGCAGCGACTCCGCGTACGGCTGGAGGGCGGCCGTCGGATCGACGGAGCGGGCGGCGGCGACCACGGACGGGGAGTCGGCGACGGCGGCGGCGGTCGCCGTGGACTGGCGCCGCGCGGTCTCCTCGGCCTGCGCGAGGTCCGTGACGTACGCGAAGACCGCGCACCCCGCCACGACGACGGCCACGAGCACGACCTGCATCGCGAAGAGCTGGCCGGCCAGGCTGCGGGGGCGGGGGAGGGGAAGACGCATGCGGCGCATGCGGGTAAGTGTGCACGTGGGAATGTGCGCGGCGGCACCGCGTTCCCGAATCGTGCCCTTCCCCTCGTGAACGAAACGCACGCAACCGTGACCCCGGTCACAGGCTGGTGGATAGTCGCGGAGGTCCACCGGGACGTGGACACCCATCAGCACGAGGAGGACCCCGTGGCCGCACGCCGGGACCGCACCCACTATCTGTATCTCGCCGTCATCGGCGCCGTACTGCTCGGCATCACGGTCGGGTTCCTGGCGCCGGGCGTCGCCGTCGAGCTCAAGCCGCTGGGCACCGGCTTCGTCAACCTGATCAAGATGATGATCTCGCCGATCATCTTCTGCACGATCGTGCTCGGCGTCGGCTCGGTCCGGAAGGCCGCGAAGGTCGGTGCCGTCGGCGGCCTCGCCCTCGGCTACTTCCTCGTGATGTCGACCGTCGCACTCGCGATCGGTCTGCTCGTCGGCAACCTCCTGGAGCCCGGCTCCGGGCTCCACCTCACCAAGGAGCTCGCCGAGGCCGGCGCCAAGCAGGCCGAGGGCGCGCACGAGTCGACCCCGGACTTCCTGCTCGGGATCATCCCGACCACCCTCGTCTCCGCCTTCACCGGCGGCGAGGTCCTGCAGACCCTCCTCGTCGCCCTCCTCGCCGGCTTCGCGCTCCAGGCCATGGGCACCGCCGGGGAGCCCGTCCTGCGCGGCATCGGGCACATCCAGCGGCTCGTCTTCCGCATCCTCGGCATGATCATGTGGGCCGCGCCGGTCGGCGCGTTCGGCGCCATCGCGGCCGTCGTCGGCGCGACGGGCGCCGCGGCCCTGAAGTCGTTGGCCGTCATCATGATCGGCTTCTACGTGACCTGCGGGCTGTTCGTCTTCGTGGTCCTCGGCGCGCTGCTCCGGCTGATCGCCGGGATCAACATCTGGGCCCTCCTGAGGTACCTGGGCCGCGAGTTCCTGCTGATCCTCTCCACCTCCTCCTCGGAGTCCGCGCTGCCCCGGCTCATCGCGAAGATGGAGCACCTGGGCGTCAGCAAGCCGGTCGTCGGCATCACCGTGCCGACCGGCTACTCCTTCAACCTCGACGGCACCGCGATCTACCTGACGATGGCCTCGCTCTTCACCGCCGAGGCGATGGGCGACCCGCTGTCGATCGGCGAGCAGATCTCGCTCCTCGTGTTCATGATCATCGCCTCGAAGGGTGCGGCGGGCGTCACCGGGGCGGGGCTCGCCACGCTCGCGGGCGGCCTCCAGTCGCACCGGCCCGACCTGGTCGACGGGGTCGGCCTCATCGTCGGCATCGACCGCTTCATGAGCGAGGCGCGCGCCCTCACCAACTTCGCGGGCAACGCGGTCGCGACGGTGCTCGTCGGCACGTGGACGAAGGAGATCGACAAGGCGCGGGTCACGGAGGTCCTCGCGGGGCGGGCGCCCTTCGACGAGACGACCCTCGTGGACGACCACGGGGCGACGGCGGTCCCGGACCAGCGCACGGACGAGGGCGAGGAGAGGGCCCGCGCGGGCGTCTGACCCCCCCCAGGGGGGGTGCCCGGACCTGGGGCCCCGCACGGACCGCGCCCGGCGAGCCCCCGCGCGGGCGGTGCCCCCGGCACACCCTCGTGTGGGCGCGCCCGCCGGGGCGGTGCCCCCGCCCCCGCCCGTGTGGGGCCTGCGCCTGGGGGGTGCCCCCCAGCCGGCGTGCCCGCAACGGGGGCTCGAAGGGTGGGCGCCGTCCCGGCGGAAGGGGCGCCCACAACGGGGTGGCGAGGGCGTGCCCCACAGCGGGAGGGCGCCCACAAGCTGGGCCACCGCGGCCCCGGCGAGCGCGCCCCTCAGCGCGCGTTCAGGGACGCCAGGTCCTCCGGAGAGAGCCGCAGGGTCGCCGCCCCCGCCGAGTCCCGGGCCGTTTCCGGGCGGCTGGCGCCCGGGATGGGGAGGACCGTTTCCGAGCGGGTCAGGAGCCAGGCGAGGGCCACTCGCTGGGGGCTGACGCCGTGCGCCCGGGCCACGCGGTGGAAGGCGCCGAACTCCGGGTCCTCCTCCAGGGCGGACGCCCCGTCCAGGGAGCTGCGGGAGATCCCGCCCAGCGGGCTCCACGGCAGGAAGGCGAGGCCGAGTTCGGCGCAGAGCCGCAGCTCCGCCTCGCTGTCCCGCACCGCGGGGGAGTAGCGGTTCTGTACGGAGACCAGCCGGTCGCCGAGGATCTCGCGGGCCAGCCGGATCTGGGAGGCGTCCACGTTCGAGATCCCCGCCAGCCGCACCGTACCCGCGTCCAGCAACTCCCGTACCGCGCCGAGGGATTCGGCGTACGGGACGGCCGGGTCCGGCTTGTGCAGCTGGTAGAGGCCGATCGCGCCGCCGCCGAGCCGCCGCGCCGAGCCCTCCGCGGCCCGCCGCAGGTGTTCGGGCCGGCCGTCCACGGTCCAGCCGCCGTCGGCCGTACGCCCCCGGCCGCCCTTGGTGGCGACGAGCACGTCGTCCGTGCCGCCGCCGTACGAGGCGAGGGCCCGCCCGACGAGGAGCTCGCCCTCGCCCGGTGTGCCGCCCGGCGGGTGGTAGGAGTCGGCGGTGTCGAGGAGGGTCACCCCCGCGTCCAGCGCGGCGTGCACGGTGGCGACGGCCCGCGCCTCGTCCGGGCGGCCCTCGATGGAGAGCGGCATCGTGCCGAGCCCCACGGCTCCGACGCGTACGTCTCCCAGCATCCGGTATCGCATCAGAGCGCCGCCCCGATCGTCTCGGAGACGGCCTTCGCCAGCCACTCGCCGGAGTCCGTGAAGGAGTAACCGAGGGAGACGGCGCGGGAGTTGGACATGCCGTACGAGCGGGCGAAGGAGAACGGAGAGACCTCGCCGACCTCCACCTCCTGGAAGACGGTCCGGCCGCCCACCAGCTTCTCGATCTCCGCGCAGAGGTCGGCGGTGGTGAGCGGGGAGTGGGAGTGCGCGTTCACCGGCCCGGTGAAGTCCGCCCGGACCGCCCAGGCGAGGAACGCGGCGATCTCCTCCACGTACACATAGGTCGCCGGGTGGTTCACCACCGGCACGGCGATGGGTTCGCCCGCCCGGATGCGCCGCGCGTAGTGGTCGAGCCGGCCGGTGAAGTCGTCCGTGCCGCCCAGGACGTGCGCCACCCGCACCGAGGCCCAGGCGAACGGCGTCCCCGCCGCGAAGACCGCCTCGGCCTGCCGCTTCCCCTCCCCGTAGTGCGCGTCGAGGAACTCGGGGTCCTCCCAGGGCAGGCCCGTGTCGACGGTCACGGTGGCCAGGTCGAGGGCGGACTCGGCGACCGGCTCGGCCGAGTCCTCGTACTCGTAGACCTCGACCGTCGACGTCATCACATAGCGCCGGGTGCGCGTCGCGAACACGCGCCGGGCGATCTCGGCCTGGCGCGGCGTGTAGCAGACCTGGTCCACGACGACGTCGAAGGAACGGTCCGCGAGAACGGATGCGAGCGCTTTCTCGTCGTCGCGGTCGGCGACCAGCTGCTCGATTCCTTCCGGGGCCGGGGAAGAACCCCGGTTGAGCACCGTGATCCGGTGCCCGGATTCCCGCAGCAGCGCGATGAGCCGCTTTCCGAAATAGCGGTTCCCGCCGATGACCAGAACGTCCATGAATCTCAACTCCCTTGCCTCTGCGGACAAGTGTTACGTTGTGCGCTCGCCGATCGAAGGGGGAAACATGGGAGTGCAGGTCGTTCCGCCGAAGGAACCACGGCATTCGCGCACCGCCACCGACGAAACCTCGGCGGCCGCTTTCGACCCCATCGACCGGCAGATCCTGGACCTCCTGCAGACCGACGGCCGCATCAAGCTCAGCGAGCTCGGCCGCCGCGTCCGGCTGAGCCCCGCGGCCGTCACCGAACGGGTCCGCCGCCTGGAGGCGGGTGGGGCGGTCACCGGCTACGGCGCGCACGTCTCGCCGGCCGTGCTCGGCTACGGCATCCAGGCCTTCATCCGGGTGAACCCGCACGGCGGCTACAACCTGAAGCACCCCCGCACCCTGGAGCTGACCGCGCGCCCGGAGGTCCTGGAGGTCCACCACGTGGTCGGCGAGGACTGCTGGATCCTGAAGGTGGCCGTCACCGACACCGTCCACCTGGAAGAGATCCTGGAGCAGACCTCGGCCCTCGGCCGGACCACGACCTCGATCGTGCTGTCCTCCCCGGTGGTCCGCAAACCCCTCCTGCCGACGGTGGCACGCTGACTCCTTGCCTTGACGTCGGCGTCAAGGCCCACCGTCGGGGACATGCGCATCGGAGAGCCGGCCGCTCGTCGACTGCCTGTGCGCGGGGCACCCGGCGGGGGACTCGTGTCCCGCGTCGATCGTCGGCGCCCGCCCGAAGCGGCGCCTCCTGGCGGAACTGGAGGACGCGCCGGGCTGAGACGGTCCGGCGCCGCGGCACGCCGAGGCATACAGAAATACCCCGACTAGAATTGACAGTCGGGGTATTGCTTCGCGTATATTGATGGATTCCGTGTCCGGGCACACCGAAAACACGGAGAAGTTCAATAAACGCACTGTATCGCGCCGGGAGTCGAATTGTCAACCGAGGAATTTCGGAATGAACAGAGATTCATCACCGATCTCTACGCACGACTCGACGACCTGAGGGACCAGGCCGAGGCCGCCGTCGAGCAGGCGCTGCGCACCCCCGGGGTCGGCAGCAGCCAGGGACGGCTCGAACGGGACGTGATGGTCGCCGAGCAGTCCGGGCTGCTCTCCGCGCTCAACGCCGGGGAGAGCGGTCTCTGTTTCGGCCGGCTCGTCTTCAAGGACGGCCGCGACCACCACATCGGCCGGCTCGGCATCCGCGAGGACGACCCGAACCGCACCCCGCTCGTCGTCGACTGGCGCGCCGAGATCGCCCGCCCCTTCTACCTCGCCACCGGGTACGAGCCGATGGGCCTCTCCCGCCGCCGGCACATCACCACCAAGGGCCGCGAGGTCGTCTCCCTCCACGACGAGGTCCTCGACCTCGCCGACGCCACCCGCACCGGCCACGAGAGCCGGGACGCCGACGAGGTGCTGCTCGCCGCCCTCGACGCCGCCCGCACCGGCCGCATGCACGACATCGTGCAGACCATCCAGGCCGAGCAGGACGCCATCATCCGCTCCCCGCACCGCGGGGTCCTCGTCGTCGAGGGCGGCCCCGGCACCGGCAAGACCGCCGTCGCCCTGCACCGCGCCGCGTACCTCCTCTACGCGCACCGCGAGCAGCTCGCCAAGCGGGCCGTCCTCATCGTCGGCCCCAACCCCGCCTTCCTCGGCTACATCGGCAACGTCCTGCCCTCCCTCGGCGAGACCGGCGTCCTCCTCGCCACCCCCGCCGAGCTCTTCCCCGGCGTCCACGCCACCGGCACCGACACCCCGCGCGCCGCCGCCGTCAAGGGCGCCGCCGCCATGGCCGACGCCCTCGCCGCGGCCGTACGGGACCGCCAGCAGGTCCCCGAGCGCGGCGAACCGCTGATCGTCCCGCACGAGGACGGCGACCTGGTCATCGACTGGGACATGGCCCTCGAAGCCCGCCACAAGGCCCGCGAGACCTTCCTCCCGCACAACCTCGCCCGCCCCTACTTCGTCTTCCGCATCCTCGACGCCCTCGCCGAGCAGCTCGCCGACCGCATCGGCGCCGACCCCTACGGCGGCCCCAACTTCCTCGGCCCCGACGACATCGCCCTGCTCGCCAAGGGCATCGCCGCCAACCCCGAGGTCCACGCGGCGATCGACACCCTCTGGCCGCCCCTCACCCCGCAGGACTTCCTCGCCAACTACCTGGAGGACCCCACGCACCTCCCCGAGGAGGACATCGAGGCCGTCCGGCGCACCGGCGGCACCTGGACCCCCGCCGACGTCCCCCTCCTCGACGAGGCCGCCGAACTCCTCGGCGAGGACGACTCCGCCCTCCGCGCCGCCGAGGAGGCCGAACGGCAGAAGCAGATCCAGTACGCGCAGGGCGTCCTCGACGTCTCCTTCGCCTCCCGCACCTACGAGTTCGAGGACAAGGAGGAACTCGACAAGGACGCCTCCGAGGTCCTCTCGGCCCACGACATCATCGACGCCGAACGCTTCGCCGAGCGTCACGAGGAGGCCGACCACCGCACCGCCGCCGAGCGGGCCGCCGCCGACCGCACCTGGGCCTTCGGCCACATCATCGTCGACGAGGCCCAGGAGCTCTCCGCCATGGCCTGGCGGCTCCTCATGCGCCGCAGCCCCAGCCGCTCCATGACCCTCGTCGGCGACCCCGCCCAGACCGGCGACCCGGCCGGCGTCGGCGCCTGGCAGTCCATCCTCGGCCCGTACGTCGAGGACCGCTGGGACCACGTCCGCCTCGGCGTCAACTACCGCACCCCCGCCGAGATCATGGCCGTCGCCGCCGAGGCGCGCCGGGCCGCCGACCCCGGCTTCGAACCGCCCCGCTCGGTGCGCTCCACCGGCGTGGAACCCTGGGACCGGACCGTGGACGACCCGGTGAAGGAGGCCGCCGACGCGGTCGCCGCCGAACTCCGCGAGGAGGGCCGGATCGCCGTGATCGCCCCCACGGAGTTCCACCCGGGTCTGATCGCGGCGCTCCCCGACGCCTCGTACGGCCCGAAGCCCGACCTCACCCGCCCGGTCGTCCTCCTCGACCCCCGCCAGGCGAAGGGCCTCGAATTCGACACCGTCCTCGTCGTCGACCCCGACGGCATCCGGGAGGGCGCCACGCACGGCGTCAACGACCTGTACGTGGCGCTCACCCGGGCCACTCAGCGGATGGGCGTGATCAGGCCGGCCGTCACGCGGGCCTGAGCCAGACCGTCGCCAGCGGCGGCAGCGTCATCCGCACGCTCGACGAACGGCCGTGCCACGGCACCGACTCGGTCTTCACCGGGTCGGTGCCCACCAGGTCCGAGCCGCCGTACCGCGCCGCGTCCGTGTTCAGCACCTCCGCCCAGGCCGCGAACGTGTCCGGGACCCCGACCCGGTAGTCGTGCCGCACCACCGGCGAGAAGTTGCACACCGCGAGCAGCGGCGAACCGAAGCCGTCGTAGCGCAGGAACGCGAAGACGTTGTCGTCGGCCGCGTCCCCCACCACCCACTGGAAGCCCTCCGGAGCGGTGTCCCGCTCCCACAGGGAGGGCGTCGCCGCGTACACCGTGTTCAGGTCCCGGACGAGGTCCCGCACGCCCCGGTGGTCCGCCTCCGCCCCGTACGCCGGGTCGAGGAGCCACCAGTCCGGCCCGTGGTCCACCGACCACTCGCCGCCCTGCGCGAACTCCTGCCCCATGTACAGCAGCTGCTTGCCCGGGTGCGCCCACATGAAGCCCAGGTAGGCGCGGTGGTTGGCGCGCTGCTGCCACCAGTCGCCCGGCATCTTCGACACCAGGGACCGCTTGCCGTGCACCACCTCGTCGTGCGAGATCGGCAGGATGTAGTTCTCGCTGTACGCGTACACCATCGAGAACGTCATCTCGTGGTGGTGGTACTTGCGGTGCACCGGCTCCTTCTGCATGTACTCCAGGGAGTCGTGCATCCAGCCCATGTTCCACTTCATGCCGAAGCCCAGACCGCCGAAGCCGCCCGGCCCCACCTGGTCCGTCGCCCGCGTCACCCCGTCCCAGGCCGTCGACTCCTCGGCGAAGGTGACCACGCCGGGGCAGCGGCGGTAGACGGTGGCGTTCATCTCCTGCAGGAAGCGGACCGCGTCCAGGTTCTCCCGGCCCCCGAACTCGTTCGGCACCCAATCGCCGTGCTCCCGCGAGTAGTCGAGGTAGAGCATCGACGCCACCGCGTCCACCCGCAGACCGTCGATGTGGAACTCCTGGCACCAGTACACGGCGTTCGCCACCAGGAAGTTCCGCACCTCCTTGCGGCCGTAGTCGAACTCGAGGGTTCCCCAGTCGGGATGGTGCGAACGGCGCGGATCCTCGTGCTCGTACAGCGGACGCCCGTCGAACTCCGCGAGCGCCCAGTCGTCCTTCGGGAAGTGCGCCGGCACCCAGTCCATCAGCACGCCGATCCCGGCCCGGTGCAGCGCGTCGACGAGGAACCTGAAGTCGTCGGGGGTGCCCATGCGGGCCGTCGGCGCGTAGAACCCGGTGACCTGGTAGCCCCAGGACCCGCCGAAGGGATGCTCGGTGACCGGCATCAGCTCCACGTGCGTGAACCCGAGATCACGCACGTACGCGGGCAGCTGCTCGGCCAGCTCGCGGTAGGTCAGACCCGGCCGCCAGGACCCCAGGTGCACTTCGTACACGGAGATCGGCGCCTCGTGCGGCGGACGCGCCCCGCGCCGCTCCATCCACTCCGCGTCCTCCCACGTGTGGTGCGACGCGGTGACGATCGACGCGGTGTTCGGCGGGCACTCCGTACGACGGGCCATCGGGTCCGCGCGCAGGGTGTGCGAGCCGTCGGGCCGCGCGATGTCGTACTTGTAGACGGTGCCCTCGCCGATCCCCGGCACGAACAGCTCCCACACGCCCGTCGAGCCGAGCGAGCGCATCGGCAGCGCCGTGCCGTCCCAGTGCGTGAAGTCGCCCGTGATCCGGACCCCGCGCGCGTTCGGCGCCCACACCGCGAAGCGGGTGCCCTCGACGCCCTCGTGGGTCATCGGGTGGGAGCCGAGCGCCGTCCACAGCTCCTCGTGCCGGCCCTCGCCGATCAGATGCAGGTCCAGCTCGCCGAGGGAGGGAAGGAAGCGGTACGGGTCGTGGAGGGCGAGCTCGTCCCCGTCGTAGCGGACGCGGAACTCGTACGCGGGCACCTTGCGCAGCAACGGGACGAACACCGAGAAGAGCCCGTCGCCGTCGTCGTCCATCGTGAGGCGCTTGCCCTTGGTGAGGACGGCGACCTCCTTCGCCCACGGGCGCAGCGCCCGGATGACGACCCCGCCCTTGACCGGGTGCGCGCCGAGCACGGCGTGCGGATCGTGATGCTCCCCGGCGAGCAGCCGGGCCCGGTCGCCCGGGTCGAGCGCCGGCGCCTTCCGTACGGAGCTGGACGTCTTGCCTGCGGAGCGGGCGGTCACGGGGGTGCCTCCTGGGGGCAGGGGAAGGGGGTACGGGTACGGAACGGTGCGATGGTGACGGGGGACACTCGGCCGAACGGGGGGCGGGTCCTGCTTTCGCAGGCGGGGCCTGGTGCGACGCCCACGGAGACTGCTCCGAACGGGTCGGTGCCCACCCACCCCCGTTGTGGGCAGTCGTTCCGCTGGGGCGAGGGGCCCCCTCGCCCCAGCGGAACGACTGCCCACACGGCGGTGGGCGGGAGGGGTACCGCCCAGGCGGGTGCGCGCCCACACGGCGGGGGTGCGGGAGGGGCACCGCCCCGGCGGGCGCGCGCCCGCACGGGGGTGGGCGGGGGCGTCCGCCCCCGTGGGCGCGGTCGGCGTCGGGGTGGAGGTTCACGGTGTCGCCAGGCGTTCGATCGCGGACATGGGGACCGGGAGCCAGTCCGGTCGATGGCGCGCCTCGTACACGACCTCGTACACCGCCTTGTCCGTCTCGTAGGCGCGGAGCAGCGCCGGGTCCGCCCGGGGATCCGCGCCCGCCGCCTCCGCGTAGCCCGTGCAGTACGCCGCCCGGCACCGCGCCGCCCAGTCCGGGTTCCAGGGCCGGTGCGTGCGGGCCGCGTAGTCGAAGGAGCGGAGCATTCCGGCGACGTCGCGGACGGTGGGCTGGGGGCTGCGCCGCTCGTCCAGCGTCTTCGCGGGTTCACCCTCGAAGTCGATGACGGCCCAGGCCCCGTCGGAGCCGCGCAGGGTCTGGCCGAGGTGCAGGTCCCCGTGGATGCGCTGCACCATGCCCCCACCGCGCGCCGCCGCGAACACGGCCCGCAGGCCCGGCACGTGCGGCAGCAGCGCCGGTACCGCCTGGGCCGCCGCGTGCAGCCGGCGGTCCATCGCGGCGGCCAGCTGCTCGGTCTCCGAGCGGGCGAGGCGCCGGGTGGGGAGCGCCTCGGCGAGGGCCAGATGGACCTCGGCCGTCGCGCGGCCGAGGGCCCGCGCCTCGGTGGTGAAGTCCCGTCCGTCGGCGAGCGAGTCGAGGGCGAGCCGCCAGCCGTCCCGGGAGTCCCGCAGGTAGGGCTGGAGGACGCCGAGGGTGGAGGCTCCCGACTCGAACCAGGCGACGGGTGCCGGGACCCGGGCGCAGCCGGCTCCGGCGAGGGCGAGCGGCAGTTCCAGGTCCGGATTGGCTCCGGGACTGACGCGCCGGAAGATCTTCAGGATGAACGAATCGCCATAGACAAGGGACGAGTTGGACTGTTCCGCGTCCAGCATGCGCGGGGCCAGAGCCGGTGGCAGTGCCGTGGTGGCGTGGAAACGGAGGGGGCCCGTGCGGCCCGGGGTGCGGAGTCGTTCGTAGAGGAGGCCGCCGAGCCGCGGATCGCGCAGCCCTTCGTACACGGCCCGCCCGGCGAGCGGCCCCTGCCGGATCCGCCCGATCAGGGCGGGGGCGAGGCGGGGCGGCAGCTGGGACCGTACGCCCAGGAGCACTTGGTAGCAGTCGGCGGGTGTCCCGGCCGGGCGGCCGGGTTGTTCGACCCGTACGAGGAGGTGGAGGAGTCCGGGTCCGGTCCCGTCCAGGGGCAGCAGCTCGGTGGCCGCGTCCAGCGTGAATCCGGTGACCCGGCGGCCCTTGCCCGCGAACCAGCGCTGCCGTGGCAGCCATTCGTGGAGCAGGGGGGCGAGGGACGGGAGGAGGGCGTCCGGGGCCCGGGTGGTGGATGCGGTCTCCGGCATGGCATCGCGTCCTTTCCCCGGGGCGCGCAAGTGGCTTTCGTATGCGTTCAAATGCGCAGAGTGTCCCGGATGGCGGCTGTGACTGTCCGGATGTGCGGGACGTGTCGGAAAGGGAAGATCCGTACGGGTCCGGTGAGTAAACCCGTATGGACCTGAATCGTGTGTCGTTCACAGTGCCCAGGGTGGGACGGGGGAAACCGCCCCACCCGGTTCGAGCGGGAACTGGCTTCCGCTCAGGCCTTCTTGAGACGGAACCAGTAGAAGCCGTGCCCCGCAAGGGTCAGGAGGTACGGCAGCTGTCCGATGGCCGGGAACTTCACCCCGCCGATCAGCTCCACGGGGTGCGTGCCGTCGAAGCGCCGCAGGTCCAGCTCGGTGGGCTGCGCGAAGCGCGAGAAGTTGTTCACGCACAGCACCAGGTCGTCGCCGTCCTCCCGCAGGAAGGCGAGCACGGCCGGGTTGGAAGCCGGGAGTTCCGTGTACGTCCCCGTCCCGAAGGCGCGGTTCTGCTTACGGATCTCGATCATCCGTTTCGTCCAGTGGAGGAGCGAGGACGGCGAGGCCATGCCCGCCTCGACGTTGGTCACCTGGTAGCCGTGGACCGGGTCCATGATGGCCGGAAGGTAGAGCCGCCCCGGGTCGCAGGAGGAGAATCCCGCGTTCCGGTCGGGGGTCCACTGCATCGGGGTCCGCACCCCGTCCCGGTCGCCGAGCCAGATGTTGTCGCCCATGCCGATCTCGTCGCCGTAGTAGAGCACCGGCGAGCCGGGCAGCGAGAAGAGCAGCGCGGTGAACAGCTCCATCTGGTTGCGGTCGTTGTCGAGGAGCGGGGCGAGCCGCCGCCGGATGCCGATGTTGGCCCGCATGCGCGGGTCCTTGGCGTACTCGGCGTACATGTAGTCGCGCTCTTCGTCCGTGACCATCTCGAGGGTGAGCTCGTCGTGGTTGCGCAGGAAGATGCCCCACTGGCAGCCGGAGGGGATCTCCGGGGTCTTCGCCAGGATCTCGGAGACCGGGTAGCGGGACTCGCGCCGCACGGCCATGAAGATCCTCGGCATGACCGGGAAGTGGAAGGCCATGTGGCACTCGTCGCCGCCGGAGCGGAAGTCGCCGAAGTAGTCGACGACGTCCTCGGGCCACTGGTTGGCCTCGGCGAGCAGCACCGTGTCCGGGTAGTGGTCGTCGATCTCCTTGCGGACCCGCTTGAGGAAGGCGTGGGTGGCCGGGAGGTTCTCGCAGTTGGTGCCCTCCTGCTGGTACAGGTACGGCACCGCGTCGAGCCGGAAGCCGTCGATCCCCAGGTCCAGCCAGAACTTCAGCGCGGAGAGGATCTCCTCCTGCACTGCCGGGTTCTCGTAGTTGAGGTCCGGTTGGTGCGAGAAGAACCGGTGCCAGTAGTACTGCTTGCGGACCGGGTCGAAGGTCCAGTTGGAGGACTCGGTGTCGACGAAGATGATCCGGGCGTCGGCGTACTGCTTGTCGTCGTCCGCCCAGACGTAGTAGTCGCCGTACGGGCCGTCCGGGTCGCGCCGCGACTCCTGGAACCACGGATGCTGGTCGCTGGTGTGGTTCATGACGAAGTCGATGACCACGCGCATGCCGCGCTGGTGGGCCGCGTCGACGAACTCCACGAAGTCGGCGAGGTCGCCGAACTCGGGGAGCACGGACGTGTAGTCGGCGACGTCGTAGCCCCCGTCCCGCAGCGGGGACTTGAAGAACGGCGGCAGCCAGAGGCAGTCCACGCCCAGCCACTGGAGGTAGTCCAGTTTGGACGTGATGCCCTTCAGGTCGCCGACGCCGTCCCCGTTGCTGTCCTGGAAGGAGCGGACGAGGACCTCGTAGAACACCGCCCGCTTGAACCAGTCGGGATCACGGTCCTTGGCGGGGGTGTCCTCGAAGGTGTCGGGGACGGGCTCGTTGACGGTCGTCATGATGTGGGTGACCCTCCGGTCTGCGGGGACGGTCGCAGGACGAGGACGTGCGCGGGTGCGACACCCGGTTCCAGGCGCACGTAGCTGGTCCTGCCCCAGTGATAGGTCTCGCCGGTGAGCTCGTCGCGCACCGGCACGGTCTCGTGCCAGTCGAGGCCGAGTTCCGGCATGTTCAACGAGACGGAAGCCTCCTGGGTGTGGTGCGGGTCGAGGTTGACGACCACCAGAACGATGTTCGAACCCGAGCGCTTCGAGTACGCGATCACCTGCGGGTTGTCGACGTCGTGGAAGGTGAGGTTCCGCAGCCGCCGGAGCGCCGGGTGACGGCGCCTGATCCGGTTCAGGGCGGTGATGAGCGGGGTGATCGTCGCCCCGGTCCGCTCCGCCGACTCCCAGTCCCTGGGCTTCAGTTGGTACTTCTCCGAGTCGAGGTACTCCTCGCTCCCCTCCCGCACCGGGGCGTTCTCGCACAGCTCGTACCCCGCGTACATGCCCCAGGACGGCGAGAGCGTCGCCGCGAGCACCGCCCGCACCTCGAACGCGGGCCGGCCGCCCTCCTGGAGGTAGGCGTGCAGGATGTCGGGGGTGTTCACGAAGAGGTTCGGCCGCATCTGCGCGGCCGTCTCCCCGGACAGCTCCGTGAGGTACTCCGTCAGCTCCTCCTTGGTGTTGCGCCAGGTGAAGTACGTGTACGACTGCTGGAAACCGATCGCGCCGAGCGTCCGCATCATCGCGGGACGGGTGAACGCCTCCGCCAGGAAGATCACGTCCGGGTCCGCCCGGTTGATCTCGCCGATCACCCGCTCCCAGAACACCACCGGCTTGGTGTGCGGGTTGTCCACGCGGAAGATCCGGATGCCGTGCCCCATCCAGAACCGCAGCACCCGCACCGTCTCCGCGACGATCCCGTCCATGTCCTTGTCGAACGCGATCGGATAGATGTCCTGGTACTTCTTCGGCGGGTTCTCCGCGTACGCGATCGAACCGTCCGGCCGGTGGTGGAACCACTCCGGGTGCTTCTCCACCCACGGGTGGTCCGGGGAGCACTGGAGCGCGAAGTCCAGGGCGATCTCAAGCCGCAGCTCCCGGGCCCGCGCCACGAAGGCGTCGAAGTCCTCGAAGGTCCCCAGGTCCGGGTGGAGCGCGTCGTGCCCGCCCTCCGGCGAGCCGATCGCCCACGGCACGCCGACGTCGTTCGGCCCGGCCGACAGGGAGTTGTTCGGTCCCTTGCGGTGGGTCTCGCCGATCGGGTGCACCGGCGGCAGGTACACCACGTCGAAGCCCATCGCCGCGACCGCCGGAAGCCGCTCGGCCGCCGTGCGGAAGTTCCCCGGGACCGTCCGCCCCTTCACCTTCCGGACGCCCTCCGAGCGCGGGAAGAACTCGTACCAGGAGCCGAACAGGGCCCGCTCCCGTTCCACCTGCAGCGGCAACGCGGGGGAGGCGGAGAGCAGTTCGCGCAGCGGGTGGCGGTCCAGGGCGTCGACCACCTGCGGGGCGAGCGCCGCCGCGAGCCGCACGGCAGCCGGGCGGGACACGTCGCGCAGCACGTCCGCCGCCGCGAGCACGGCCTCCCGGCCGCCGCCCTTCTTCGGGACGCCCTTCGCGGCCCGCTCGTGCAGCTCGGCCCCCTCGGCGAGGACCAGTTCGGAGTCGATCCCGGCCGGGATCTTGATCCTCGCCGTGTGGCGCCAGGTGGCCACCGGGTCGCTCCAGGCCTCCACGGTGTAGGTCCACGGGCCCTCGACGTCCGGGGTGACCTCGGCACCCCACCGGTCGGTGCCCGGGGCCAGTTCACGCATCGGGGTCCAGGGGCCGGGCCGGCCCGACGGGCCGCGCAGCACGACATTGGCGGCGACCGCGTC